>JANXPZ010000015.1 GCA_025357055.1 Candidatus Eiseniibacteriota bacterium | reverse complement strand
CAGCGCTCGCTCGCAGCGCTGGGCGTGGCGCCCGCCAAAGCGCGGGCGGACTGGGCCGCCGCCGCGCGCGCCGTCGTCGGCGCGTGGGACCGCTGGGTGCTCGATGGTCAGCGCACGGCGGAGTCCGCGTGAGAAGGCGCCTGGCCGTGCTGCTGGTCGACGCCCTGGGCTGGGAACTGGCGGCGAGCGCGCCCGGCTTTGCCGCCGGGCTGCCGCACCGGCGCCGGCTCGAGACCATCCTGGGCTTCAGCTCCGGGGCGTTGCCGACGCTCTTCACCGGGCGGCCGCCGGCCGAGCACGGGCGCTGGCTCATGTACCGGCGCGCGGGGAGTGCCGGCACCCCCTTCCACGGATTTCGCTGGCTCGGCCTGCTGCCACCGCGGCTGCGGCGCAGCTGGAAACTCTCGAGACTGCTCGCCCGGCTCGTCGCGCGGCGCGGCGTGCGCGGCTACTTCAGTCTCTACCAGGTCCCCCGCGATCTGCTCGAGGAGTTCGATCTGGCCGAGCGCGACGACATCTTCGTCCCGGGCGGACTGCCCGGAGGCTCGCTGTGGGACACGGTCGCGCGCAGCGGCATCCGCTGGCAGGGCTGGAACTGGCGCACCCCCGAGTCCGAGGCCCTGAGCGCGATGGAGCGCGCGCTCGAGCGCGGGCCCGAGGACTTCCTGTTCTGCTACACTGCCGACCTCGATGCGGCGCTGCACCGGGAGGGGTCGGGCGGCGCGGACGTGCGCGAGCGACTGGCGCGCTACGATGCCTGGCTCACGCGCAACGCCCACGCAGCCCGGCGGCGCGGCGAGGAGTTGCGGCTCGTATTGCTCTCCGATCACGGCATGCTGGACGTCCGCGAGACCGTGGACGTGATGGGCGCGCTCGCGGGGCTTTCCTGCCGCTGGCCGCGGGATTATGTGCCGTTCTTCGACTCGACGTTTGCGCGGTTCTGGTGGCGTTCAGCCCTGGCACGCGGGGAAGTGCGCGCCGCACTGGAGGGCGTGCGCGGCGGCCGCTGGCTCGAGGATGAAGAGCTCGAGCGGGCCGGAGCGCTCTTTCCGGGGCGCGAATACGGGGAGGACATCTACCTGCTCGATCCTGGAGTGCTGATGGTGCCCTCCTTCATGGGTTCGCGCCCGCTGGCCGCCATGCATGGCTACGACCCCGCGCATCCCCAGATGGCCGCCGCGCTCCTCGCCAGCCATCCCGTGCCCGATGGCGTGCGCCACCTGAGGGACGTGCGCGGATTCCTCGAGGATGGGCTGGCCTGGCTGGCGGAGGCCCGGTGAGACCCGGCGAATTCGCCCATTCCGTCTCGCGCGGCGCCTTCTGGCTCGTCCTGGAGAAGGTGGCGGCGCTGCTCTCGAGCGTGGCCTACTCGATGCTGATCCTGCGCTGGCTGGGGCCGCGGCAGTTCGGGATCATGACGCTCGCTCTGGCCTGCGTGGGTTTCGCCACCGTGGCGACCGGCAACTTCGAGATGTTCCTCGAGCGCTACGCCGCCGAGTACGAGGCGCGCGGTCTGCGTCGCACCCTGCGTCGCGCCCACCTGCTTGCGCTGGGCATGAAGCTCGGGCTCGGACTCGTGGCGAGCGCGGTGCTGATGACGCTGGCGCCGTGGCTCTCCCGCTTCTTCGCCGTCCCCCAACTGCTCGTGCTCGTACCGGTCCTCACGCTGATGGTGGCCTTCGACGGGTTCTCCACCACCGGCCGGGCCACGCTCTACGGCACCCAGGAATTCCGCTGGCTGTCGCTGCTCGCCGTCTTCTTCCACATCGTCAAGATCGTCATGGTGGCCCTGCTGTGGTGGGGCCGTTACGGCCTCTTCCAGCTGGCCCTGGGGCTTGCGCTGCTGACCGTGGCCCTGGCTCTGGCGCAGGCCGCGGCGTCCCTCTGGATCATGCGGAACGCCGAGGACTGCGAGCCGACGACCCCCGAGCGCGCCTGGCGCGGGCTGCTGCGCAGCATGTTCAGCTACTGCGTGCCCCTGCTCGGCGCGCGCATCACCTTCATGTCGGGGCAGAACCTGGGCACGATGGTCCTGGGGAAGCTGTTCAGCCCCGGGCTCCTGGGCTACTTCAAGTTCGCCTTCCAGACCGTCGAGCGCTTCAACGACCTGGCGAACGCGGTGCCGGCCTCCCTCATGCCCTCGCTCACCCGTCTGGTCGCGCACGGGGAGCGGGAGCGGCTGCGTCTGATCTTCGATCAGGCGCTGCGTCTCATCCAGGCGCTGGCCTTCGCGCTCTCCCTCGGGTTGTTCGTCTTCGCCCGTGAATTGACGCTGCTGATCGGCGGCTGGTCGTTCGAGCCGGCCGTCCCGATGCTGCGCGTGCTGGCCCTGGTGCCCATGGCCCGCACCGCCCAGCAGCCGCTCACCATGCTGTTCCAGTCGCTGCGGCGTCCCGGCACGGTGCTGGCCCTGTCCGTGGTCAAGTTCGTGACCGAATTCGGCGCCTACTTCCTGCTGGTGCTCCCGCTGGGCGTCATCGGCGCGGCCTGGGCCAACCTGGCCGGCGCCGTGGCGTCCTTCGTCGTGGCCCTGGTGCTGCTGGCGCGCGTGGTCCCGGAGGGTGCGTCGGACCGCGTGCGCACCGGCCTCGCGGCGCTGGCCCTGCTGGTGCCGCTTCTGGCCATCACCCTGCTGGGCGACCTGCGCTTCAGCCATGCGGCCCGGATCCTGTTCCACCTGGCCCTGCTGCCGGCCGCAGGAGTGGGGATGTTCGCAGTGGGGCTGGTGCGTCAGGAGGATCTTGACAAGCTGGCGGAACTGCCGCTGGAGAGGCCCTGGACGCGGGTGGTGCGCGGGAGCCTGATGCACACGCTCGGCTTCTTCGCCCGCCTGGGCGGAGTGCGGAGGCCCGCGTGAGCGGGCTGCGCGTGCTGGTGATCATCCCGGCGCACGACGAGCAGGAGAGCCTGCCGGCCACGCTCGACGAGCTGCGCGCGGTGGCGCCGGGGCTGGACCTGCTGGTGGTCGACGATGGCTCCCGTGACGGCACCGCCGGGGTGGCGCGCGCGCGCGGTGTGCGTGTGCTGCGGCTTCCCTTCAACCTGGGCGTGGGCGCGGCCCTGCAGACCGGGTTCCGCTGGGCCGTCGAGCACGGCTACGACGCGGGCGTGCAGTTCGACGCGGACGGTCAGCACGACCCCGCCACCCTGGAGGCGCTGCTCGAGCCGCTGCGCGCCGGCCGCTGCGACGTGAGCATCGGCTCGCGCTACGTCCAGCGCTCCGGCTATCGGGCGCCGGCCGCGCGCCGTCTCGGCATGGTGCTGTTCTCCGGCCTGGTGAGCGCGGTGCTGCGCGTGCGGATCACCGACACCACCTCCGGCTTCCGCGCCTACGCACGGCGGGTCATGGAGGTGTGCCAGCACGATTTCCCGCGGGACTTCCCGGATGCGCCGCTGCTGATCGCGCTCGGGCGCCGTGGTTTCCGCATGGAGGAAGTGCCGGTCAGGATGCGCGCGCGCCGGGCCGGGCGGTCCTTCTACACACTCGGCACGTCCTTGTACTATCCCTACAAGAACCTGCTGGCCTCGCTGATGGCACTGCTTCAGCGGCCGGCGCAGCCCTGAGGGCCATCCCATGGTGTTCCTGTCGAGGACCCAGGTCATCGCCGCGATCGGCGCGGTCCTGCTCGTGCTCTATGTGCTGGACCTGGTGCGGCGCCGCAAGCTCTCCGAGGAGTATTCGCTGCTCTGGCTGATCTCGACCGTCGTCGTCGCGGCGCTGGGGTTCTCGACGCCGCTGCTGGTCTGGGTCAGCCGCGAGCTGGGCATCGTGCAGGAGAACTCGACGGTGTTCGCCTTCGGGCTCGCGTTCAGCCTGGCGATGCTGCTCCACCTCTCGGTCCGGCTCTCGCGGCTGGGCCAGGAGAACCAGGCGCTCGCCCGCGAACTGGCCCTGCTGCGCCACGACCTCGAGGAGTCGGGCTCCGGCAGGGCGCCGGCGGCCGCACCGGCCGCGGACCGCGCATGAAGCGGCTGCTCCAGCTGTTCCTGGGCGTGGCCATCTCGGTGGCCGCGGTGTGGTTCTCCATGCGGGGAGTGAGCGTTCCGGAAGTCTGGCGGGCGCTGAGCCACTCGAACCTGCTCCTCTTCGGCGCCGTGATGGGGCTCACCTTGTTCAGCTTCGGGGTCCGGGCCCTGCGCTGGCGCTCGCTCCTGTCCGGAGGACGCGCCGTCACGCTCCACAGCCTCTACAAGGCCACCATGATCGGCTTCATGGCCAACAACGTGCTGCCCTTCCGGCTGGGCGAGTTCGTGCGGGCCTGGGCGCTGGCGCGCCGCGAGAAGTGCTCGACCACCATGGTGCTGGCCACGGTCGTCGTGGAGCGCGTGGTGGACATGCTCGCGTTGCTCGCGATCCTGGGCGTCACCATGCTCGTGCACCCCATCCAGGCGAACAGCAAGGCGGCGGAGTTCACCCAGGCGGGCGCCACCTCGCTCATCGCGATCACCGTGGGGCTCACGGTCCTGCTCATCCTGCTCGAACGCACTCCCGGGCTGGCGCGCCGTGTGGTCCACCGCCTCTCGATGCGGCTGCCCGAACGCCACCGGGGCCGCGTGGTCGCCGCGCTCGACCACTTCGTCGAGGGCCTGGGGTTGTTCCGCGACCTGCCCCGCCTGCTGTGGGTCTTCCTGCTCTCGTTCGTGCTGTTCTCCTGCTTCGCGGTGGCGCTGCAGCTCAGCATGCTGGCGCTCGGCATCCAGCTGCCCTGGTATGCGGGCTTCATGCTGCTGGTCATCACCGCGTTCGCGATCATGGCGCCGGCCGCCCCGGGCTACATCGGCACCATGAACCTGGCCTGCGTGGCCGGGCTCACGCTCTTCGGGGTGAACGACCGCGAGCTGGCGAACTCCTTCTCGTGGTTCTACTGGGCGGGGCAGTGGCTGCCGGTCACCGTGGTGGGCCTGTTCTACCTGCGGCGCGAGGGGCTCTCGCTGCGCTCGCTCAACCAGGCCCAGGGATCCACTTCATGACCCCGCGAGCCGGGCGGCTCGGCGGCGGATCAGCGCGGGAAGTGCCCGATGATCTTGCGCACCGCGGCGACGACGTCCTCGACGTCCCGCGGCGTCATGTCCGGGAAGAGCGGCAGGGTGACGGCGCGGCGATAGGCGTCATCGGCGACCGGGAAGTCGCCGGCGCGCACGCCCAGCCGGTCCTGGAAGTAGGGATGCAGGTGGATGGGGATGAAGTGCACGGAGGCGCCGATGTTCTCGGCGCGCAGCTCCTGGATGAAGCGCGCGCGATCGCAGGCGAGTCGCTCCAGCTCCAGCGCGACCGGGTAGAGGTGCCAGGCGTGCACGACCCCGGCGCGCGGCTGCGGCCGGCGCACCTCCGGGACCCCGGCCAGCAGGGAGTCGTAGAGCGCGACGAGCTCCCGGCGCCGCTGCTGCATGCCCTCGAAGCGCTCCAGCTGGCCCAGGCCGATGGCCGCCAGCACGTCGCTGAGGTTGTACTTGAAGCCCGGAGCGGTCACCTCGTAGTACCACGAGCCCGTGTCGCTGTAGCGCTTCCAGGCGTCGCGGTCCATGCCGTGCAGCGAGAGCAGGCTCATGCGCGCGGCCAGCGCGTCGTCGTCCGTGACCGCGGCACCGCCCTCGCCGGTGGTGAGGTTCTTCGTGGCGTAGAACGAGAACGCGGTGATGTCGGAGAGCGAGCCCACCGGCCGGCCGCCCAGCGAGGCCCCCAGCGCGTGGGCCGCGTCCTCGACCACGCGGATGCCGCGCGCGCGGGCCAGCCCGCCGATGGCGTCGAGGTCGCAGGGGTGTCCGGCATAGTCCACCGGCAGGAGGGCGCGCGTCTTCGCGGTGAGCGCGCGCTCGACCGCGCGCGGGTCCAGGCAGAGCGTGTCGGGCTCGACGTCCACCAGCACCGGGCGCGCGCCCACGTGCTCGATGACGTTCACACAGGCCACGAACGTGTAAGTCGAGGTGATCACCTCGTCGCCGGGGCCCACTCCCAGCGCGGCGAGCGCGAGGTGCAGGGCGCCGGTGGCCGAGTTCACCGCCAGGCCGTGGCGTGCTCCGGCGAGGGCCGCCACCCGGCGGCCCAGCTCCACGGTCTGCGGGCCCGTCGTGATCCAGCCGGATTCGAGCGCCGCGAGCACGAGCTCCTTCTCCCTCGCCCCGATGGAGGGCCGGGAGAAGGGCAGGAACGTGGCGCGCACGGGAGTGCCGCCGCGCAAGGCGAGGGTCTCGGGCCCGGAGGTCACGGCCGGCCGGTCGAAGTCGGAGCACAGGTTGGCATCAGGCGCGTGATTCTAGGGCACCACGTGCCCGCGCTCCAACTGCCCGCCTCTGGACCGCGGTGAGCCAGCGCTTCGTCCGGGACACGCTGGGCCTCGCGGTCAGCCAGTACATGGCGCGCGGGGTCCTGCTGGCGCGCGGCCTGCTGGCCGCGATCGCCCTGGGGCCCGCGGGTTTCGGCCAATGGAACGCGCTCAACCTGATCCTCGACTACGGCGGCTACGCCTCGGGCGGCGCCCTGCAGGGGCTCGATCTGCGGCTGCCCGCGCCCACCGCGCGGGGCGAAACGGAGGAGGCCCGCCGGTTGCTCGCCGGCGCCTGGACCATGGTGCTCGCGGGCGGGGCGCTCTTCGCGCTGCTGCTGGTCGCCGCGCTCGCGAGCGGACGGCCCACGCTGCTGCGCGGGCTCGGCTGGAGCGCTCCGCTCCTGATGCTCGCGGTCGCACTGCTGCAGCTCGTGCTGCAGTACCACGGCTCGGCCCTGCGCGCACGAGGTCGCTTCGACGCGGTGAGCGGCCCGGCGGCGGCGCAGGCGCTGCTGGGCGGCAGCCTGGGGCTCGCGCTGGTCTGGCGTTTCGGGATCTCCGGGTTGCTGTGGGGCTGGCTCGCCGGGACCCTCGTGGCCCTGGCGTGGGTGCGCCTGGCTGCGCCCGACGTCCCGCTGCGGCCCGGGGCCCCGGCGGAAGGGGTCCGGTTGTTGCGCGGCGGATTCGTGGTCTTCGCCTTCTTCGCCGTCTCGCTCGTGCTGCGCTCGGTGGACCGCCTCGCCCTCATCCACTACGGCACACCCGCGGATCTCGGCGCCTACAGCCTGGGGCTCATGGCGGCCGGGCTCGTACTGTACGTGCCCGAGGCCGCGGCCGCGGTGCTCTATCCGCGCATCGCCGCGGCCGCAGGGGACACGCCCGGCCTGGAGGCCGTGCGCGGGCAGGTGGCGCGCGCGCACCGCGTGCTGGCGCTGCTGTTGCCGCTGGCGGTGGCGGTCGCGATGGTGTGGGTGGCGCCGGCGCTGGCGTGGTGGCTGCCGCGCTACCGGGACGCGGCGGAGGCCGTCCGGCTGCTCTCCCTGGGTGCGTTGTTGCTCTCGGCCGCGACGCTGCCGGGTTACTGGCTGCTGGGCAGCGGCCGCGCGCGGTCGCTGCTCGTGGCCGGGCTGGCGTGCGCGGCGGCGACCGCGCTGCTCGTCTTCATGGTCGCGGCACGCGCGCCCCGGCCCTCGCCGGTGGCCCTCGCAGCGTGCGCCGGCTATGGCATCTTCGCGGCGGTGATCGCCACGCTCGCGGCGCGTGACCTGCGCCCCGGGCCGGGCGGCCGGTGGGCTTTCGCCGTGTCGAGCTTCCTGCCCGCGTTGTGGATCGCGGCGGCCGCGTTCGTCGCCTGCCGGGTCGGGCCGGTGGAGTCGGTCCTTGCCGCGGGGGCGCGCACGATCGCTGTGGCGCTCCTCTACGCGCCCGTGCTGTGGTGGCTGGGTCGCGGCCTCGGGCTGCGCGCGCTCGCCGGCCGGTGGGTCCGCGGGGAGGCCCGCGCGTGAGCCGGGTCGGCGCCATCGGCGTGGTCGCGGGCAGCCTCGTGGTGCACGGGTTGCTGCTCGCCGACTGGGCGTCGGTTCTGCCCGGACCGTGGCGCCTGGCTGCGGCGTTCACGGTCCTCCTCGTGGTGCCCGGCTGGGCCTTCCTCGCCCTCGGGGCGCGTCCGCCCGGAGGTGCATGGCTCGCGGCTGGCTGGGCATTCGGCTTCGGGGTGGCATGGAACGCCGCCCTCGTGCTGCTCGCGCACGTGGCGGGACTGCCCTTCCTCGCGCTGCTTCCCTGGACCCCGCTGACGAGCGTGCTGCCCTGGGGACTCGTGCTCTGGCGCGCCGGCGGGCCGCAGGTCCCACCGGAGCGCGGGCTCACGCGCGCGGCTGTGGCGGCCGTGCTGCTCGCCGCCGCGTTCGCGGCCGTGCATGCGGCCCGCTTCGGGCCGCCCCTGGGGTACTTGAGCGACACGCCGGACCACGTCGGGACGCTGTGGCGCATGCTGCAGTCGGGGGAGTTGTTCCCCGCCGACGCCTTCTTCCGCGACGCGGGTCGCGCGGGCGCCGACCCGCGCAAGGGGCTCTGGCACGGCATCGTCGCGTTGCTCGCGCAGCTGGCGGGCCTCGGCCCGCTCGAGACCTGGCGCTGGCTCAGCGCCCTGGTCGCGCCGCTCTTCGTGCTCAACGTCGCCGCCCTGGGCTTCCTGTGTCGCGGCTCCACCGGCGCGGCGCTCGCCGCCTGGGTGCTGGTGCTGACCTACGGAGGCGGCCTGGCGCAGGGCCCGATCCGCCAGGCGGTCTACTCCACGCGCATCGCGGACCAGCTGGCGCTCGCTGCGGCGGTCGCGCTGCTCGCGGACCTGGGCCGGCGTGCCCGGGCCACGCGTCTGGCCGCGGTGGCCCTGGGCTTCGCGGCGGTGGCGGCGCACGTCTTCTCGGCCATCCAGTTCGCGCTGGTGTTCCCCGCGCTCGGGCTCGGGCTGCTGCTGCGCGACCGCCGCTTCGGTCCCGAGGCGCGCCGGCTCGCCGGGACGGCGCTGGTGATCGGCGCGGTCTGCCTGCCCTACCTGCTGTTCCGGGCGCAACAGGCCTACGCGCCGACGAACGTGATCCACACCGAGCCGCAGGGATTGACCTTGCTGGCCGGCTCGCTGCGCGTGGTGTCCATCGAGCAACTCTGGGGCTGGATGGGCCTGGCCTGGGTGCTCGTGCCGCTGTCCTGGCCCTGGCTCTGGATGCGCGGGCGGGGGAACGTCGCGGCGCTCTTCCTGCTGACCTCCTCGTTGGCGGTGGCGCTGACCGTCTACAACCCGCCGGTCGTGGCGCTGCTGCAGCCACGCCTCGGGTATCTGCTCATGCGCATGGTCTGGATCGTGCCCTTCGCCGCGCTGGTGGCCTGGCTGCTGCCGGAACTGGCCGCCGTCGCGCGGGAGCGGAAAGCCTGGTGGATCCGCGCGGGAGCGGGAGCCTCGCTCGTGCTGGCGCTGGCGCTGCTCGCGCCCCCGGTGCGCGACGCCGTGCAGGCGGTCCGCGGCCCGGGGCCCGGTGCGGTGGTGGAACAGGACCCGCGGCGCTGGCAGGCGGATTTCGACTGGATGGCGCGGCACCTGGATCCGGACTGTGTGGTGCTCTCCGACCCCGCGACGTCGTACCTGGTGCCCATGATGACCGGGCGTCACGTGGCGACCCTGGTGGACCAGCACAGTTCTCCCAACGACTCGCTCGGACTGGTCCGGCTGCTCGACGCCCGTGATGCGCTCGACCCGTACGGGACCTGGGAGCGCACGCGGGAGGTCGTCCGGCGGTACGGCGTGGGTGCGATCGTGCTCAACGACCGTTTCGACGAGCCGCTGCCCCTGGACTACTGGGCGCCCCGGCATCCATGGTTCCTCGCCGCGCGCGCGCGTCTGGATGCGCACCCCGAGGTCTTCCCGCGGCTCCACGACACCGGCGACCTGGTCGTCTACGGACTGCGGAAGGCGGCGCTCGACACCCTGTCCGGCCCCGCGACCGCGCGTCCATTTGTCGAGGCGTGGGCCCCCGGGCCGGGCGCGGGCGCACCGGTCCCTCGAGATCCGCTGGACCGGGCTCCCGAACTCGTCGGCTTCTCGCTCTCCACCCGCGTGGCCGCGCCGGGCGACGAACTGACCGGGGTGGCCCGCTGGCACGCGGCCCGTCCCGCCGGCGCGGGGATCTGGCGGGTCGCCGTGCGGCTCGACCGTGATCTGCCTGCGGACATCGCACCGCCGGCGTTCATCGGCAAGCCCGTACGGAAGCTCTTCGAGCGGCTGCGGCACGAGCGCTACGGCTTCCGCGCCGAACACCTGCCCGCCCGCGGAGACTACGGCCTGGACCTCTGGAGAGCCGACGAAGTGGTGCAGGACTCCTTTGCGCTGTACGTGCCACCGGATGCGGCCGAGGGCGTCTACCAGGTCGAGCTGCGCATGCTGCGGCGGGCCCACTACCCGAACCTCCGGCTGAGCGAGTGGTTCTTCGACCGCGAGCACCAGCCGGGCGAGTCGGGGGGGACGCTCGTGGTGAGCCGCGGGCGGTCCGGGGGGGCACGTTGAACCTCCGCCGCGCGCCGGACACCGGGCCGCAGCGGGGACCGGGGAGCGTCCTGTGCTAGGATTCTTCGTGCATGCTCGTCGTGCCCCCCGGAGATTCGAGAGCATGCCTTCCCCCATCAGCCGAGGGGAGCCTGGCGATGTCCGCCCGCCCTCTGCCGTGAGCGACCGTCCCCGATGACCCACCCTCCCGAGCCCGAAGCGTCCGTCGCGACGCAAGCGCCGCCCGACGACGGCAGGAGTCTCGGGTCGGGGATCCTGCACAACACGGGCGTTCTGGCCATCTCGGGCCTGGTCGTGCGCGGGATTGGAATGGGGATGATGGTGCTCCTGGCCCGCTACCTGGGCGCGGAGGGCTACGGCACCTACCAGCGCGCGGAGGCGTTCGTCTTCCTGTTCAGCATCCTCGCCAGCCTGGGCCTCGACATGATCCTGGCCCGCGAGGTGGCGCGCCACACTCCGCGCGTTTCCGAGTATCTGGCTGCCGTGATGACCCTCAAGCTGATGCTGGGCCCCGCGTGTTTCGCCCTCATCCTCGGATTCGCGCGCGCGCGCGGCTACGAGGGCGACTTCCTCTGGGGCATCTGGTGCTACAGCTTCGTCCTGCTCCTGACCGCCATCGGGCAGTCCTGCGACGCGGTCTTCCAGGGGCTCGGCAACATGGGCTACATCGCGCTGGCGAACATCGTCAACCAGTTGGTGTTCGTGATCCTCGGCGGCATCTGCATCCTGCTGGGCAAGGACCTGCGCTGGATCCTCGTCGCCCTGGTCGCGGCGGGGGTCATGCGGCTGCTGGTCTCCTCGTACCTCCTTTCCCGCGTGCAGATCTCATGGGTGCGGCCCCAGCCGGGTGCTCTCCTGTATCTGCTGAAGCAATCCATCCCCATCGCCTTCGCGGCGAGTTGTTTCGTCGTCTACCAGCAACTCGACGCCGTGCTGCTCGGCGAACTCAAGGGCAACACGCAGGTCGGCTGGTACAAGGCCAGCGCCAAGTTCCTCCTCTTCTTCACGGTGCTGCGGGACAGCTTCCTGGTCGCGGTCTATCCAGTATTCGCCTCCGTGGCGCACGGTGATCGCACGCGCCTGGGAAACCTGGTGACCCGTTCGGTGCGTTACCAGTTGATCGTGGCGCTCTACTTCATCCTGTGTTTCGTCTTCCTGCCCCGGGTGGCCCCCAAGCTGCTCGGCGACGGGTTCCTGAACACGGCCACGATCCTCCCCATCATGGCGTGGGTGCTGGTGCCGCAGACCATCAGCATCACCATGAGCTACGTGCTCATCGCCTCCGGCAACCAGAAGCGCATCATGGTCGCGACCGGACTCGCGTTGCTCGTGAACGTGGGGCTCAACCTGATGCTCATCCCGCGCTTCGGGTACATCGGCGCCGCCGCCGCCGCTGCGATCAGCGAACTGGCCGTGGCGGGCGTGAACGTGTACTACGTGCAGCGCTACGTGGCCCGCACCCACATCATCCGGGCGATCACGCGGCCGGTCCTTGCGGCTGCCATGGTCGGACTCGTGCTCTACCTCCTGCCCGGGCTGCGCCTCTACCAGGCGCTGCCGCTGGCGGGACTCCTCTACCTTGCCGGGCTCCTCGCCCTGCGAACCTTCTCCGGTTCGGAGTTGCGCCAGTTGGGGGCCGCCGTCCGTGACGGATTGGCGCGCGCGCGGGGGAACGTGGAGCCCGTCGCGGGGGACTTCGACCCGCGCTGACCCGTCGGGACATCGAGTGAGGCCGCAGTCCGACCCGGAAAGCTGCCGGGGCTTCGCGGTCCCATCGCTCAGCACCCCGGTGCAGGCGATCGACGAAGCGTCGTCGATCGCTACGTGTACGCAGTCCCGGCCGGCGACCCACCGCCGGGCACGGACGCCCGGGTTGCTACGTCTCCGACCCCTGCGGGGTTCCCGGCATCCAGATCCGGGTCGGGTCTGGCGCCATCGCCTCCGCGAGCGGGACCGTCGCGTGGTCCGCGGCCGGGCCTCCAGGTTTCCACCTGCGCCACGCCGAACGCACGAACGGCGGTGCGAGCAGGACCGCGAGGGTGCGCCACCACAGGGGCGACCGCAGCCGGCGCTCGTGACGGATCAGGAAGCCGATCCCGGCCGCCGGTCCATCCTCCATGGCGGCACGCCGCGCCAGCCAGACGCCGGCGCTCCGCTCGAAATGCGAGAGGCGCGCGCGTTGCTCGGGGTTGTAGCGGGACCAGTCGGCACGCGCGGAATCCATCACCGCAAACAGGGCGCGTTCGACCGTGGACGTGGACCGCTCGGCACTCGTCGCCGCCGGGTGGAGGCGACGCTGGTACAAGGGCGCGGCCACGTACACGACCGGTGTGTCGTAGAGGCAGCGCAGCCAGAGCTCCACATCCTCGTAAACCTCGTAGTCGGGGTTGAACGGCCCGCGCTCCCCGGCCCAGCGCGTGCGCCAGGTGCAGGCGTTGGTCCCGGGGCACTCGCCCGCCGCGATCGCGGCCGAGATCGGATCGGCAAGACGGGTGAAGACCTCACCCGGCAGGGCCCTGAACGCGCCCGGGGTGAACTCCCAGGTGCCGACGTCTGCGCCGTCATCGAAGCTCCAGCGGCCCGAGAAGCTCAGCACGGCATCGGGATGCGCGCGCAGGGCATCGCACTCGAACTTCACTCGCAGCGGATGCATGCGGTCGTCGGCGTCAAGCAGGGTGACGAACTCCGCCTCGGCGTGGTCGAATCCGATGTTCCTGGCCTGCGAGCGGTTGCTGTGCTCGATGGAGAGCACGCGGATCCGCCCGGGAGCCCCGGCAGCGCGCCGACGCAGGATCTCCGGCGTCGCGTCGGTCGAACCATCGTCCACGACGAGGATCTCGAAGTCCGTGCCCCGCTGTGCAAGAGCGGAATCCAGCGCCTCGTCGATCCAGGGAGCGCCGTTATAGACCGTGATCAGGATGCAGGCTTCTGGCATGGGAGGACGTTCTCACCGGAGAGAGCAGCGTGTGTCTGTGCCCGGGCCCGCCGGGCGCACGGCGGAGGCCGCCGTCAACCTTGACCGTGCCAGTGTAGCATGCCGACATGCGCGGGAAGACCGGCGCCGGAGTGGTCTCTGGTGGCTCTTCCGGTCCCCGCTGCAGCCAGGCATCCGCCCGCGTCGCTCCTGTCCGGCTGCAGCTCGCGGCGGGCGGTCCTCGCCGTGAAGTTGC
>JANXPZ010000201.1 GCA_025357055.1 Candidatus Eiseniibacteriota bacterium | reverse complement strand
CCCCACCGACATGAAGGCCGTCACCGAGGTGGGCGCGCCCTCGTAGGCGTCGGGCGTCCACATGTGGAAGGGCACCGCCGCCACCTTGAAGAAGAAGCCGACCAGCAGCAGCAGCCCGCCCACGAGCAGCAGCGCGTTCGGACGCACGGGCGAGCCCGCCAGGAACTCGGCCATCCTCGCGAGGTTCGTGGTACCGGTGGCGCCGTAGAGCAGCGCGATGCCGTACAGGAAGAAGCCGCTCGCGAAGGCGCCCAGCAGGAAGTACTTGAGCGCCGCCTCGTTCGACTCGAGCAGGTTCCGCCGGAAGCCCACCAGCACGTAGAGCGCGAGCGACATCAGCTCGAGACCGAGGAAGACGGTGATGAGGTCGTTCGACGCGGCCATCAGGACCATGCCGAGCGTGGCGCTCAGCAACAGCGCGTAGTACTCGGCGTGGTTGATGCGCGTGCGCTTGACGTAGTCCCACGACAGCAGCACCGCGAAGGCCCCGATGGCGCAGAATAGCAGCGTGAAGAAGACCGTGAAGCCGTCGTGCACGAACATGCCGCCGAAGAGCGTGCGCCGGGCGTCGCGCGCCAGGGTCACGGCCAGGGCGGAGACGGCCAGCGCGACCAGCGCCACCACCGCCGCGCGGCTGGACCCGGCCTTCGCCGGCAGGAACTCCAGCAGCAGGAGCAGCATGGCGCCCACGCTCAGGGCCAGCACGGCGCCCAGCGCCCACCAGTCCACCGGCAGCAGGAACGGCGCGGGCAGCAAGCTCATCGCCCACCTCCGGTCGGCAGCCGGAAGGGCGCCCCGGGCAGCGTGTGCATGACCGCGGCGGCCGCGGCGCGCTGCTTCGAGAGCTCGAGCGTGCGGTTCAGCGCCGGCTGCATGCGGTCGATGAACGGCTGCGGCATCAGGCCCATCCAGAAGATCAGGATGAGCAGCGGCGCGAACACCAGCCGCTCGCGCAGCGAGAGGTCCTTGAGGTCGCGGTTCTCCTCGTGCGTGACGGGTCCGAAGATCACCCGCTGGAACATCCACAGCATGTAGCAAGCCGAGAGGATCACCCCGGTCGCGGCGATCGCGGCCCACCACCAGTTCGCGCGGAAGGCCCCGAGCAGCACCAGGAACTCGCCCACGAAGCCGTTCGTGCCGGGCAGCCCGACCGACGAGAGCATCACCACCAGGAAGATGGCGGAGTAGACCGGGAGCGGCTTCCACAGCCCGCCGAAATCGGAGATGAGCCGGGTGTGCCGCCGCTCGTAGATGACGCCCACGAGGAGGAACAGCGCGCCGGTCGAGACGCCGTGGCTCAGCATCTGCATCAGCGAGCCCGCGAAGCCCTGCGGGTTCATGGCGTAGAGCCCCAGCATGCAGAAGCCCAGATGGCTCACCGACGAGTAGGCCACGAGCTTCTTCAGGTCGGGCTGCACCATCGAGACCAGCGCCCCGTAGACGATGCCGATCAGGGCGAGGGCCACGATCCACGGCGTGAACTGCAGCGAGGCCGTCGGGAAGAGCGGGATGGCGAAGCGCAGGAAGCCGTAGGTGCCCATCTTCAGGAGCACGGCCGCCAGGATGACCGAGCCCGCGGTCGGGGCCTCGACGTGCGCGTCGGGCAGCCAGGTGTGGAACGGGAACATCGGCACCTTGATGGCGAACGCCAGCGCGAACGCCAGGAACAGCCAGACCTGCGACGCCGGCGCCAGCGGCATGGCGTAGAAGGCGTCCAGTTCGAAGGTGGGCACGCCGGTCAGGCCCTTCTGCATGAAGTAGAGCGAGAGGATCGCGACCAGCATCAGCACGCTGCCCGCCATCGTGTAGAGGAAGAACTTGATCGCGGCGTAGACGCGCCGCTGCCCGCCCCAGGCCCCGATGAGCAGGTACATCGGGATGAGCATGGCCTCCCAGAACACGTAGAAGAGCAGCAGGTCGAGCGAGAGGAAGGTGCCGATCATCCCGGCCTCGAGCGCCAGCAGCAACGCGTAGAACTCGCGCGTGCGCTCACGGACCGCGCCGAACGCCCCGATGATGGCGATCACGGTCATCAGCGTGGTGAGCAGCACGAGCAGCATGCTGATGCCGTCCACGCCCAGGTAGTACTGCGCCCCCAGTGCGGGCAGCCAGGCGCGCTTCTCGACCAGCTGCCAGCCCGGCTGCCAGGGGATGACCTGCCACCACAGCGGCAGCGACAGCGCGAACTCGGCCAGCGCCACGGTCGTGGCCCAGCGCCGGTGCCACCGATCCGCCGCGGCGGGCGTGGCCAGCAGCAGCGCGGCCCCCGCGAGCGGGAGGAAGACGAGCCAGGAGAGCCAGGGGAAGTTCACGGGCTAGGGCCTCAGGAAATGGAGGAGCAGGGCGACCACGCCCAGCGTGAAGAGCAGCGCGTAGGTGCCGACGAAGCCGGTCTGGAACAGGCGCAGCACGGCCGAGACGCCCTCCAGCGTGACGCCGACGCCGTTGACGATGCCATCCACGACCTTCGTGTCCCAGAAGCGCCAGAACGCCTGGGCCGTGTGGTAGACCGGGCGCACCACGGTCCACTCGTACAGTTCGTCCACCCAGTACTTGTTCAGGAGCGCGCGGTGCACGCCGGACAGGCGCTCGCGCAGGCGCGTCGCGGTCTCCGGGCTCCACAGGTAGGCGCGGAAGGCGAAGGCGATGCCCGCCGCGGCGACCAGCACGGACAGCCCGATGAGCATCCACTCGGTGGCCACCGGGATCTCGTGGGCCGCGGCGTGACCGCCCTCATGGGCGCCGGAGGCGAACACCGGCGCGAGCCAGCGCGCGAACGGGTGCCCCCCTTCCTGGAGCGGCGGGCCCACCAGGCCACCCAACACCGAGAGCACCGCCAGCACGAAGAGCGGCACGATCATCGCGGGCGGCGACTCGTGCAGGTGGTGCTCGGCCTCGTGCGTCAGCCGCGGGCGGCCGCGGAAGGTCAGCAGGTAGAGCCGGAACATGTAGAACGCGGTGAGCACCGCGCCCGCCAGGCCCATGACCCAGATCGCGGGGTGTCCGCTGAAGAAGGCGCTCGCGAGGATCTCGTCCTTGCTGAAGAACCCGGCGAAGGGCGGGATGCCGGCGATCGCGAGCGTGGCCATCAGCATGGCGCCGTGGGTCCACGGCAGCCGCGCGGCGAGGCCGCCCATGCGGCGCATGTCCTGCTCACCCGACATCGCGTGGATCACCGAGCCCGCGCCGAGGAACAGCAGCGCCTTGAAGAAGGCGTGCGTCATCAGGTGGAAGATGCCGGCCGTGAACGCGCCCACACCGCACGCCATGAACATGTAGCCGAGCTGGCTCACGGTCGAGTAGGCGAGCACGCGCTTGATGTCGTTCTGCGCGAGCCCGATGGTCGCGGCGAACAGCGCGGTGGCGGCACCGACCCAGGCCACGACCTCGAGCGAGACGGGCGCGAGCTGGAACAGCACGTGCGTGCGGGCCACCATGTAGACACCGGCCGTCACCATGGTGGCGGCGTGGATGAGCGCGGAGACCGGGGTCGGGCCCTCCATGGCGTCCGGCAGCCAGACGTAGAGCGGGAGCTGCGCGCTCTTGCCGGTCGCGCCGAGGAAGAGCAGCAGCGTCGCGACCGTGATCACGATGCCGCCCGCGGGGAAGAGCTGCGGCGCCACCTCGAACATGCGCTGGAACTGCAGCGTGCCCGTCCAGGCGAAGAGCGTGAACATGCCGAGCAGGAAGCCGAAATCGCCGATGCGGTTGACGATGAACGCCTTCTTCCCCGCCGCCGCCGCCGCAGGCCGCTCATACCAGAACCCGATGAGCAGGTACGAGCACAGCCCCACGCCCTCCCAGCCCACGAACATGAGCAGGAAGTTGTCCGCGAGCACCAGCGTCAGCATCGCGAACATGAACAGGTTCAGGTAGAGGAAGAAGCGCCGGACGTCGGGCTCGTGCGACATGTAGCCGGTGGAATAGACGTGGATCAGGAAGCCCACCCCCGTCACCACCAGGATCATCACCGCCGAGAGCGGGTCGAGCAGGAACGACACGTCCACCGAGAGGTCGCCGACGCGCATCCAGGTGTAGACGCTCTCCACGACGGCGCGCTGCGCCTCGGGCAGGGCGGCGAGCCGGAGCACCGAGAGCACCGACCAGGCGAACGAGAGCCCCACCGCGCCGCAGGCCAGCCAGCCAGCCCCCCGGCGGCCGAGCCGGTCGCCGAGCAGCAGGTTGATCAGCACCGCCGCGAGCGGCAGCGCCGGGATGAGCCAGAGGAGAGGGGCACCGTTCATCGGGCCGGCCTAGCCTTTCAACAGGTTGATCTCGTCCACGAAGACGGTCTCCCGCAGACGGAACAGGTTCACGATGATGGCCAGGCCCACCGCCACCTCGGCGGCCGCCACGGTCATGACGAAGAAGACGAACACCTGCCCGTCGAGCGAGTTCAAGTGGCGCGAGAAGGCCACGAACGCCAGGTTCGAGGCGTTCAGCATCAGCTCGATGGACATGAAGATGACGATCGCGTTGCGCCGCACGAGCACGCCCACGACGCCGATGCAGAACAGCACGGCGCTCAGCAGCAGCAGCCACGAGAGCGGGATCATGCGTCCTCCCCGGGAGCTTCTTCCGGTGCGGCGGCCGTGACCGGCGCGGATCCGGCCGGTGCTTCCGCGGGGGCCGGCTCGCGCAGGCCCCGGGCGATGACGATCGCCCCGATCATCGCGACCAGCAGGATGATCGAGGTGATCTCGAACGGGAACAGGTAGCGCGAATAGAGCAGCAGGCCCACCTGCTGCGTGTTGCCCGGGGCCGCGGCGGCGGCTGCCGTCAACGCCTGCGGCGTGGCCGGCCCGGGGGCCAGCCGGCCCGTGATCAGCAACGCGCCCTCCGCCACCAGCACGGCGCCCAGCAGCCAGCCCAGCCCGCGCCGCAGCGCGAGGGTCACGCCACTTTCGACATCGTGGCCCAGGTTCAGGTACATGATGACGAACAGGAACAGCACCATGATGGCGCCGGCGTAGACCACGACCTGCACCAGCCCGATGAACTCCGCGTGGAGCAGCAGGTAGATGGCGGCCAGGGAGCAGAAGGCCAGCACCAGGAAGAGCGCGCTCGTCAGCGGGTTGCGGTGCAGGATGACGAGCAGGCTCGAGACCACCAGGATGGCCGCGAACGCCACGAACAGGACCGTGATCATCGGTTGCCCACCCAGTAGACGGCCGCGCCGGTCGCCAGCACGTTCAGCAGCGCGATCGGGAGCAGCACCTTCCAGCCGAAGGCCATGAGCTGGTCGTAGCGCAGGCGCGGGAACGTCCACCGCACCCACATGAAGAGGAAGATCAGCGCGAAGAGCTTGCCGAAGAACCAGAGGAACTGGAGCGACTCGGGCAGCCACGGCCCGTTCCAGCCGCCCAGGAAGAGCGTCACCGTGATCGAGGAGATGGTGAGCATGTTCATGTACTCGCCCAGGAAGAACATCGCCCACTTCATGCTCGAATACTCGGTGTGGAAGCCGCCCACCAGCTCGGACTCCCCTTCGGGCAGGTCGAAGGGCGCGCGGTTGGTCTCGGCGAAGGCGCAGATCAGGAAGATCACGAACGCCACCGGCTGCGTGAACACGAACCAGCGCGGCAGGGCCAGCGGCCCGAACGGGAGGGTCCCGCTCTGCGCGTGGACGATGTCCACCAGCGAGAGCGAGCCGGCCAGGAGGATCACGCCGATGGTCGAGAGCCCCAGCGCCAGTTCGTAGGAGATCATCTGCGCCGCGGAACGCAGGCCGCCGAGCAGCGCGTACTTGTTGTTCGACGACCAGCCCGCCAGCGCCAGCGCGTAGACGCCCAGGCTCGACATGGCGAGGAACACCAGCAGGCCCACGTTCACGTCGGTGACGATGAAGTTGGGCCCGATCGGCACCACCGCGAAGGAGGTGAGCGCGGGCGTGACCGCCAGGATCGGGGCGATGTGGAAGAGGATCTTGTTCGCGCGGGCCGGGATGAACTCCTCCTTGAGGAAGAGCTTCAGGATGTCCGCGAACGGCTGGAAGAGCCCCCAGGGGCCCACCAGGTTCGGACCGGGCCGCGACTGGATGTGACCGGCGATCTTGCGCTCGAAGAAGGTCAGGTAGGCGACGATCCCGAGCATGACGAACAGGATGACGACGATCTTGACGAGCCCCCAGAAGGCGATCTGGACCGTGGGGTCCTGGAAGAACGCGATCATGCCGTTCACACTCCCGTCCGCTGGGCGATGCCGGCCTTGCTCGCCTTCACGCGCAGGCCCGCGCCCCCGGGGCTGCCGAGGCGGTTGAGCTCGACGTCGCGGTGGGCGTAGGGCACGAACACGGCCCCCGGCGGCACGCTCTCATCCACGGCCACGGGGAGCGTCAGGCTGCCGCCCGGCCCTTCGAGCAGGACCGCGTCGCCCGCGGTCAGGCCGAGGCGCTTCCACTCGTCGGGGTGGAAGCGCGCGCAGGCCGCTCCGGCGAGCCGCGTGAGCAGCTCGATGCGGTGCCCGAGGCTCCCCTGCTGGAACAGCACGCCGCCCGAGAGCAGCCAGAGGCCCTCGCCGGCCGCGGGCCGTTCGTCGGCCGCCGGCCGCAACGACGCGGCGACCCGCGCGGGCTCGCTCGCCCACTGCGGCCCGAGCGGCAGCAGCGTGGCCCAGGAGAGGCCCTCGTAGCCGGGCACCAGGCGCGCGATCTCGCGGAAGACGTCCTCGTTCGTGCGGTAGGACCAGGCCGCCCCCAGCGCGCGCGCGACCGCCTGGAAGATCTCCCCGTCGCTCTTCGCGCCACGCCGCGGCGCGAGCGCCCGCGCGGTGCGCTGGAGCCGGCGTTCGCAATCGACCAGCACGCCCTCCTTCTCCGCGAAGGAGACGGCCGGGAACACCACGTGCGCGCGGCGCGCGGTCTCGGTCAGGAACAGATCACTCACGATCACCAGTTCCGCACGCGCCAGCGCCTGCTCCACCAACGCACGGTCGGGGGCGCTCCTCACCCACTCGTCGCCCACGATCCAGAGCGCCTTCACCCGGCCCGCCGCCGCGGCCGCGAGGATCTCGGGCGCGGTCAGGCCCGGCGCCGCGCCGAGCTTCGCGTTCCACTGCTTCTCGAACGGCGCGCGCGCGGCCGCGTCGGCCAGCGGCACGTAGCCCGGGAGCACGTCCGGCGCGAGGCCCATGTCGAGCGCCCCCTGCGTGCCGCTGTGCGGGCCCGCGTAGAGGACGCACGAGCGTCCGGCCGTGAGCGCGCCCGTCGCCCAGCCCAGGTTCTCGACCGCCTGCAGGAGGGCGGCCGCCTGCGCGTGCTCGGCGTAGGCGCGGCCGAAGACGATGGCGCGGCTCGGCGCCTCGCGCAGCCGCCGGGCCGCCGCGACGATCGCCGCCGCCGGCACACCCGTCGCCTGCGCCGCACGCTCGGGCGTCCAAGCCGCGAGCGCGGTCCTGAGCGCCGGGAGCCCGGCCGCGACCTCGGCGGGCGGCGGGCCCCCCGATGGCGCGGGGAGCGGATCGCCCAGGTCGAGCGCCGCGCGCGTGAGCCCGTTCAGGAGCGCGAGCTCGCTGCCCGGCGCCAGGCCCAGCCACACGCCGCCGAAACGGGCCCGCGCCAGCTTCAC
Source organism: Candidatus Eiseniibacteriota bacterium (assembly GCA_025357055.1). Lineage (GTDB taxonomy): Bacteria > Eisenbacteria > RBG-16-71-46 > RBG-16-71-46 > RBG-16-71-46 > JANXPZ01. The sequence goes on along the minus strand of JANXPZ010000201.1, from coordinate 9,271 downwards.
GCGCCGCGGGTGCGCGACGGTCAGGTGCACGCCCTGCTGGTGCTGTCCGCGGAGCAGCACGGCCTGCAGGAACGGCGACTCCCCCTGCAAGTCGTCGCCCAGGACCAGCACCTCCTTCGTCCGGCCCAGTTCGTCGAGCGAGATCGACGGGCGCCCGCCGCCCGTGGCCTTGAGGAAGGCGGTGCCCGGGAGCGGCGCGACCAGACGCGTGCGCGAATCCACGTGGTTCGTGCCGAGCACGGCGCGCGCGAGCTTCTGGAACAGGTACTGCTCCTCGAGGCCGAGCTTCTCGCCACCGAGGAAGGCGATGGCGTCCGCGCCGTCACGCGCGGCGATCTCCCGGAGTCGCGCCGCGGCGTGGGCGACCGCCTCCTCGAACGAGGCCGGCTCCAGCGCGTTCCCCGCTCCGGCCGCGCCCGGCGGGCGCACCAGCGCGCCGGTCAGCCGCGCGGCGTCGTTCACGAACCCGTAGCCGAAGCGCCCACGCACGCACAGGTACTCCTGGTTGACGCCGCGGCGCTCCGTGCCGCGCGCGCGCAGGATCTCCGTGCCCCGCACTCCCAGCCGCACCGAGCAGCCGTTCGAGCACCACGGGCAGATGGTGATGTGCTGCCTCAGGTCCCAGGGCCGGGCCTTGAAGCGGTACGGCAGCGCCGTGAGCGCGCCCACCGGGCAGACCTCGACGCAGTTGCCGCACTGCTCGCAGTCGAGCGGCTGGCGATCGAACGAGGAGATCTCAGTGCGCACGCCGCGCCGGTGCGGGGTGAGCGCGTCCTCGCCCATGATCTCGTCGCAATAGCGCACGCAGCGCATGCAGACGATGCAGCGGTTCGCCTCCTTCTTCACCACCGGGCCGAGGTTCTCGGAGACGAACGTGCGCTTGGCGTCGCTCATGCGCGAGAAATCGGCGCCGAAGGCGAACGCCAGGTCCTGGAGCTGGCACTCGCCGCCCTCGTCGCAGACCGGGCAGTCGAGCGGGTGGTTGACGAGCAGGAACTCCATGGTGCCCTTGCGCGCCTTGACCGCGACCGGCGAATCGGTCGCCACCACCATGCCCTCGCTCACCGGCGTGGTGCAGCCGGTCTGGGGCTTGGGATTCCAGGCGATCTCGGGGCCGCCGTCCGCGCCCAGCACGGGCTTCCCGTCGCGGTCCTTCCTCGGCAGGCCGATCTCGACCAGGCAGATGCGGCAGGCGCCCAGCGGCGGGAGCTTGGCGTGCGAGCAGAAGACCGGGATGTGCACCTCGGCCGCGCGCGCCGCGTCGGTGACGAGGGTGCCGGCCGGGACCTCGACCGTGCGGCCGTTGATGGTGACCCGGACCTTCGCGCTCATGCCGGCACCCCCATGCGCGAGTCGCGCCGCCGGTTCGCCAGGCAGCGCTGCCCGACGTGGTGCTCGAACTCCGCGCGGAAGTGCTTGAGGAAGCCCTGGACCGGCATGGCCGCGGCGTCACCGAGCGGGCAGAAGGAACGGCCCAGGATGTTGTCCGCGAGGTCCGCGAGTAGATCGATGTCGCTGGCGCGCCCCTGGCCGCGCTCGAGGCGCTCGAGGATCCCGGTCATCCAGTAGGTGCCCTCGCGGCACGGCGTGCACTTGCCGCACGACTCGTGCGCGTAGAAGCGCATCAGGTTCCAGAGCGAGTCCACCATGCAAGTCTGCTCGTCGATGACGATGACGCCGCCCGAGCCCAGGAACGTGCCGACGGCGTTCATGGACTCGAAGTCCAGGGGCGTGTCGAGCAGGCTGGCCGGCAGCGGCGGCACCGAGGAGCCACCGGGGATCACGGCCTTCAGCTTCAGGCCGTCGCGCATCCCGCCGCAGTGCTCCTCGAGCAGGACGCGCAGCGGCACCCCGAGCGGCAACTCGTAGTTGCCGGGGCGCTTCACCGGGCCCGAGACGCTGAAGACCTTGGTCCCCGCGCTCTTCTCGGTCCCCCACTGGCGGTACCACGCGGCGCCCTGCCCCAGGATGTGCGGGATGTTCACCAGGGTCTCGACGTTGTTGACGATGGTCGGGCAGCGGTAGAGCCCCTCGACCGCGGGGAACGGCGGCTTCAGCCGCGGCTGCCCGCGGTAGCCCTCGAGCGACGAGAGCAGCGCGGTCTCCTCGCCGCAGATGTAGGCGCCCGCGCCCAGGTGCGTGTGCAGGTCGAAGCGGAAGCCCGTCCCGGCGACGTCCCGGCCGAGCAGGCCGGCCGCGTACGCCTCGGCGATGGCCTGGTCGAGGATCTTCTGCAGCCAGCCGAATTCGCCGCGCAGGTAGACGTAGCCGGCGTTGGACTGGATGGCCCAGCCCGCGAGGATCATGCCCTCGATCAGGCTGTGCGGGTTCTTCTCGATGAGCTCGCGGTCCTTGAACGTCCCCGGCTCGCTCTCGTCGGCGTTGCAGACCAGGTACTTCGGCCGCTCGGTCCCCTTCGGCACGAAGCTCCACTTGAGCCCCGTGGGGAAGCCCGCGCCTCCGCGCCCGCGCAGGCCGGAGGCCTTCACGATCTCGATGCACTGGTCGGGCGTCTGCCTGCCGAGCACGGCCAGGACCGTGGCGTAGCCGCCGACGCGCCGGTAGGTGTCCAGCCCCGCGAGCCCGGGCGTGTCGATGTCCTTGAAGAGCAGCGGGCCGGTCATGGGAGCCTCTCCAGGAGGCGGTCCACGGCGGCCTCGTCGAGGTTCTCGTGGAACTTCTCCTCGTTCACCTGCAGGCAGGGCCCGCCGCCGCAGGCGGCCAGGCACTCCACCCGGCGCAGCGTGAAGCGGCCGTCGGGCGTGGTCTCGCCATGGCCGATGCCCAACCTCCCGCTGAGGTGCTGGAACAGGCGGTCGGCGCCCATGAGCGAGCACGACAGCGTCATGCAGACCTGCAGGTGGTACTTCCCCACCGGCTTCAGGTTGAACATGGTGTAGAAGGTCGCCACGCCGAACACCTCGGCATCCGGCAGTTCGACCGTGCGCGCGACCAGGCGCAGTACTTCGGGCGGGAGCCAGCCCCACTCGCGCTGGGCGATCCACAGCAGCGGCAGGACGGCCGAGCGGCGGTTCGGGTAGTGGCTGAGCGCCTCCGCGACCTTCGGCTGCAGCGCCGAGGGCCACGCGACCGGCCCGACGGGCCCGGCCGGCGCGGTGTGCGGTGCGGGTGCGCCGCTCACCGGTCCACCTCGCCGAGCACGATGTCGAGCGTGCCGATGGCCGTGATGATGTCCGCCACCAGGCCGCCGCGGGCCATGGTGTCGAGTGCCTGCAGGTTCGTGAAGGACGGCGAACGGACCTTCATCCGCCAGGGCTTCGGCGTGCCGTCCGAGACGAAGTAGAAGCCCAGTTCGCCCTTCGGCGCCTCGATGGCCTGGTAGGCCTCGCCCACCGGCGGGAAGAAGCCGTGCGCCACGATCTTGAAGTGGTGGATCAGGGCCTCCATCGAGGTCTTCACGTCCTCCTTGGGCGGCAGCACGTATTTGTAGTCACGCAGGCGGTAGTCGCCGGGCCCGATCTCCCGGAGCTTCACGATCGCCTGGCGGCAGATGCGCACGGCCTGGCGCATCTCCTCGAGGCGCACGAGGTAGCGGTCGAACGCGTCGCCGTGCTCCCCCACCGGGACCTCGAAGTCGTACTGGTCGTAGCCGGCGTAGGGCATGCTCTTGCGCAGGTCCCACTTCACGCCCGCGGCGCGCAGCACCGGGCCCGTGACGCCCAGCGCGATGGCGTCCCGCTTCGAGAGCAGGGCCACGCCCTTGGTGCGCGCGAGCCAGATGGGGTTGCCGGTGAGCAGCTTCTCGTACTCGGCGAAGTGCCCGGGCATCGTGTCCAGGAACCGGCTCACCCGCTCGAGGAAGTCCACCGGCAGGTCCATCGCCAGGCCGCCCACGCGGAAGTAGCTGGCGGTCATGCGCGCGCCGCACACCTGGTCGTACATGCCCAGGATCTGCTCGCGCTCACGGAAGGTGTAGAAGAACATCGACATCGCGCCGATGTCCATCGCGTGCGTGCCGACCCACACCAGGTGCGACGCGAGGCGCGTCAGCTCGGTGAGCAGCACGCGCGCGTGCAGCGCGCGCGGCGGCGGCCCGATGCCGAGCAGCTTCTCCACGCCGAGGCAGAAGGCCAGGTTGTTCGACATGGGCGCCAGGTAGTCCATCCGGTCGGTCTGGGGGATGGACTGCGTGTACGTCTTGTACTCGGCCTGCTTCTCCATGCCGGTGTGCAGGTAGCCGACGATCGGCTGGGCCCGGACGATGGTCTCGCCGTCCAGCTCCACCGCCACGCGCAGCACGCCGTGGGTCGCGGGGTGCTGGGGCCCCATGTTGAGGGTCATCGTCTCACTGCGCACGGTATCTCACCTTCTTCGGCCCGAGCTTGCGCAGCCCGGGCGAGGGCTTCTCGCGGTCCGGCGTGTTGTGCGTGAAGGCCACCTCTTCGTAGCCCAGCGGCGAGTCCTTGCGCAGCGGCCAGCCCACCCAGCCCTCGGGCAGCAGGATGCGCACCAGGTTGGGATGTCCGGCGAACTCGATCCCGTAGAAGTCCCAGGTCTCGCGCTCGAGCCAGTCGGCCGCCGGCCACACGCTGGTCACCGTGGGGACGCGCGGGTTCTCCTCCCCGACCGGCACCTTGAGAGTCAGGCGCACGGCGCGGGAGAGCGAGAGCAGCCCGTAGACCACCTCGAAACGCGGCTCGCGCGGCAGCCAGTCCACGCCGGAGATCCACGAGAGCATGGCGAAATCCAGCTCCGGGTCGTCGCGCAGGAAGGTGCAGACCTCGACCAGGTTCCCGGCCGGCAGATGGAGCGTCTGGTCACGCACCGCCTCGCCGCCCTGGCGGCGGAACTCCACGCCGGGGAAGCGCGCGCGCAGCCGCTCCTCGATGCGCTCCGGGGTCAGCGGCGTCACGCGGCCCCCTTCTTCTTCGGGCCCCGGCGCCACAACGGGCCCAGCTCGACGCCGGTGGCCAGGATCTTCTCCTGCAGCTTGATGATGCCGTAGATGAGCGATTCGGGCCGCGGCGGGCAGCCGGGCACGTAGACGTCCACGGGCACGATCTTGTCCACGCCCTGCAGGATCGCGTAGTTGTTGAAGATCCCGCCGCACGAGGCGCACGCGCCCATCGAGATGACCCACTTGGGGTCGGGCATCTGGTCGTAGAGCTGGCGCAGCACCGGCGCCATCTTGAGGCTCACCCGCCCGGCGACGATCATGAGGTCCGCCTGCCGCGGCGAGGGCCGCATGACCTCGGCGCCCATGCGCGACAGGTCGAAGCCCGGGCCGAGCGTGGCCATCATCTCGATCGCGCAGCAGGCGAGCCCGAAGCCCAGGGGCCAGATCGAGTTCGCGCGCGACTGGTTCACCGCCCAGCCGATCAGGCTGTCGGCCTTGGTGAAGAGCAGGCCGCGCTCGAGCTCATCGCGCAGCGCGTCCTGCTCGTGGGCCGGCGGCGGCAGCGGTGCCCCGAGGATCCGCAGCGGGTCGGCGGCTCCGGGTCGCATGCGCTCCGTCATGACATGCCTCGCGCGTGGATGCCGGTCGTGGCGGTCACGGGGCTCACTCCCATTCCAGCGCCCGCTTCTTCAGCAGATACAGGTAGCCGACGAACAGGATGACGATGAAGAGCACCATCTCGATCAGTCCGACCAGTCCGAGCTGGCGGAAGCTCACGGCCCAGGGGTAGAGGAAGACCGCCTCGATGTCGAACAGGATGAAGAGCACCGCGACCAGGTAGAACTTGACCGGGAAGCGCTGGCGGGCGCCACCGACCGGCTCGATGCCGCACTCGTAGGGGCTGTTCTTGATCGCGTTGCGCCGCATGGGGACGACGAGCGAGGACGCCACCATCACGACCACGACGAAGCCCACGGCGACCAGCAGTGCGATCAGGATCGGCAGATACGCGGTCACGCTACTCCACCCTGCGCTCCCGGCCGGCGGCTGCCCGGCTCAGGCGTGCGCGTTGAGTTTCCCCACGGCTTCCGTGAGCGCCGGCAGGATCTCGAAGAGATCGCCCACGATCCCGTAGTCCGCCACCTTGAAGATCGGAGCCTCGGCGTCCTTGTTGATCGCCACGATGCAGCGCGAGGAGGTCATGCCGGTCAGGTGCTGGATGGCGCCCGAGATGCCCACCGCCACGTAGAGTTTCGGCGAGACCGTCTTGCCGGTCTGCCCCACCTGCTCCGAGTGCGGCCGCCAGCCCGCGTCCACGACGGCGCGCGAGGCGCCGACGCTCGCGCCGAGTGCGGCAGCCAGGTCCTCGAGCAGCTGGAAGTGCTCCGGGCCCTTCATGCCGCGGCCGCCCGAGACGATGACCTCGGCTTCGGTCAGGTCCACTTTGCCCGCGCCGGCCGCGGCGACGCGCAGCACCTTCGCGCGCGAGGCCGCCGCATCGAAGTCCACCGCCAGGGGCTCCACGGCCGCGCTCCTCCCGCCCAGCGCCACCGGCGCGAACACCTTGGGACGCAGGGTCGCCAGGGCCGGCGCCTTCGGGAAGGCCACCTTCTGCAGCGCCTTGCCCGCGAAGACCGGGCGCGACGCCACCAGCCGTCCGCCCTCGACGGCCAGCGCGATGCAGTCGCTGGCGAGTCCGGCGCCCAGGCGTGCCGCCACGCGGGGCGCCAGGTCGCGGCCCATCGTCGAGGCACCGAACAGCACGAGCGCCGGCTTCAGCGTCTCCGCGGCCACCGCCACTGCGCGGGCGTAGCCGGCGGCGTCATAGGCGGCGAAGGCCGGATGCGCGGCAAGCAGCACGCGTTCCGCGCCCGCCTCGCCCAGCGCGGCCAGACCCGGGTCCGTCGCAGCCGGGCAGACGCCCACAACGGGACCGCCCAGCGCGGCCGCAAGACGCGTGGCCTCGCCCAGCGCTTCCCGCGAGACGGCGCGCACGCGCCCGTCGCGCTGCTCGATGAAGACCAGGATGCTCATCCGTGCCCTCCGGACCCTCTATCCGTCCACGACCTGACCGTCTTCCGTCTATCTAGAGGACCTTCGCGTCCTCACGCAGCACCCGTACCAGCTCGGCCACCGCCTGCGGGCCCTGCCCGACGATGCGGCCCGCGGCCCGTGGCGGCGGCAACACCAGCGCCACGACCTCGAGACCGGGCTCGCCCAGCTCGGCCGGCTTCTCTTCGATCGTCTTCTTCTTGGCGGCCATGATGCCCTTGAGCGAGGCGTAGCGCGGCTCGTTGAGGCCCTTCTCCGCCGTGACCACGGCCGGCAGCGTCAACTCCACCACCTCGCGGCCGCCCTCAATCTCACGCTCGACGATGACCTTCTCCCCCTCGAGCGTGAAGGCCGCTGCCATGGTCGCGCACGGCAGATCCAGCAGCTCCGCCGTCATCGGGCCCACCTGGGCCTGGTCGTCGTCCACCGCCTGCTTGCCGAACCAGACCAGGCCGGCGCCCAGGCCACGCAACTCGGCGGCCAGCGCGCGGGCCAGGCTCAGCGGGTCGGGGGCGGCCAGGTCGGTCCGCAGGTGGATCGCCCGGTCGGCGCCGAGCGCCAGCACGTTGCGCAGTGCGCTCAGCACCCCCGGGCCGCCCACGGAGACCGCCACCACCTCGCCGCCACCCTGCTGATCGCGGACGCGCAGCGCCTGCTCCACCGCGTACTCGTCGTAGGGATTGAGCACCCACGTCACACCGGCGGGGTCGAGGTTGCGGCCATCGGCGGCCACCTTGACCCGGGTCTCGGTGTCGGGCACCTGTTTGACGCAGACCACCTGGATCACACGCACCTCGGGATCGTCCGGCCGCGAACGCGCGGCAGGAATCCAGCTCTCACGATGCCGCCCGGCGCCTCCGCGATACGCGCGCATACCCGGCGTCGGGACATCACTGTCACCACGGCGGCGCAGTCTGCCGCCGGCGCACACGGGGTGTCAAGGCAATCGGGGTATCCTTCCGTCGCATCGCGATGCGGACACTCCCGCCACCGGCCGATCGCACCCACCCGCCGCGCCGCGGGTCGCGGACCGGCCGCGTCCGTCGCTCCGGCAGCCCGGGCTCAGTACCCCGCGCGCTTGTCCACCACGTTCAGGAGCGGGCTCCCCGCGAGGAAGCGCTCGAGGTTCGCGGCGAACTGTCCGACCGCGCGCTCCCAGTAGAGCGGCCCGAGTCCCGAGACGTGAGGCGTGAGGATCACGTTGGGTAGGTCCCAGAACGGGCTGTCGGCGGCGAGCGGTTCCCCGCGCACCACGTCGAGCGCCGCGCCGGCGATGCGCCCCGCGCGCAGGGCGGCGACCAGGGCCGGCTCGTCCACCAGCGCGCCCCGGCCCAGGTTGACCAGCACCGCGCCGGGTCCCATGCGCGCCAGCTCGGCGGCGCCGATCAACCCGCGGGTCGCATCGGTGTGCGGAGCGGCCAGCACCACCCAGTCGGCGCGCTCGAGCAGCTCGGGCAGGCGCGCGAGGCCCCACTGCTCGTGAGCGGGCCGCGGGTCGCGGGCGGGATGCGGCCGCACGGCGATGACGCGCATGCCCAGCGCCACCGCACGCTCCGCCAGCGCCGATCCCACGGCTCCCAGGCCCACGAGCCCGAGCGTGCCGCCGGCCAGCTGTCCGAATGGCGGCGGCTCCGACCAGAGGCCGACCTGATCCCAGCGATGCCCGTGCTGCCGGTCACGCGCGAGGTGGAGCTTGCGCGCGAAGGCCAGCATCAGGCCGAGCGCGTGCTCGGCCATCGAGACCGCGTGCAGACCGCGTCCGTTCGTGAGCACGACCTCGCTCCCGGCCAGCGCCGGGAAGATCACGGAGCCCACGCCCGCGGCGCTGACGTGGATCCAGCGCAGGCGGCGGGCGAGGTGGAAGTTCTCCGCGTCCACGAGCACGCCATAGACCACGTCGGCCCCGGGGAGCAGCCGCTCAGCCGCGGCGCGGTCGGACGGCGACTCGAAGCGCACCCCGGGGTGGCGACTGGCCAGGTCCGCGATCAGGCCGGCGGGCACGCTCCAGACGGCCTCTTCGTCGCGGATGAACTCGAGCACGGTGAGCGGTCTCACGAAGCGGGATGGTGCCACACGCAGCGGGCGAGTTCCATGCCGGTCCGGGCCCGCGCGGGGCGGCGTGCTTCCTCCCGGCTCCTCGCGGAAGAACCCCGACGAGACGCTCTCGCTTTGCGGTCAGGGCGGACCGGATCCTGCCGCGGCCACCGGAGCCAGGCCCGACTGTCGTTGCAACGTGATTCTGTCCGCCTAACTGCAACATGATTCTGTCCGCCCCCCCCGGTCTATGCCGGTGCAAGGAGTTGAGGTTTGTAACCGCGGCGCCAGGGATGGCCCGGGGCCGGTGGCCGGATGTTGGTGATC
>JANXPZ010000195.1 GCA_025357055.1 Candidatus Eiseniibacteriota bacterium | reverse complement strand
GCGCCCGGCGCGCTACGCCCGCGCCAGCAGCTCGAAGATCTCCGCGTTGGTCTTGCAGCGGTTCATCAGCTCGAGCAGCTTGGTCATCGCCTCCTGCGAGTGCAGGCCGGCGAGGCCCCGCCGCAGCATGTGGAGCCGGGGCACGATCTCGGCCGGGTAGAGCTTCTCCTCCTTGCGCGTGCCGCTCTTGGCGACGTCGATGGCCGGGTAGATGCGGCGCTCGGCCAGCTCGCGCGACAGGTAGATCTCGCTGTTCCCGGTGCCCTTGAACTCCTCGAAGATGACCTGATCCATGCGCGAGCCGGTGTCGATCAGCGCGGTGCCCGCGATCGTGAGCGAGCCGCTGCCCTCGATCTTGCGGGCGGCGCCGAAGATCATGCGCGGTGCCTGCATGGTGGTGGCGTCGAGCCCGCCCGACATCGTGCGTCCCGAGCCCTCGGAGGCGTTGTTGTAGGCGCGCGAAAGGCGGGTGATGGAATCCAGCAGCATCACCACGTCCTTGCCTTCGAGCACCTGGCTCGCCACGGTCTCCATGGCGCGTTCGGCGGTCTCGATGTGCTCCTGGATGGTCATGTCGCTCGAGGCGGCGATGACGGTCGCCGGCGTGTTGCGCCGGAAGTCGGTGACCTCCTCGGGGCGCTCGTCCACGAGCAGCGCGTAGATCGCCACCTCGGGATGGTTGTGCGAGATCGAGGCTGCGATGCTCTGCAGGATGCGGGTCTTGCCGGCCTTGGGCGGTGAGACGATCAGGCAGCGCTGGCCGCGGCCGAGCGGGGCGATGATGTCGATGCAGCGTCCGGTGGTGCGGTCGCCGTAGGGCGGGTCCCCCTGGCCGGGCAGCAGCTCGAGGACGAATCTCTCCGTCGGGTCGAGCGCCGCGCCTGCCTGCTGCAGGTCACGGAGCAATTCGAGACCGCGGCGCCTGGCCGGCTGACCGTTGCCGCCCCCGCCGCCGCCACCGCTGCGGCCGCGGCGCTTCTGGCGCGGACCCTGCTGGCGGGAGCCGCCCTGGGAGTTCGGATAGGGCTGGGGGGAGGCGTTGCTGAGCGGGCGGCCGCCGCCGCGCCGGCCGCTGCGGCGGCGATTGCCGGGCGCCGGTGAGCCCGCGGGGGCGGAAGGCCCGCCGGGGGCGGGAGGCGCTCCGCCTTCTGCGCCAGCCTGGGAGACACCTGGGTCACCCGCGACCGACCCTGGTTGCTGGGGCGGTCGTGGTCCTCGTGGCCGGCGACGACGTGATCTCATGTACGTTCCTTCTGCGGGTCCCTCGCCCCGACGCCGGATGAGGCGACTGCGGGGGCGCCAGCGAGCGGACGCGGGGTGTTCATGCGGGGCCGCGCAGGGAAGCCCACGCGGGCGCGGAACGGACTCCGCCGCGCCCGCGGGCCTCTACCCGCCGACCCTCACTCGTGTTTCTGCAGCTTGTATCCGGCCGGGACGTCGAAACTGCCGCCCGGGGCGGGCGAGATGGTGATGCTGACCACCTCGGTGACCACCTTCAGCAGGGGACCGCCTGTCACAGTGCCCGGGGCCGGCATCTCCCCGGTCTTCTTTTCGGCCTTCTCCGCGGCCTTCTTCTGCGCGGAGCTGGCGAGTTTGCGTCCCAGGAAGCCGCCGATCCCGCTCTTGACGCCGCCACCCGTGGCGGCGGCGGAGCCGAGGTTCTTCGCGTCCTCCTGGTCCTGCCGTTTCTCCTCGGCTTCGGCCTGCTCTCTTGCCTTCTCGCGTTCGGCCCTGGCCTCGGCCGGGCTCGATGGAGCCTGCTGCGTTCCAGCCTCCGGCGTCGCAGCCATCCGGGGCGAGCCCTCGATGGTGAAGGTGCTCCGGACCGCGACGCCGCCCAGGCCCTTCATCTTCGCGGCCAGCTCCTTCATGCCGTTGCCGTACATCTTCTGCGCCGTGGCGTTGACGCCCGACAGTTCCTGGTCGAGGCCCAGCTTCTCGGCGAAACGCTTCTGGAATCCGGCCTGTTCTTCGGTGCCGGGCGCGCTCTTCGTGAGCCACTGATCCATGACCATGCGGATCTCGGTGTTGTCCGAGTCCTTCGCCGGGTTCTTCGGCTTGCCGACGCAGGTGATGATGACCTGCTCCGCCGGGAACCCGTTCACCGTCTCCTTCGCGCCGGTGCGCCTGACGTCCACGGTGAACGTCATCTCGGCGTCCTTCGCCGGGGCGTCCTTCGCGGCCGGGTCGTTCGCCGCCGCGCCCTTCTGCATCAAATCCCGCATCTGGGCGAAGGTGAGCTCGGTGTACTGCTGCTTGACCGGCTCCAGGCTCCAGATGACTTCCTTGTCGATCCGGGTGATGGAGACCGTCGTGCGCGGCTTCCCGCCGCCCGCCAGAGTCTTGAACCGGCCGGTGTAAGTGGTCTCGTCCTCGGAGCGGCTCTTGTCCCCGGCCACGATCAGCGTGCGGCTGGTGGTCCCGTTGCCGAAGCCACCCAGGCCTTCGGAAACCGACTTCTCCTTGATCACCACATCCGCGCTCGCGGAGGAAGCCAGCAGGAGCGCGAGGATCAGGGCGGGGAGCCACTCACGAGGGGAGCAACGGCCGGATGCGATGCAACCGCGCATCCGCTGCATGAATCCTCCTCGGAGGGTGTGCAGCGGCATTATCGCTGCAGGGCCATCACTTGTCCAGAGACCCCGGCGAGTCGGGCCCGGGCCGTTTGCCGGCTGGATCAGGGCCGCCGGGGGTGCCACTCCGGCTCGGGGGCGCCGGCGCGCCGGTTGCACCAGCGGGCCATGACGAAGAGCAGGTCGCCGAGGCGGTTCAGGTAGCGCACCAGGCGCAACTCGATCGGCTCGACCCGGAGCAGGGCCACGGTCCGGCGTTCGGCCCGGCGGCAGACCGCGCGCGCGACGTGCAGCTCGGCTCCGAGCGCGGAGCCGCCCGGCAGCACGAAGCTCGCGAGTGGCGCCAATTCGGTGTCGAGCCGGTCGATCCAGCGTTCGAGCGCGGCCACGTCCTCGTCACCGATGCGCTCCTGCCTGGCTGCCAGGTCCGGGGTGACGGCGGCGAGTTCGGCCCCGACGTGGAAGAGCCTGGACTGGATCGTGGCGAGCTCAGCGGCCAGCCAGCCGTCGAGATCGAGGGTGCGGACGACGCCCAGCACCGCGTTCAACTCGTCCACGCTGCCGCAGGCCTCCACGCGCGCCGCGTCCTTGAAGACCCGGCCAGGGCCCAGCAGCCCGGTGGTGCCATCGTCGCCGGCGCGCGTGTAGATCCTCATGAAGCGGCAGTCTAGGGTGCGTCGCGGAGCGGCACAAGGTCCTCGTCCCGCGCGCTCCACGCCTCGCGGTCCCGACCGGTCGAAGACGGGCGCCCATGCGGCAGGCGGGACGCCCCTCCTCGAGCCTTCGTCCCGGCTGGCGGGCGGCCGCCGAACACTACCCGCGGCGGGAGTGGCCGGGGGCCGCCCGGAGAAACTCGAGCAGGCCCCCGGCAGTGCTTTCCGGTGTGGATCCACCCGTGCCAGTATTCTTGGCGCAGCGGTGGCCACTGCCCGGCACCGGGCAGGCCACAACTACAATGAATCCAGCGCAATCAGGTCCATCCCTTTCTTGGCTCGGGAGTTGCACTCGCACGACGGTCGCCCGCGGAAATCATCGAAGGACGATGCAGGACGGGCCGCCCGGCGCGCGAGGAGCATCCGGGCAGGCCGCAGAGGCCGGCGCAGGGGGACGGGATGATCATCTCCGCGGCACCGTTTCGGGTCAGCTTCCTGGGGGGGGGCTCGGACATCGGCGTCTTCTACCGGCGGCACCGCGGGGCTGTGCTCTCGGCCACGATCAGCAAGTACCTCTACATCTCCATCCACCCCTACTTCAACGCGCACCAGACGTTGCTCAAGTACGCCAAGAACGAGCTGGTCGATGCGGTCGACGAGATCCAGCACCCGATCTTCAAGGCGGCGCTCACCGAGCTGCTGCCCACCGGCGGGGTCGAGATCACGTCGACGGCGGACGTCCCGTCGGGCACCGGCCTCGGTTCGTCCAGCACCTTCACCGTGGCGCTCTACCACGCGCTCTACGCCTACAACGGGGTCTTCTGCTCCAAGGAGAAGCTGGCGCGCAAGGCGTGCGAGCTCGAGATCGAACGGCTGCGGGAGCCGATCGGCAAGCAGGATCAGTATGCCGCCGCCTACGGCGGGCTGAATTTCATCGAATTCAACGCGGATGGATCGGTCGCGGTGGCGCCGCTCATCCTCGACCCCCAGACGCTGGGCACGCTCGAGCAGGGGCTGATGCTCTTCTTCATCGGCCACCAGCGCGAGGCGCGGCAGATCCTGCAGGACCAGTGCGAGCAGATCGCCGGCGACGAGCAGCGGTTCAACGACCTGGTCAGGATGACCGATCTCGCCTACGAGGCGCGCGACCACCTGATCGACCGGGACCTGCTCGGCTTCGCCCGGGCGATGCACAAGAGCTGGATGCTCAAGCGCACGCTCTCGGGGAGGATCAGCAATTCCGAGATCGACGGCCTCTACGAAAGGGCGCTCGAGAACGGCGCGGTCGGCGGCAAGCTCCTCGGCGCCGGCGGCACCGGCTTCCTGCTGCTCTACTGTCCGGTGGAGAACCAGCACCGGCTGCGGGTCGCGATGAACGGCTGTTTCGAGCTGCCGTTCAGTTTCGACTGGACCGGCAGCCGCATCATCCACGTGGGGGAACAGTTCTCGTCGAAGGGATTCATGGTCTAGCGCGCAGGGGATGAAGCCATGGAAGACGATCTCTGGAACCAGGCGGATCGCTATCTCAAGAAGGTGGAGGCTGCGCTCGCGGCGCTCGACCGCGAGGCGGTGGCCGCGTTCGTGGAGCAGCTGGACGCGGTGCGGGCGCGGGACGGCTGGACCTACACCTGCGGCAACGGCGGGTCGGCGGCGACGGCGTCCCACTTCGTGGGCGATCTCATGAAGGGCGCGAGCTACGGCAAGCCGACGCGCTCCCGGGCGATGTGCCTCACCGACAACGCATCGACGCTGCTGGCCTATGCCAACGACCTCTCCTACGACGCGGTCTTCGTCGAGCCGCTCATCAACCTGCTGACTCCGAACGACCTCGTGATCGGCATCTCCGGCTCGGGCAATTCGCGCAACGTGATCAAGGCGATCGAGTATGCCAACCGCCTGGGGGCGGTCACGGTGGGGTTGTGCGGCTACGACGGCGGCAGGCTGAAGACGGCGGCGCGCCACAGCGTTCATGTCGAACTGGACGACATGCTCGTGGTGGAGGACGTGCACATGGCGCTCTGCCATCTGGCGGCGTCCCTCCATGGCGCGGGGCGCCTGGTCCGGCCCGTTCGCGAAGCCGACGATGAATGGCTCGAGGCCGCGTGAAGACCGCGGACGCGGCTCTTCGGGGATGATCCAGGCCAGGGGAACGAGGTCGTGATGGACCGCGGGACGGACGTGGGCATCCTGGGCGGCGGCATCTCCGCGCTGGCCTTTGCCGGGGCGATCGAGCAGCCGTGCACGATCTTCGAGCAGGAGGCGGTGCTCGGCGGGCTCTGCCGGTCGTTCGCCACCGGCGGGGTGGTCTGGGACATCGGTCCGCACATCGTCTTCTCGAAGAACGAGCAGGTGCTCGAGGCGCTCAAGGCGACGACGCCGATGCACCGCTCCCGCCGCTCCAACCGGATCTTCTACCAGGGGCGGTTCGTGAAGTACCCGTTCGAGAACGACCTGGCGGCGCTCCCCGAAGCCGATCGCGACTGGTGTCTGAACGAGTTCCTCGCGAATCCCTACGAGAACTACCCGGCGGCGAACATGCTCGCCTTCTTCTACCGCACCTTCGGCGAGGGGATCACCCGCGCCTATCTCGAGCCCTACAACCGCAAGATCTGGAAGTTCGAGCCGGGCTTCATGGACACGCAGATGGTCGAGCGGATCCCGCGGCCGCCGCGCGAGGACGTGATCGCCTCGGCCGGAGGGGTGGCGACCGAGGGCTACACCCACCAGCTCCACTTCCACTACCCGGACCAGGGTGGCACGGCGTCCATCATCGCCGGCCTCGTCGCCCGGTGCGGCCCGAGGCTCACGGCGCACACCCGCGCGCCGGTGGACCGGGTCGTCGTGGAGCCGGATGGCTGTTTCACGGTCACCGCCGGCGAACGGCGGGAGACGTTCTCACGGCTCGTCTCCACCATGCCGCTGCACGCCCTCGTCCCGCGGCTCTCGCCGGGGCCGCCACCCGAGGTCGAGGCGGCGCTCCGGGCGCTGCGCTTCAACTCGATCCACATCACGATCGTGCGCGTCCGGCGCGACACCCTCGGCGACAACTTCGCGATCATGGTGCCGGCGCCGGAGATCTCCTTCCATCGCCTGAGCAAGCTCGACTTCCTCGGGCCGGCCTACACCGCGCCAGGCGGCTCGACGCTGATGGCCGAGATCACCTTCCGCAAGGGGACGGGCTACGACGCCTCCCCGCAGGAGATCTCACGGCTCGTGACCGACGACCTGGCCCGGACCGGCTTCGTCGCGCGCGAGGACGTGCTCGAGGTCGAGACCCGGACCTTCGAACACGCCTACGTGATCTACGACCTCGACCATCGGCGCAACACCGACCAGGTGCTCGCCTGGCTGCGCCACCTCGGCATCCGGCCGCTCGGACGTTTCGGCACCTTCGAGTACATCAACATGGACGCGGCGGTGGAGCGCGCCCTGGAGGCGGCCGGCGAATTCCGCAGGTCGCTCGCCGGGACGGGGTCGTCGCGACCCCCGGGTCATGGGGCCGCCGGGGCCGGACTCGGCCGATGAAGGTGCGGGAGCTGTTCGAGGCCCTTGCGCCCTTCTCGACCCCCGCGGCGCCCGAGGTGCTCGTCCTCGGCGACTCGGTGATGGAATATCTGAGCGGCCACGACGTGGATCGTCGCAACCTGCCGCAGATCATCGCCGACACGTTCCCGCCGGAGTTGCCGGTGTTCCCGCTCGGGTTCTACGCCGCGAACGCCAGGCTCTACCGCCGGCTCGTCGAGGTCCTCGATCTCTACCCCCACTTTCCCCGGGTGGTGATCGCGCCGCTCAGCCTGCGGTCCTTCTCGCCGCTGTGGGACCGGAATCCGCAACAGCAGTGTCCGGCGGCCCTCGCCGCCCTGGACGAGGCCATCGCCCACATCCGGCGTCGCGCCCAGGTGCCGTTCGACGTCGCCGAGACGCCGCTCGGCAACGACCTCACCGCGCCGATGGCCAGCCAGCGCGGGGTGCAGGCCCCGTTCAAGCTCGTCGGCGAGCGGGACCTGGGCGAGTTGCTCGAGGCGTGGCTGCCGAGATCGATGACGTTCGCGGAGAACCTCCGCAAGCGCTGGCTCTTCCACGTCGTCTACTACCTGTTCGAGTTCGACGAGACCCACCCGCTCTTCGCCGACTGGCGGCGGCTCATCGAGGTGGTGCGTTCGCGCGGCAGCAGGCTCGTGCTCTACAGCGCGCCGTTCAACCATTTCGACGCCACGACGCACGTCGGCACGATCTTCCCGCTCCTGCTCGACGAGAACCTCGCGGTATTGCGGCGCTTCGCGGCCGCCGCCGGGGGCGCCGGGGACGTGCGCTACCACGAGCTCGCCACGCAGTTCCCCCCCGACTGCTTCTACGATCCGGTCGAGCACCTGAACGAGCACGGCCGCCAGCGGCTCGCGGGGATGATGCTGGAGTGGTCGCGCGCGCGACTCCCGGCGGGAGGGTGTCCGCCGGATCCCGTCCCCGCCCCGGAAAGGGCCTGCGCCCGGCTATGAGCTCCGCGGCACGGCGTAGAGGATCGTCTCGCCGACGTCGATGGTGTAGTGCTCCAGGTAGAGATCGTATCTCGGCTCCAGCGACACGAGCAGCGCGGGGATGCGCACCAGGTCGTCGTGGCGATGGTAGACGGAGATCGCCAGCCTCGGCCTCCACTCCCGGATGGTCTGCTGCGCGCCGGTCAGGGCGTCGAATTCGGCGCCCTCGATGTCCATCTTGATGAAATCGACGCGGGGCAGGGCGCGGGACGCGACGAAGTGGTCGATGGACTCGGTGATCGCCCGGGCGGCGTTCGGGTCGCCGGAGGTGACGTGCGAGGCGGCTCCGAGATCGCAGAAGCCGATCTCCTGACCCGCAGCGGCCGACAGGGGCGCCTCGATCAGGGTGATCCGTTCGCCGAGCCCGGGGTTGCGGGCGAAGTTGCGCCGGGCCATGGCGATGTTCCTGGGCGTCATGTCGAACGAGTAGACGTGCCCCTGGTCGCCGATCGTCGAGGCGAACGCCAGCGCGGTCTCGCCGAAACAGGCGCCGCCGTCGATGGCGATGTCTCCGGGCAGCGGGCGGATCCTCCGGCCGAGACGGTCGAAGTAGTACTGCTTGTGGAAGTACGCGAAGGCGGCGCTGGTGAGGATGCACTCGAGCTGGATGCGCGTGCCCTCGAAATCGACCGCGAACTCGTGGAACATGTCCTGGAGCAGCTGGGGATCGTTGAGGACGTAGGGCCCGGTGTTGTAGTTGACGATCGACTGGAGCGCGAGATCGTAGTGGGCCCGGTAGGTGTTGCGGTTCGAGGGCAGCCGGACGTGCCGGTGGCCGAGGATGCGGTAGAGCAGCAGGCTGCGGAACAGCTCGCGCGACCGGTCGTCCGCGAAGAACTGGTCGATCTGGTTGAGCAGCTCGAAGTTCTCGATGACGTACGCGAAGTTCTCCGTCGCGCGCCTGGCGTCGAAGCCGTGCTTCGGCTGCATCCATTCGGGCGTGTCGGTGTGTTCGGTGCGAAACCGGTCCCAGTTGTCGTCGTGCTGGTTCGGCACGGCGGCGAAGAGGTCGCCGATGAACTGCATCAGATAGCTCCTGGGCGTGTGGTTCATGCTCGACGCTCCTCCGGGCTCGGGTCCTGGGTCGGTTGGGGCCGGGTCGTTCCGGCGGCGAGGGCAAGCCCGACCGCCGCGAGGACGCCGGAAGACGGGGCATCGGGAAGATGTCGGAAGCTCGCCGACGGGGCGTGGGGCAGTCCGGGCGTCACCGAGAGGAACGCGACGCCGGCGGCCAGGGCGGCCTGACGGTCGCGGTCGCGGTCGCCGATCAGCACGGAGCGGGACAGGTCCAGCGGGAGCTCGGTGGCGGCGCGGTGCAGCATTCCCGGCGCCGGCTTTCGGCAGTCGCAGGCGATCTTGAGCGCGGCGACCTCTCCCGGATGACCCGCTTCGGGGTGGTGCGGACAGTGGTAGATGCGATCGAGCCGCGCGCCGGTGCTGGCGAGCTCGCTCTCGAGCCGGGCATGGATCCGGGCCAGCTCCTCCGGCGTCGTCATTCCCTTGGCGAGCTGTGGCTGGTTGGTGACGAGCACGGTCAGCCACCCGGCATCGTTGGCGAGCCTCACCGCGGCGGGTGCCCCGGGCAGCACCGCGAGGTCCGCGGCGCGGAGCACGCCGTGACCGCCGGGCTCCCGGTTGAGCACGCCGTCCCGGTCGAAGAAGACCGCCGGCCGGCGGTTGCGCCAGCTCAGCCGCGCCGGCACCCCGGCCTGGATCTCACGCTCGGCGGCGGCGTGACCGGCGGGGGTGCCGATGTCGCGGGTGTACTCGGTCGTCTGGTAGCAGACGAGCCGCTCGTTCCGGACGAGCAGCGCCGGGAAGAGATCGTGGACGAAATCGCAGCGGCCGCTGCGCGGCAGCGACCCGAAGATCCGCGGCGCGAGGCAGTAGATGGAGGCCGGGACGAGGTTGGGATAGTAACGGCCCGGATCCTTCCCCGCCTTGGGCACCAGCTCGCGGATGCGCCCGGCATCGTCCTGCAGGACGATGTCCGAGGTGAGCGGATGGTCGTTGGGTCGGGCGAGGATCGTGGCGAGCGCCCCCTGTTCCTGGTGGTGGCGGGCCAGCCGGGCGAGGTCGAGATCGAAGAGCACGTCGCCATAGACCACGAAGAGATCGCGGCCGGCGACGAACGGTTCGATGGCCGGGAGATTCCCCGCCGTGCCCCGCGGCTCGCCCTCGACGAACCGCTCGATGCGGACGCCGAGCCGCGTCGCGGTCGCAGCCAGCACCGGCCCGAGCGGTCCGGCGAGGTGGCCGGCGAGCACCGCGACCTCGCCCACGCCGTTCCTCGCCAGCTCCTCGAGTTGGCGGACGATGATCGGCACGCCCTGGAGGGGCAACAGCGCCTTCGGCAGCTGCTCCCCGGTGAGCGGCAGCGCGCGGCTGCCGCGTCCGCCGGCGACGATCACCGCCACCAGGCCGGTCCTGCTCAAAACCCCACTTCCCGGATGCGGCGGAGGGCGTGCTCGATCGCCTGCAGGCTGTTCCAGTGCTCGGCGAAACCCAGACGGCGCAGCTTGCTCGTGTCGTAGTCGAAACGCGGCACGTCACCGGGCCAGCCACGCTCGCCACCGGTGTAACGGATCCTCGTCTGCGGTGTACCGAAGACGCGCACCACCGCCGCGGCGACGTCCCGCACCAGCGCCACGTCGTGGTTGCCCGCGTGGTAGACGGACAGCCCCCGGCCGCCGGCCGCGAGCTGGAGCTCGATGGCCTGCAGGAGGTCGCTCACGTAGAGATAGTTCTTCGCCTGCATGCCGTCGCCGAGCACGACCAGCTCGCCGGGGGTGGCCCGCAGCTTCCGGATGAAGTCGAAGAGGATGCCGTGGGTGGCGTGCTCGCCGACGACGTTGGGGAAGCGGAGCACCCAGGCGTCGAGCCCGTGGTGGTGGCAATAGGTCGAGATGTAGGCCTCGGCGGCGAGCTTGCTCGCGCCGTAGTGGGAGATCGGCTGCAGCGGGGCCGAGAGCTCGTGCAACCGCGTCTCGTTGTCGCCGAAGACCGCCGAAGTGCTCGCGAAGAAGAGCCGCCGGGCGCCGCACGCCACCAGGCTTTCGAGCGTGTGCAGGGTGGTGGTCAGATTGAGCCGCAGATCGAGGCCCCGGTCGCTCGTCCCGGCCGCGATGTCGGAGTTGGCCGCGAGGTGATAGACGAGGTCGGGCCGGGTCTCGACGAAGAGCTGCTTCGTCCTCTCGAGATCGAGCAGGTCGAGCTCGAAGAACGTGAAGCCCGGACGTGGCAGCAGCGCGGCGATGTTCTCCCGCCGTCCGAGGTGGAAGTTGTCGATGGCCACTACTTCGTGCCCCTGGTCGAGCAGCCGCGCGCCCAGGTGGCTGCCGATGAAACCCGCTCCGCCGGTGATGATCGTCTTCACGCTTCGGACTCCTTGTCGCGGCGCCGCACCACGTCGGCCGTGGTGTAGATCGGGCTGCCGCGCGGGATGCGCATCAGCTGCAGGTCGTCGAATTCGCGCGTCGGATTGCGATCGAGGCCAAGGGCCGCGACGATGCGATCGTCGGTGACGCGCCGCCGGGCGCCGTCCTCGAGCCAGAAGAGCTCGGGCATCAGCCTGCGGGCGCTGCGGATCAGCGCCTGGGCCGGGAGCTCGAGATCGGCCGGCGCCCGCTCGAACGGCATCCCGGCGCCATCCACCAGCCCGACTCCCGACGAGGCGAACAGGTCGTAATCGATCTTCCCGTCGACGATGTCGTAGAGAAGTCTCTCGCGCCGCTTCACCGCGGTGTCCCAGTCATAGGTCTCCGCCATCGCCCGGCCGGCGAGGGCCAGCTGCTCCCGCAGCTCCGGCGCCTCGATCAGCCGGCAGACCGCGGCCGCCATCGCCTCGACATCGCGCGGCGCGACGGTCAGGGCGTTCTGCTCGTGGAAGGCGTAGTCCTCGGTGCCGTAGGTCGTGGTGACCACCGCCGTGCCCGAGGCCATCGCCTCGAGCGGAGGCAGCGGGAAGCTCTCGTACCACGAGGGGCACAGGGCGATGTCGCTGGTCGCGTAGAGCCTGGCCAGCTCCTTGAACGGGAGTTTCTCGTGGAAGGTGTAAGGGCAGAAAGGGTTGTCCGGCGGGAGGAGCGGGTTGCGGTAGCCGAACGCGTGCCACTCGATCCTGTCCCCGTGGCGTTCGCGCACCCGCCGCAGGGCCTCCACCGCGTCCCCGAACCCCTTCCATTCCTCGGGCCGCACGTAGGTGACGATGCGGATGATGCCGTCGGTGGATGAGAGCTTGGGCGCGGGAGCGAAGTCCTCGATCACCAGGGCGTTGTTGGAGAACGGCACGCGCTGGCCGAAGCGCTCCTCGACCACCTTCTGCAGCCAGGAGGAGTTGGCGATCTTGTACATCGGCAGACCGTAGGAGAGGCGCACCGCGAGCCGGTAGAGCAGCCAGGAGTATTCGTTGGGATAGAAGACTTCCTCGTAGTGCTGCATGAAGTACACCGGCTTGCCCTTGCGGCTGAAGAAGACCGAGAAGGCGGTGAGCCAGAACGTGGCGACGTTCAGGTCGCAGTCGGGCATCACCTCGGTGACGTAGGCGGCGCAGACCGCGTCGCGCAGCAGCGTGGGGATGTTGGCGTCGCGCTTGGCCTGGTCGAGGCCTCCGGCGGTGAGGAACAACTCGACCAGCGCGTTGACCCCGCCCATCTTGAGGATGCGCAGGAGCAGGCTGTTGAAGCGATCCTCGCGGGTGGCGTTCGGGTCGGCGCCCGGGGCGCGCTCGATGAATGCGGCGTCGCCGCGCAGCCGCTTGTAGTGGATCGGCCCCTTGAACGTGAACCAGGGGAACGGGTCGGGCCCCTCGAAGAAGATGTCCGGGTAGGTGGTGATCGACACGTCGTGGCCGCGCTCGATGAGCCGGTTGGCGTATTCGAGGATCGCGAGCGGGCCGCCGGTGATCTTGGGCGCCGGGGGCAGGACGAAGTTGATCTTGAGCGGGCGCCGGGAGCCGTGCGCGGCGAGGTCCGCCTCGAGGTCCCGGATCGCGGCGGGCGTGTCGGCGGCCGGCGCGTGGTCGCCGGCCGGGACCTGGGGCGGCGGCTCCGGAGTGGCCCGCGTGCCCGGCTTGTTGCTCAAGGTCGCGAGGTTGCGGATGTTGATGCGCAGGAGCAGCGCCGAATCGTCGCTGGTGGCGAGGGCGAAGGGCTCGCGCCCGCTCATCCCCTCGGGGTAGAACGGATCGTGGCCGAGGTAGCCGGCCCAGCGTTCGGCCACCCGGGCGAGCTGCGCGGCGCGCGCCGCGTCGTCCCAGGGCTCGGCGAGCACGCATTCGCACCAGGGGTTGTGAACGGTGCGCCGTCCGGCCTCGTGCAGCCGGACGCCGTAGTCGGCCCCCACGGCGCTGCCGAGGCCCGCGGCGAAGCCGCCCATCTCCAGGAAGGTCGCGCGCGACGTGGCGAGACAATCCGCGCTGCCGGCGAGCACGTTCTGGGCGATGACGTTGTTGTTCCAGTAGCCGCCGTCGTTGTTGCCCGCGCGCCCGTTGAGCGGGGTGATCTGGTCGAGGAAGAGGTAGCCTCCGGCGAGGATCAGGTTCTTGCGGCTGATGACCTTGCCGGCCACCGCGCCGACGCCGGGGCTCTGCAGGTAGCCCGAGAGCTCGCTGAGCCAGTCCGGCGCCGTCGGCGTCACGCCCCGCGAGAGGAAGACGACCTGGTCGGCGTCGAGCTTCTCCACGCGCTGCAGCAGTTCGGCGCGGTCGCTCACGTGGACGATGTCCGGGTGGTCCTTGTGCGTCCCGGACGGGGCGACGACCACGTTGTGGAAGTCCACCGCCAGGGTCGGATCGGTGGCCTTGCGCACCTGCTTGATCCACGCCCTCGAGCCCTGCTGCTCCTCGGAGATGCACAGCACGGCGATGCGCAGATCCCGGGGCGCCGGGAAGAGATGGCGGTAGATGCCGATGGAGTTGTGCACCGCCTGGGCGGGGAAGACGACCTGGCCCTTGATGCCGAGGGCGTCGAGTGCCTCCTGGTAGACGCGGGCGGCGTTGTCGAGCACGTAGTTCTTGGCCGACGACCGGGAGGCCACGGAGTCCTCGGTGTTGCGCCAGTCGTAGAGCACCTTGCGCACATGGGCGACCTCGGGCGTCTGCGCCAGCACCCGGGCCTTGATGTGCACGTCCTGGACGCCCTTGTAGCCCGGGGTCTCGTCCATCTCGCCCACGCGATCGACGATCCGCCGGGAGTAGAGGCAGAAGTGCACGACGTAGTTCGTGCACAGGAAGAACTCGGGGCTCCAGTCGGGCTTGAGCATCAGGCCTTCGACCACGCCCTCGCTGTCGATGACACAGTTGTCGGTGTAGATGAAGTCGAGCTGTGGCCGTTGCTGGAGCAGCCGGACGCACTCGAAGAGACCGTCGGGGCGCAACCGGTCGTCGTGGTCGAGGAAGCCGATGAACTCGCCCTGGGCCAGGCGTGCCGCGACATTGGTCGCCGCGGCGATGTGGAGGTTCCGCGGCAGGTGCTCGACGCGGATGCGCGGATGCCGCCGGGCGTATTCGTCCAGCGTCCGGGCCACGTGGGGCGTGGTCGAGGCGTCGTCGACGATGCACAGCTCCCAGTGGTCGTAGGTCTGGGCCAGGACCGAATCGAGGGCCTCGCGCAGGTACTTGTCGGGCGTGTTGAATACCGGCAGGAGCAGCGAGACGAGTGGCCGCTTCGCCAGGGTGCGGCTTTCCAGGCGCTGCGCCTCGAGGGCGGCGCTGGTCGGTGCGCGTTCCTTCATCCAGCGCTCCTGGAGGAGCGGCACGGAGTTGTAGAGCCTGGAGAGGCTGGCGAGCGCTTCGGCGTTGGCCGGGTTGAGTCGGAGGACCTGCTTGAACGACTCCTCGGCGGCGTGGTTCTCCATGCGGGTGGTGTGCAGGACGCCCAGGTAGTGGAGAGCGACCTCGTCGCCGGGGTCGTCGGCGAGCGCCTTGCGCCAGCACTGCTCGGCCAGCGTGTGGTTGTTGAGCTTGAAAGCCGCGATGCCCATCTGGTCGCGCAGTGCGGGGGGAAGGTCCTCGCGTTGCAGCTCCTGGAACAGCCCGGTCAGGGTCGGCACGACCTCCCGGATGCGCCGTGCCGCCGCGAGCGCCATCTCCTCCGCACTGCTGTAGGTCATTCGACGCTTGGCCAACGCTCGTCCGTCCTTTCAGGCCGTCGTCACTCCGGGAACACCCGGGCCCTGCCCGCAGGCCGCCCCTGCGTCGCGACGGGCCCCCGGGCCAGGCGAGGATGCCGGGTTCAGAGGAGCGGCTCCCGCCCGGCTGCGCCGCGCAGGCGCCCGGAAGGGGCGGTGGGCCCGGCGGCCAGCCAGTCGATCGGGCCGAAAGGGCGAACCGCGTCCCGCACGGCGTCCAGCTCGTCCAGGTCGACCCGGGCCACCGTGCGCGCCGCGTCCCTGAAGACCCGGCCGGCCCCCGGAAGTCCGGTGGTGCCGTCGTCGCCGGTGCGGGTGCAGATCCTCATGGGGCAGCAGTCTAGGGTGCGTCGCGAGGGGGCACAAGGCCTTCGCCCGGCACCCTCCTTGCCTCGCGGTCCCGACTGAGCAAAGATGGGTGCCCTTCCGGCCATCCGGACACCTCTCCCAGGACTCCTATGACCATTCGAACCTTCCTTTCTTCCGTCCTGCGCGGCGAGGAAGCCGCCGAGCTCACGCCCCCGACCCGCGAGCGCCTCGAGACCTTTGTGGCCGAGGCGCTCGCGGAGCGGTCCCTGACGATGGTGCGCGACGAGTGCGCGGCCCGTCAGCGGCAGTCCGGCGCCACTCCCGGCGTGGAGTATCTGCTGGGCCTGGCCTGCGCGCTGAACGGCGAGACCGAGCGCGCCCTGCAGACGCTGCTCGCGCTGGGGGAAAGGCTGGTCGCGGGGAATCAGTGGGAGCCCCTGGCCGCGGTGGCCGAGCGGAGCCTGGCGCTCGAGGAGACGCACGCCGGGGCGCGTCTGCTGGTGCGCGCCCACGAAGGGCTGGCGCGCGACCCCGAACGGCTCGAGGCGCTCGAGCGCGGCTTCCGCATCCTCACCGACGACCTCGACCTCGGCCTGCTGCTCGCGCAGCGTCTGGGCGAGGCGGGCGAGGGCGATCTGCGCCGCCAGCTGCTGGCCGAGATGATGCCCGCGTTCGCGGCCGAGGACCGTTTCGTCGGGCTCGAGGAGGCCGCGCTCGAATTCGTCGAGCACGGCGCCGTGGACGGGCTCGTGGACCTGGTCCGGGCGCTGCCCGCGCCGGCGGAGCGCGGCGCGCTCGATCCGTGCGACCAGCTCGTGCGCATCGCCCTGCCCGAGCTTTCGCGCGCGGGCCGTGCGGGCGAATGCGAAGAGGCGCTGCGCGCGGTGGTCAAGGCCGCGGTGGAGAAGGAGGGCGGCGCGGGCGGCGAGCGCTTCCGCGCCGCGCTGGTCGAGACCCTGCGCCAGGGCCCGGGCGCGGAGCTGCCCGACGCTGCCGTGGTGATCACGACCTCGGGCGTGGCCGAGCGGACGCGCCCGCTGCTCGAGGCGCTCGAGCGCTTCGACCGAATCGCCGCGCTGCCGCCGGGCCGCGCGGTCTGGCATGGGACCCTCCAGGCCGGCCGGGTGACCGCGGACGATGGCGAGATCGTGGTGCTCGACTTCGCGCGCTCGAAGAACCACCGCATGCCGTACGACGCGGCGAAGCGGTCGCTCCTGCCGATGGCCGAGGACGACCTGCGGCTGCTGCAGCTCACGCGGCCCGCCGAGATGAAGCGCCTGCGCGTCGAGGAGCCCGGCGAGGTGCTGGCGCGCGCGCTCAAGGCGATCGGCGGCGCCGGCGACGCGCAACGGCTCAAGGTGTTCCTGGTGGGCGCCGACCTGGTGCCGCTCAAGGAATGGAACCTCTTCTGGCGGCAGGCGCGCGCGGCCGCCCCGGACCATCCCCGCATCGACGCCGCGCGGGCCTTCGAGCAGTCCTATCGCCTGCGGGTCGAGGGCGAGGTCGCCCCGACCCACGAGGCCGCGGTGGCGGCCGCGCCGCTGCCGGGCCTTTCCGTCAACAAGCCCGCGCGCGCGAACCTCACGACCCTGCGCAAGTTCCTCTCGCAGCACCCGGCCGCCGAGCCGGCGCTGACGCAGCGCTTCGGGAAGTTCATCGAGCGCACCATGCTCGACGGGGAGGGCGAGCGCGTGGACCGCGCGCGGGCGGGGCTCTATTTCGCGCGCTGGTTCCCCGAGCGCGGCGCGGAGTGGACCGAGGTGCTCGGGACCCTGTGGGAGCAGGGCCTGGCGGTCACCGACCTTTCCGGGGAGGTGGAGCAGCTGGCGCTGCTCGCCGTCTCGCACGCGCCCGGCGTGGAGTCCGACGCGATCCTCTCCGCGCTCGACTCGCGCTTCTCGGCCGTGCGCGAGGAGGCCGTGCGGTTGCGCGCGCTGCTCGATGATGACGGTCGCGCGGACCTGCGGCGCACGCTCCTGCTGCACGCCGCGCGTTATCCCGGCGCGGCCTTGCGCTCCATCGAGGACGAGCTGGGGGCCCCCGTGGCGCCATCTGACGGCTGGCTCGTGCTTTGGTCGGCGCTGGCGCTGCTCGAGGACCGGCCCAAGCGCTCGGTCGCCGAGAAGGTGCAGCGCTGGCTCGAGCCGGGCGAGGCGTTCGAGCGCCTGCTGCGGGGCCAGCCCTGTCCGGAGGAGGTGCAACTCAAGGTGCGCATCCTGTTCCGCGTGTGGCGCTCGAGCGATCGCTACCTGTTCCCGGCGCTGGACGCGCTCGACCGGCTGGGGCTCGCCGAGGAGGTCGCGGTGATCCGCGGCGAGCGGCAGAAGCGCACCGACCGGCTCTTCGAGGGTGTGGGCCAGCAGGTCGAGGGCACGGAGCTGCCGGTCATGACACAGGCCACCTGGGAACGTCTCCAGAAGGAGATCGGGCGGCTCGAGCGCGAGCTGCGGACCACCATCCCGGCGGCGATCCAGAAGGCCCGGGAGCTGGGGGACCTGAGCGAGAACGCCGAGTACCACTCGGCGAAGCTCAAGCAGGCCAATGTCAGCCAGATGGTGGCATCACTCCAGTTGCGCCTGGCACGGGCGCGTTTCGTGGACGACGTCGAGTACCGCGACGGCGTCGTGGGGCTCGGCACGGAGGTCGCGCTCGAGAGTGGCGACCAGGGATCGCGCCGCTACTGGATCCTCGGCGAGGACGAGCACCATCACGGCGAGAGCGTGATCTCGTTCCAGACCCCGGTGGGCCGCGCGCTCATGGGCCGCTCGATCGGCGATGAGGTGGAGTTGGGTGAAGGGGCCGAGCGCCGGCGCTGGCGCGTCGTCTCGGTCGAGCGCAAGCTGCCCGTGGTCGAGACGTAACGTCGCGGTCCTGTCGGGTTCCGTGAAGTCAAACTCGGCACGCTGGTGGTTCCCGGCACGGTCATTGCGCGTCGACTCGCGGTCCGCGTCCGTGAATTCGTGCTTGGAAACTCCGGCCATTCACGCTATGTTGCACACGTGAGTTTGCTGCCCATCGCAGTTTCGCCGCGGTGGGCGCGCCCTCGAAGCGGCGCTCACTCGATATCAGGATTTCGCGTGGGCGGCGAAGACAATGACGTTTGGCCGCAGCGAAGGACGGCATCGTCGTCCCGACTGTTGGGTCGGAAAGGGATTTCCCGCCGCCCACTCGGTAGTCCGCAGAAGCTCGACCGAAGCACGCCGGGGAACGCGATGGCCATCCGCGCCGCGTGAGCCGGCGTTGCAGTATCGCATCAAGAGCGGCCCGGGCCCGCGGGGCCCGTCACCGGAGTGACCGCGATGGGGATGGAGGCGCACGCACCCGACCTGGGTCTCGCCGTCGAGGACTCGCTTCGCGGCGTGCTCGCCCTGGGTCTGCTCGCGGCCGAGGGCATCCGGATGGAGCCGGTGCCGCGCGAATTCGACGAGGAGTGCGCGCAGGTCTGCGCCCGCCTCGAGGGCGAGCACGCCGACCGGCCGCCGGTCGGCATCCCCGGGGTCGCCGAGGTCCGCGCGCTGTTCCACCGGCTCGGCGTGGACCCCACCAAGACCCGCCCGAGCAGCGAGGCGCTGTTGCGCCGCGTGGTGCAGGGCAAGGGCCTGCCCCGGGTGAACCTCGCGGTGGATGTCTGCAACCTGTGCTCGCTCGAGCACCAGTTGCCCCTTGGTCTGTACGACCGCGAGCACGTGAGGGGCGCGGTGCAGGCACGGGCCGGCCGCGAGGGGGAGGGCTACCCGGGGATCCGCAAGCAACGCGTGAACCTGGCCGGGCGCCTGCTGCTGGCCGACGACGACGGTCCCTTCGGGGCGCCGACGTCGGACTCGGAGCGCACGTCGGTCACCGCGGCCACCACGCGACTGCTGGTCGTGGTGTTCTGCCCCGCGGAGCGGGCCGACGGCCATCTCTCGATCTTGCTGGAGCACATCGCGGGTCGCCTCACGCGCCACGCCTCCGCCCGCGTGGTGGCCGTGCGCGTGGCGCAATGACGCCTCCCGGGGCGGGTCCCGGGACGATGATCCAAAGGAGGGAGCGACAGATGAAGAGGATCCTGCCGGTCGTGTTGCTCGCGCTGGTCCTGGGCGCGGGCGCTGCGAGCGCCATCGGCGTGAAGGTCGGCGGCGGCGCGTTCGGAGGCGTGAGCATTCCCATCCTGCAGGAGGACTCGAAGCAGGGCGTGATCTACGGACTGCGTCTGCCGGTGAGCGTCCTGCCCCTGCTCAAGCTCGAGCCTTACTGGGCCACGGCCTCGCTGGGCGACGTGGAGGAGACGTTCGGCACCCTCGCGTACACGCGCGACGGCGGCAAGGTCTCGGCCTACGGCGTGAACGCCCTGTTGTCGATGGGCGGTCCCCTGCGCTTCTACCCGTTCGTCGGCATCGGCACGCACAAGCTCGTGCGCGAGGCGGCGGAGGATCTGACGAAGGTCGGCTACAACTTCGGTCTCGGCCTGGGCTTCTCGGCCATCCCCAAGTTCGACGTGGACCTGCGCGGGGAGCTGAACATGATCACGCTGGGCGAGACCTCGCGGAAGTTCGCCAACGTGACGGCCGGCGTGTCGTATCACTTCCTGAGCCTGCCGTAAGGAGGGGGCTGCCATGAGAAACCTTCGCTGGACCATCCCGACCCTCGCGCTGGCGGCGCTGCTCGCCGGCGGCTGCATCCTGGTCTCCGGTCAGTTCATCATCTCCAAGGATCTGCCGACCCCGCTCGTCATCAGCCCCGGGGCTGTCGTGCACGCCGACGTGGACCTGAACGCGGTGACCGTCTACCAGGACCACAAGGCGGACCTGAAGGACCTCTCCGACGTCGCCATCCTCGGCGAGTTCACCAACACCGGCAGCGTGCCGGTGGACGTCTCGATCTGGATGACACCGGCCCTCACGGACCTGGGTGATGCCGCGAGCGTCATCATCGCGCCCGGGGCGGTGAAGGTCTGGGGACCGCTGCGCCTGGGGGTCGGCGAGTCGAAGAAGGTCGGCTGGGACCAGTCGGCCGGGCTCTTCAAGGCGGGCAAGGCCCCGCTGATCGCGCAGATCAAGGGCGACGGCGTCTTCACGCTCTACGCCCTGGGCGCGAGCGGTTCCTACGCGTTCCAGCTCGACCACGGAGTGCTGGTCGCCGTGATCGACGCCGGCAAGTAGTCCGTACCACGCCCGGACGCCGGACGGGGAGACCCGTCCGGCGTTCGCGCTATCCCCGCCAGCGGTTCGTGATCGGCAGGCGGCGGTCGCGGCCGAAGGCGCGCGGGGAGATCTTCACGCCCGGCGGGCTCTGGCGGCGCTTGTATTCGGCGGCGTCCACCATGCGCATCACGCGCCGCACCGTCGCCTCGTCGTGGCCGGCCGCCACCATCTCCGTCACGGAGTGGTCCTCCTCGACGTAGGCCTCGAGGATCGCGTCGAGCACCTCGTAGGGCGGGAGCGTGTCCTGGTCGGTCTGGTCCGGCTTGAGCTCGGCCGTGGGCGGGCGCGTGAGCGTGCGCTCGGGGATCGCGGCCGAACGTCCGTTGCGGTGCCGCGCAAGCCGGTAGACCATGGTCTTGTAGACGTCCTTCAGGGCCGCGAAGCCGCCCGCGGTGTCGCCGTAGAGCGTGCTGTAGCCCACCGAGGTCTCGCTCTTGTTGCCGGTCGTGAGCACGAGCCAGCCGTACTTGTTCGACAGCGCCATCAGGGTGTTGCCGCGGATGCGCGCCTGCAGGTTCTCCTCGGTGGTGTCGCCCGCCCGGCCTGCGAAGGCCGGCGCCAGCGCGCGGCCGTAGGACTCGAACACGTCCACGATCGGGATCGCGTAGAAGCGCAGGCCGAGCGTGCGGCAGAGCGCCTCGGCGTCCTCGCGGGAGATCCCGGCGCTGTAGGGCCCGGGCATGCTCACGCCCACGACCTGCCGCGGCCCGAGCGCGTCGGCGGCGATGCAGGCGCAGAGCGCCGAATCGATGCCGCCGGAGAGCCCGAGCACCACCGTGTCGAAGCCGTTCTTGCGCACGTAGTCGCGCGTGGCGAGGACCAGCGCGTCGTAGATCTCGGCCTCGGGACCGCGCGCGACAGGGCCCGGGCGCGCCGGCAGAGCGGGCTTCGCGGTCGCCGCGCACGCGGCCAGCTCGACCCGCGAAAGCTCTCCGTCGGCGCCCGGCGTCCGCGCCCCGGGCGGTCGCGGAGCGCGCTGCCGGGCGCCGGAGACCGCGTCCAGGTCGAGATCGGCGACGATCAGGTCCTCCTCGAACATCGCGCCTTCGGCCAGCGACTCGCCCTGCGGGCCGAGGATCAGGCTCGCGCCGTCGTGGAGCACCTCGTCCTGGCCGCCCACCAGGTTCACGTAGGCGACGATCGCGCGGTGGTCGGTGGCGCGGGCGCGCAGCATGCTCCGGCGCTCGCCGGCCTTGCCCGCGTGGTAGGGCGAGGCCGACAGGTTGAGCAGGACCTCGGCGCCGCCGCGTTCGGCCTGTTCCCCGATCGGTCCGCCCGGGAACCAGATGTCCTCGCAGACGCTCACGCCCAGCGTCACGCCGTCGCGCACGAAGACCGCGTTCCCGCGGCCCGGGGCGAAGTAGCGTTTCTCGTCGAAGACGCCGTAGTTGGGCAGGTGGTGCTTGTGGTAGACGCCGGTCCAGTGGCCGTCGTGCAGCACCGCGGCCGCGTCGAACAGTTCCGCCTCGCGCCCCGGTTCCCGGATCGACCGCTCCACGGTGCCCACGACCAGGGTCATGCCCGCCGAGTGGGGGACGAGGTCGCACGTGCGCTGCACCGCCCGCTCGACGAACGAGGGATTGAGCAGCAGGTCCTCGGGCGGGTAGCCGGTGATCGCCAGTTCCGGGAAGACCAGCACCTGCACGCCCAGGACGCGGGCGCGCCCGATGGCGGCGACGATCCGCTCGAAGTTGCCGTCGAGGTCGCCGACCGTCGGGTTGAGCTGGGCCAGTCCGAGTCGCAGGGAGCGCATCGCGTCGCGATTGTGCGGGGTCGGGCGCGGGCGCGCAAGCGCCGGATGGGGGCGGGCCCCGCCCGCTGACGGGGCCCCGGTGGGGGCGCAGCGCGGACCGTCGCGGCGCGGGCTGTCGCGCGGCCGCGTCTTGTGCTTTCCTCCGGTCCCATGCGCGTGCTCTTCCTGGAGAACGAGGATTCCTTCTCGTGGAACGTGATCGACCGGCTGCCGTGCGCCCGGGACGAGGTCGCCATCGTCCCCGGACGCGAGGTCGCGGCACGCCCGGACCGGCTTGCCGATGCCGACGTGCTGGTCATCGGTCCGGGGCCGACCGACCCGGAGCGTGCGGGCCTGGTCGGCGTGGTCCGCGCGGCGGCGGCGCGGCGACTCCCCACGCTCGGCATCTGCCTCGGGCACCAGGCCATCGGCCTGGCCTTCGGGGCCCGCCTGGTGCGCACGCCGCCGCGGCACGGGAAGCTGTCGGTGGCGACCTTCGCCGGCGCGCGCCTCCTCGCCGCGTTCGACGGCCCCCAGACGGTGATGCGCTACCACTCGCTGGCGCTCACCGAGGTCACGGCTCCGCTCCGCGTGGTCGCGACCAGCGAGGATGGCGTGGTCATGGCCGTGGAACACGAGGAACTCCCCCTGGCCGGCCTGCAGTTCCATCCGGACTCGTTCGCGACGCCGCGGGGAGCGGAGATGCTCGCGTGCTTCTTCCGGGGGCTCGCATGAGGCTCATGGAACTCGAGGCGCTGCCGGCGTTCGCCCTGCTGGGGCCGGGCTTCGGCGAGGGCGAGGCCGTGCTGCTCACCGGCCTGCGTCCGGCGTCGCGCGCACCGCGGCTGCTCTTCGCCGCGTACGAGACTCGTGGCCGCGACGCCCGGCTCTTCGACGCGGACGCCCGGTCCGTGGACGCACTGGAGCTGCCTCCTGCGGCCCTGCTCGAGCCGCGACTCGACACGGCCGGGCACGCCGAGGCCGTCGCGGTGATCCGGGAGGCCATCGCCGCGGGCGACGTCTACCAGGTGTGCCTCACGGCGCGTGCGAGGCTGGCGCCGGTGTCGGGCGCCACGCTGCTCGCCCGGATGGCGAGCCACGGTCTCCCGCGCTTCGCCGCGTGGGTGCGGCTGCCCGGCGGCGTGGAGTTCGTCTCGGCCTCCCCCGAGCTGTTCTTCGAGATCGAGGGCGGGAGGATCCGCTCGGAGCCGATGAAGGGCACCGCGCTCCCGGACGCCGCCGGAACGCTCGCCGCCAGCGACAAGGACCGCGCCGAGCTGGCCATGATCACGGACCTGGTGCGCCACGACCTCACGCCCCTGTGCCGGCCGCGGAGCGTCGTGGTGCGCGCCGAGCGCCGCTTCGTCCACCTGTCCTACGCGACGCAGACGGTGAGCGACGTCGAAGGCGAACTGCTGCCCGGCGTGACCGCGCTCGACGCCCTGGATTCGCTGCACCCCGGCGGCTCCGTCACGGGCGCGCCCAAGCAGGCAGCCCGGGCCATGATCGACCGGCTCGAGCGCTCGCCGCGGGGCGCCTACTGTGGCGCCCTCGGTTTCGCTGCGGGCGGGCGCACGACCGTGAGCCTGCTCATCCGCACCGCCCAGCGCGATGCCGCGGGCTGGGTCTACGGGGTCGGCGGCGGCGTCGTCCACGACTCGGACGCAGGCCTCGAACTCGGGGAACTGCACGTGAAACTGGGAGCGCTGCGATGAGGCACACGACGCTCCGGGTGACCGATGCCGGCGTCGTGCTGCACGATTTTCACGTCGAACGGCTCGCGCCGGAAGGCCCGGCGGGGCTGGCGGCCTTCGCCCGTTTTGCCCGCGCAGCCACACCGGGCATCTACCGCGTCGCGGTGGCGGGTGGCGAGTTGCGCGTCGAGCGGCGCGCCGGCTCGAATCTCGTCGAGGGCATGCCGGTGCGCCTGGCGGTGTCGCCGTTCGCGGCGCAGCGAGGCGCGTTCCCCAAGCCGGGCTCGCCGAGCGCGTACGACACCGTCCGGCTTGCGGGCGTCGCCACGTTGCTCACCTCGACTGACGGGGGCGAGATCTACGAGAGC
>JANXPZ010000147.1 GCA_025357055.1 Candidatus Eiseniibacteriota bacterium | reverse complement strand
GACCCTGGGCGACCGCGGTCGCCCTTCCGAGCCGGCCCGCAACGCGGTGACCGTGCGCGCGCGCGTCGCGCCGCGGCCCGAGCCGCCTTACGACCGGCTCTTCGACCCCGTCACGCAGGACCTGGTGGCGGACGGTCCGCTGGCCCGCGAGCGCTTCGCCGTGCGCTGGAGCGACACGGCTGCGCTGCAGACGCTCGCCCGGGCCAAGCTCGCCCCGCTCGCCGCGCCGCTGGTCGCGGAACTGACCGAATACCACCGCCGCCTGGGCGCCTCGCCGCGTTCGCTCGAGTCGCTCGAGCGGCTCGGACGCGGCGAGGCCGTGTGCGCGGTGGCGGGCCAGCAGCCCGCCCCGCTCGGCGGACCGCTCTACTCGCTCCACAAGACCGCGACCGCCACGGGCCTCGCGACCGTCATCACGGAGCGCACGGGTGTCCCCTGCGTTCCGCTCTTCTGGATGCACGGCGAGGACTCGGACTTCGACGAGATCCGTACGGCCACCTTCGCCGACGCCGGCCTGACGCTGCGGGAGCATGTCCTGCCCGACGGCGCGCACGCGGCGGGTGGCCTGGTGGGGGAGGTCCCGGTCGCGCCTCTCGCGGCACTCGGGGAGGAGGCGTTGCAGGCGTGGGCCGGCCTGGCGGGGCAGGGCGAGACGGGCGAGTTGCTGCGGACCTCGCTCGCGCGGGCAGGCGACCTGGGCGAGGCGTTCAGCGCCCTGATGCTGGCGTTGTTCGCCGAGGAGGGACTGGTGGTGGTGGACCCGCGGCTGCCCGCGTTCCGGGCCGCCGCGCGACCGGTGCTCGAACGCTACCTCGCGCAAGCCGCGGATCTCGCCGGCGCCGCGCGCCGGGCCGGCGATTGGCTCGAGGCCCGGACCGGCCGCCGTCCGCTCTCGGACGCCGCGCTCGAGTCGTTCGTCTTCGCCATCGAAGACGGCACGCGCCGCAAGCTGTCGCTGGCCGAGGCGCTGGCGATGCCGGGCTCCCGGGTACTCTCGCCCAGCGTGGCGCTGCGGCCGGTCGTGCAGGACGCGGTCCTGCCGACGGTGGCGATGGCGTGCGGCCCGGGTGAGATCGGCTACCTGGCCCAGTTGCGCGAGGTCTTCGAAGGCTTGCAGGTCGCCGCCGCCTGCCCCGTGCCGCGCCTCGGGGTCACCTGGCTGCCGCCCGCCGCCGTGGCGCTGATCGAGGCCACGGGGGCCGAGCCCTGGCAACTGGTGACGGGCGTGGATGCCGCCCTGCGACTTCTGGCCGAGCAGTCCGTGCCCGCCGGGCCCCGCGCGGACCTCGAGCGGGCCCGGGCGGATGCCCTGGGCGGCCTCGAGCGTCTCGCCGTCTCGGTGCGTGAGGTGGATGCGAGCCTGCCGCAACTGGTGGAATCGTCCCGCGCGAAGGTGGAGTATCAGTTCCAGCGTCTGCTCGAGGGCCTCACCGGCAAGGTGCGCCATCGGCTCGAGCGTGGCCACCCGGAGTGGCCGCGGCTGCGCCACTACCTGATGCCCGGAGACCGGCTGCAGGAGCGGCGGCTCGTCTCGCTCGAGGTCGTGGCCCACCGTGGCCGCGGGGTCGTCCCCGCGCTGTGCGAACTGGCTGCCGGGCACGTCCGCGCGTTGACGCGCGGCGTCAACGAACATCTCGTCGTGGAACTCTGACCATGCTGGATGCCCTGTTCTTCGGTGCTCACCCCGACGACGTGGAACTCTCCTCGGGCGGTCTCGCGGCGTTGCTCGCCGCGCACGGTCACGCGGTCGGGATCGCGGACCTGACGCGCGGCGAGAAGGGCACGCGCGGCGACGTGGAGGAGCGCGCCGCGGAGGCTGCCGCTGCGGCGCGCGAGCTGGGCGTCGCCTGGCGGGGGAACCTGGGCCTGCCGGACCTCGGCGTCGACCGCCACGACCACGGGCAGCAGGCCGCGGTCGTCACCTGCCTGCGCGAGCACCGGCCGCGGCTCGTCGTGGCGCCCGACCCGGAGGATGCGCACCCCGATCACGTCGAGGCCTCGCGCCTGGTCGAGCGCGCCTGCTATCTCGCCGGCCTGGCGCGTTTCGACGCGGGTCCGCGACCGGCCGGGGACGATTCCGGCGGGCCCTCCGCGGGGGACCTGGCGCGCCACCGTCCGGAGCGCCTGCTCTTCGCGCTCTATCGCGGCGCGGCGCGGCCGCACCTGGTGGTGGACGTGAGTGCGGCGTGGGAGCGCCGCATGCGGGCCGTGCGCGTGCACCAGAGCCAGCTCGATCCGGCGCGCGGGCCGGCGACCTACCTCACCGGGCCGGGCTTCCTCGAGGAGATCGAAGCGCGTGCCCGCTCGCTGGGTGCGCTGATCGGGGTGCGCTACGGTGAAGGCTACCGCGTGCGCGGTCCCGTGCCGGTCACGGACGCGCGCGCCCTGCTGCCGACGGGACTCGAAGGAGGCGTGCGATGAGCGCGGTGAAGCGACGGGGTTCCGGGGCGCGGGACCAGGCCGGGGGAGCGGAGCCGGTGCGCCGCGCCGCCCGGGCACGGGCGAAGGCCCCACGAGCGGCGACGAAGCGTGCGGCGGCGCCGCACCCCGCGCGCACGCAGGCGCGCCGCAAGATCGGCATCACCTGCTACTCGCACTTCGGAGGCAGTGGCGTGGTCGCCACCGAACTGGGGCTCGGGCTCGCGCGACGCGGCTGGGACGTGCACTTCATCGCCCACCGGCTGCCGTTCCGGCTGCGGCGCTTCGAGTCCAGCATCTTCTTCCACGAAGTCACGCCGGTCACCTACCCGGTCTTCGAGCAGCCGCCGAACAACCTGGCGCTCGCCACCAAGATGGTGGAAGTGGTCGAGAACCACGGGATCGACCTGCTGCACGTGCACTACGCCATGCCGTTCGCGGCCAGCGCCTACCTCGCGCGCCAGCTGGTGCTGCCGCGCAGGCTGGACGTGGTGACCACGCTGCACGGCACGGACATCAGCGTGCTCGGCATCGATCCGGCCTACTTCCGCGTCACCCAGTTCAGCATCCAGTCGAGCGACCGGGTGACGGCGGTGAGCCGCTTCCTGGCGGACAGCGCCCGGAAGAGCCTCGGCATCACGAAGCCGATCGAGGTGGTCTACAACTTCGTGGACCCGGAGGTCTTCGTTCCGCGCTCCCGGTCCGGAGTGAGGCTGGCCCCGCCCGAGACCCGGGTACTGATGCACGCCTCCAACTTCCGCCAGGTCAAGAACATCCCGGTCGTGATTCAGGTGTTCGCTGAGGTCCGCAAGCACCTGGCGGCCAAGCTCGTGATGATCGGGGATGGCCCGGAGAAACCCGCGGCCGAGCAACTGGCCCGCAAGCTGGGCGTGGAACGGGACGTGCTATTCCTGGGGAATCAGGATTGCATGGAGGAACTGCTCCCGCTTGCCGATGTCTTCCTATTGCCCAGCTCGTCCGAGAGCTTCGGCCTGGTGGCCCTCGAAGCCATGAGCGCCGAGGTTCCGGTCGTGGCCTCGAATGTCGGAGGTCTGCCGGAGGTCGTGGAGGAAGGCGTGACCGGGTTCCTGCATGAGGTTGCGGACGTCCAGGGCTACGTCGGATCGGTGCTCGAGCTGCTCACCCACGAGAAGCTGCGCCGCGCCATGGGCCGTCGGGCCCGCCGGATCGCGCGCGAGCGTTTCAACGTGGACGACATGGTGGATCGCTACATCCAGGTCTATGACTCGCTGCGCTGAGACATGTTCGGACGACCACGCAGGTCCACGCCGCGCGCTGAAGGCCGGTTCACGCCCGCGGAGGCGAAGACCGTCGTGCGTGTGCCGGGTCGTCGGCCCGGGGAGGTGGCGGCGGTGATCGACTCGAGGCGGGCGGGACGGACGGCTGCCGGGTGCGCGGGCGCCATGCGCGCTCGCTCGCCCGCGGTCACCGACCGGGTCCGTTTCGGAGCGTGGCCGCAGGCCGGGGCCCTCGCGGCCCTGCGGAGGGACCATGCGCCTGCGGCATGAACCCCTCGAGCTCGCCACCACCTACGACTTCCGCATCTCGTCGATGGACGCGCGCAGGCGTCACGAGAACCTGCTGGTGCGGATCGAGCACGAGGGCCTCGAGGGCCTGGGCGAGGCCGCGCCCTCGCGTTATTACGGCGAGAGCCGGGTCCTGGCCGGCGCCGCGCTCGACGCGTGGGCACCGCACCTGGGCGAGGACCCGTTCGCGCTCGAGGCGCTCGGCGCCCGGCTCGACTCGGTGCTCAAGGGGCAATGGGCGGCTCGAGCCGCGCTGGACATGGCGCTGTACGACTGGATCGGCCGGAAGCTGGGGCTGCCGGTGTGGCGACTGCTGGGGCTCGACGCCGCTGCTGCGCCGCGCTCCTGCGTGACGCTGGGCATGGCCCCGCCCGCCGAGATGGAGGAGAAGCTCGAGACCGTGCTCGACTTCCCGCTCGTCAAGGTGAAGCTGGGGGCGCCCGGCGACGTGGAGAACCTGCGCCGGATCCGGCGCCGCTACACCGGGAAGCTCCAGGTGGATGCCAACACGGCCTGGAGCCCGGCCGACGCCGTGCGCGTGCTGCGCGAGATCGAGCCGCTCGGCATCGAGCTGGTCGAGCAGCCGGTACCGCGAGAGGACCTTGCGGGACTGCGCTGGGTGCGCGAGCGCAGCGGCATCCCGGTCTTCGCCGACGAGAGCGCTCACCACCTGCGGGACCTCGGCGCTCTGGCTGGCTGCGTGGACGGCGTGAACCTCAAGCTGATGAAGACGGGCGGCCTGCGCGAGATGCTGCGCATGATCCACGCGGCGCGCGCGCTGGGGCTCAAGGTCATGCTGGGCTCGATGGTCGAGTCGAGCCTGGCCCTCTCGGCCGCGGCGCAACTCGCCCCGCTGGCCGACTACCTGGACCTGGACGGACACTGGCTGCTGGCCGACGATCCCTTCGCCGGTGCGCCGCTCGAGCGGGGCGTGATCGCGCTCTCGGAGCGGCCCGGGCTCGGAGTCGTGCCGGCGTCGCGGACGGGCGGGGCATCGTGAGCCGCAAGCTCGTGATCTACGTCGTCTCGGTCGGCCTGGTCGCCGCCCTGCTGCTCGGATTCAACCTGCCGCGCGGGCTCGAGGCCCAGTGGGGCCACTACCTGGCCTGGATCCTGATCTTCGTGCTCGCCGAGAGCATGTGGTTGAGCACCATCTCGGGCGAGGGCACCTGGAGCCTCTCCTCGAGCGCCACGCTCGCCGCCTGCATGCTCTGGGGCCCCTCGCCCGCCATGTGGATCGCGGCGCTCGGTACGGTGCTGGCGGAATTCCTGGTGCTGCGCAAGCCCTGGACGCGCACCTGGTTCAACGGCGGGCAGATGGCGATCACCCTGTGGGTCGCCGGCTGGATCTTCACCCTGCTCGGGGGCCCGGACACCGGTCTGCACGCGCTGCTGCCGGGGGACGTGCGGTCCGGGCAGTCGGTGGCGCTGCGGCTGGCGCCGGCGGTCCTGGGCCTGTTCGCCGGTTTCCTGCTCGTGAACCGCGCGCTCGTGGCGGTGGCGGTGGCCTGGTCCACCGACCGGCCCTACCTGCGGGTGCTGCGCGAGGACTGGTTCTACTCCGAGCGGCTGCTCGAGGACAGCGCGGCGTTCCTGCTCGCGCCCCTGATGGTGATCTCCTACGGCGCCATCGGCTATCTCGGGGTGGCCCTGTTCTACGCGCCGCTCTTCATGATCTACGAGTCGGGCCGGCGTTACGTCGAACTCCAGAAGGCGCAGCGCCAGATCGTCCACACCGAGCGCCTGGCGGCCAAGGGCGA
Source organism: Candidatus Eiseniibacteriota bacterium (assembly GCA_025357055.1). Classification (GTDB taxonomy): domain Bacteria; phylum Eisenbacteria; class RBG-16-71-46; order RBG-16-71-46; family RBG-16-71-46; genus JANXPZ01. The sequence goes on along the minus strand of JANXPZ010000147.1, from coordinate 2,168 downwards.
GATGGCGGCGGAGATCGGGCACGAGCTGCGCACCCAACTCGCCGCCATCAGCGGCCACGCCCAGATGCTCCTGAAGGACTCCGAGCGCAAGGTCTACGAGCACATCGAGCGCCGCGGACGCATCATCATCGAGCAGTCCCGGCGCATGGAGGTCATCGCCAAGGGGCTGATGGATTTCTCGCGGGCCGAGCTGGTCGTGGAGCGCGTGGACCTGAACTCCCTGGTCCAGCGCTCGATCGAATTCGTGCGCACCCAGAACCGTTTCGACGGCGTGGAATGGGACCTGCGGCTGGCCGAGCAGGTGCCGGCGTTGCGCGGCGACCCGGGCCAGCTCCAGCAGGTGCTGCTGAACCTGTTCGTGAACGCCGCCGACGCCATGAAGGACAGACCTTCGGTGCGCAAGGTCATCGGCGTGACGAGCTCGACCGACGACCGTGGACGGCTGGTGCGGATCGTGGTCACCGACACCGGCGCCGGCATCGCGGCCTCGAACCTCACCCGGGTCTTCGAGCCGTACTTCACGACCAAGCCCGAAGGGCACGGTTTCGGGCTCTCGACCTCGTACCGCATCATCACGAACCACGGAGGTCGCATCACCGCCGAGAGTCCGCCGGGGCACGGGGCCTGCTTCACCGTCACGCTGCCCGTGAACGGATCGGGGGGCTGGGGTTGACCCCTGCGGCAGGCTGGGCGCTGGTGGCGCGCGTCGATTTCGGGGCCTGCGTGCTGTTCGCGGAGGACGGCACGCTCTTCACGGCCACCGTGCGCGGGCGGGTCATGGGGCGCAAGAAGGCGCTGGGCAACGCCGTCGTGGTGGGCGACCTCGTGCGGCTCGAGGCCGGGGCGGATGAGCTCGTGGTGGACCAGGTCGAGCCGCGGCGCAACCTGTTCTCGCGCCGCGCCGCGGGAGTGCAGGCGATCGAGCAGGTGGTGGCGACGAACCTCGACCAGGTCGTGCTGGTCACCTCGCTGGCACAGCCCGATTTCTCGCCCGGATTCGCCGACCGCGTGCTGGCGCAGGCCGAGCACGCCGGCATCCCCGCGCGGCTGGTGCTGAACAAGACCGACCTGGGCAGCGCGGACCAGGCGCGCGCCCTGCTGCACGAATACGAACGTGCCGGCGTGCCCTGCCACGCGGTGTGCGCGCCGAGCGGAGAGGGCGTGGAGGCGCTGCGCCACGCCCTGCACGGGCGGCGTTCGCTCTTCGTCGGGCACTCGGGCGTGGGGAAGAGCACGCTGCTCAACGCCGTGGTCCCCGCTCTGGAGCTGCTGGTGGGCCTGGTCAACGAGAAGACCGGCAAGGGGCGCCACACCACGACCGCCGCGGTGCTGGTCCGCCCGGCCCCGGACCTGGAGTTGATCGACACGCCCGGCGTGCGCGCCTTCGGCCTGTGGGGCGTCGGCTCGCGCGACCTCGAGCAGGCCTACGTCGAGTTCCGACGCTTCCTCGGCCAGTGCCGCTTCACCGACTGCCGCCACGCCGCCGAGCCCGGCTGCGCGCTGCGCCAGGCGGTCGGGGCCGGGGATGTCTCGCGCCTGCGCTTCGAGTCGTTCCTCCGGCTGCGCGAGGAACTCGAGGTCGAGGAGCACCAGGGCGAGACGCGCTCGAGGCGCGGGCGGGGCTAGCGAGCGACCCGGGCGCGGCCCCGGCTCGCGCCGCGCGTGCCTGCTTGACGCAACGCACCAAAGGGCGCTTGATTCGCGCACTCATGGTGCCCCCGGTCTTCAACCCCTGTCTCCAGGCCCTCGACTGCCCCGCCTGCGGTGGCTCGTGCGACTTGTCCGAGCCACGCACCGTGTGTCCCGTCTGCGGCCAGCCGCTGCTCGTGCGCTACGACCTCGCGCGGGTCCGCCGGGAGATCCCGCGCGGATCGCTCGCGCGCTTCGGCACGGACCTGTGGCGCTACCGTGCCGTGCTGCCCTTCGCCGCCGACTACCCGGCCGTGCGCCTGGGGGAGGGCGGCACGCCACTGCTGCCGCTGCCGCGCCTGGCGCAGGAACTCGGCCTCGAACGGCTGTGGCTGAAGGAGGAGTCGCCGAACCCGACCCAGTCGTTCAAGGCGCGCGGGCTGGCGCTGGCGGTGAACGGTGCGGTCGCCTTCGGCAAGCGGGCCGTCGCGCTCCCCTCCGCGGGCAACGCCGGCAGCGCGGCGGCCGCCTATGCCGCG
>JANXPZ010000121.1 GCA_025357055.1 Candidatus Eiseniibacteriota bacterium | reverse complement strand
ACGTCACGGTCGCCGATGGCCGCATGCTCGGCCACGTCGAGCTCCACGTTCGCGAAGAGCGGGGAGCGTTCCAGCCTCGACATGAGATCCGAGACCACGAGATTCGAGAGCGTGGTGCCCTCCACACTCAGCGTCGTCGCGCCTTCCTGCTTGACGGTGCTGACCCAGAGGTGCTCGGGGATGCAGCAGGCCAGTTCGTCCATGAGCCGCACGCTCTGCGTGCGACCCTTCTGCAGCCTGCCGATGATGCCCAGCCGCAGGTCCAGTTCGGCGCGCTCCTGGGCCAGGCGGTTGACCCGCTCGATCTGGGGCGCCAGCACGCGCGACTGCGCGTCCACATCCGCGATGGAACGTACGAGCCCGTCCGCCCGGGTGCGCTGCGAGAGCGCCGTGCCGGCCACGACCAGCGTCGTCGCCACCAGCAGGGCGAGTGGCACGACCAGGTCACCGACCTTCAGCCCGCCGGCGGACTTGCGCTGCCGCCTTTCCTCCCCGGGGAGGAGATTGATCCGGATCATTTCTTGTCTCCCACGCGGCGCAGCGCGAGTCCGATCCCGACCGTCAGAAGCGGCGCCACCTTCATGACGTCCTGCCCGGCGAACAGCGCGGGGTCATAGGTAACACGGGTCAGCGGATTGGCGATCTCGGTCGTGACGCCGAAGCGGCGCTGCATGAACTCGGGCACGCCCGGCGTCAGGGCGCTGCCACCGCACAGCATGATGCGCGAGATGGCGCCCGCCTCTCCCGAGGTGCGCAGGAACGCCTGCGCGCGCTCGAGCGCGGTCGCCAGCCCCTCGCACGCCTGCTCGATCACCGGCGCGAGCTCGAGGCTCGAGCCCGATTCGCCGCGCACGGCGGCGGCGGCCTCGGCCTGGCTCAGGTTGAACTTGCGCTGGGCGGCCTCGACGAAGGTCGTGCCGCCCACCTGAAGGTCCTTGGTGAAGTAGGGCACCCCGGCCTGGATGATGTTGATGTTGGTCATCTCCGCCCCGATGTTCAGGATGGCGACGACCTCCTCGGGCGCGAAGTCGTAGTTCGCCTCGAGGGCGTTCTGCGCCGCGAAGGAGTCCACGTCCACGACCGACGGGGTGAGTCCCGCCTCGCGGATCAGGTCGCCGAAGGAGATGACCATGTCCTTCTTGGCGGCCACCAGCAGCACCTGCATCTGCTTGGGATCGTTCGGCACCGGCCCCACGATCTCGAAGTCGAGCGACACGTCGTTGATGTCGTACGGCACGTGCTGCTCGGCCTCCCAGTAGACCGCCTGCTGCGCGTCGGCCGCGGAGAGACGGTTCATCGTGATCTTCTTCACGATCACCGCCCGGCCGCTCACCGCCGCGACCACGTTGCGCGACTTGATCCCACGCGACTCGAACAGGTTCGAGATGGCGTCGGTCACCAGCTGGCGGTCCATGATCTCGCCGTCCACGATGGCCTCGGCGAGCGGAGCGGAGATGCCCCAGCGGGTGAGCCGCCAGGACTTGTTGGGCTGGGACTCCAGCTCGACCGCCTTGATGGTGTGGCTACCGATGTCCAGCCCCACGAGGGACTGCTTCTTGCCGAAGAGCATGTCTTCACTCCCTAGACGCGGTGCGGGCCTGACCCGGCACGGCGGGCTGGACCGCGGGGCTCTCGGGCCACTCGCGGTGGAACGAACGACAGCGGGTCGAACTCCGAGCCACCCCTGGAACGGTGGACCCAGAGGGGTGACCTGCCATGGTGGTTATCGGTCGGCCGGGAACCTCACTTGAGCGGACTTTCGGGGCCCCTTCCGGACCCCCGGGGGACGCGGCTGGGGCCTCATGGCTGCTTCGCCAACAGGACGACCGGGGTGGGCAGGCGGCGCATGGCCTGCGCCCGAACGCCACGTTCGAGCGCCTCACGGATCCGGGCCATCTCACGCTGGGCGATCTCGCACAGATAGCGGTTGGGGGAGTCGCGTTCGATCTGGGACCAGAGCTCGTAGGCCGCCGTCAGGTCTCCCGAGTTCTGCCGGGCGAAGGCCGCGAAACGGGCCGACTGAGGCGGCCCGTCGGGCTGGCGCGAGGCCTGCTCGAAGTACTCGGCCGCGTGCTGCAGGTCCCGCCCGCCGGGCCGCACGTAGTAGAGGAAGCCCAGCTGGAACGCCAGCGGGCCGCTGGTCGGATTGGCCGCGAGCCCCTTCAACATGAGCCGTTCGGCCGCCGGGAAATCCCTGCCCTCCTGCGCCAGGGCGAAGGCGCCGAAGGAGTAGGCCGGCAGGAACGCGGGATCGAGCGAGGTGAGGATGTCGAACACGTGCCCCATCCGCACGAACTGGTTGTCCGTGGTGCGGTGCTGACCGTAGTACTGCACCGCCCGCAGCCACGCCAGGTCGGCCGCGGTCGCGGCATGCCCGAGCGTGGCCGGCTCGAGGAAGCGCCCCGAGGGGTAGTACGACAGTTCCTCGAGCGGCTGCGGATGCGGCAGGACCCGCCACGCGGCGGAGGCCAGCGTGAACACCCCCGTTCCCAGCACGAGAGCGCCCATCCAGGCCGTGAAGAAGCGGGCCCGGCGCGAATCCGGCACGGCCAGCAGGCTCACTTGAAGTCCTTCGACTCGAAGGCCGCGGTGGCCAGGCACAGCACGCAGGCCACGTAGACGGCGGCGTAGCCCGAGGCCAGCCCGAGGTGCAGCCAGGTGGTCGAGTGCCCTTCCGCGGCGAGCGTGCGCATGTTGAAGAGCGGCAGGTTCGGGACCAGGTTGGCGACGGTGCCGAGCAGCATCCCGAGTTCCTTCGGGAGTCTCTCGGCCAGCATCCGCAGGTCGTTGCTCCACTGCCCCACGACGTAGAAGCCCAGCGTGTAGAGCGCCGAGAGCACGGGCGTCGAGAGCGCCGAGAACATCACGGCCAGCGCCGTGATCACGCTGAGCTCGAGCCCGACGAGGTAGACCGCCTCCAGCACGGCCAGGCCCTGGCCCCCCCAGCCGCGCAGCACGACCAGCCCCCACAGGGCCAGGCCGAGCAGCAACGCGACGCTCCAGAGCGTCGCCGAGAACCCGATCCACTTGCCCACCAGGTAGGCCGGCCGGGTGATGGGACGCGAGAGCAGGTTGTAGATGGTGCGCCGCTCGACCTCCTTCGCCACCAGGCTCGTCCCGGTGAGCAGGATGACGAGCAGGCCGAGGACCGAGATGCCCGACAGTCCGAGGTCCACCGTGAAGCGCCGGCCTTCGCCCATCGCCAGCGAGCTCGCCGCCTGGGTGAGCGCGAGCAGCGCCAGCCCGGCCACCACCACGCCGGCCAGCACGCGGTCGCGCGTGGCCTCGCGAAAGGTGTTGCGCGCGATGAGCAGCGGGATCATGCGCTCCTCCGCTCACGCTCGGCCTCGGCGGCGGCGAGGAAGAGGGTCTCGAGCGTCGGCCGCTGCGGCGTCACGGCGCGCACCTGCACGCCCGCCTGGAGCAGCCAGCCCAGCACGTCCGCCAGCTGCGCCTCGTCCTCCAGCCGGAAGACCGACTCGTCGGCGCGCTGGGTGCGCGAGACCAGGCCCACCCAGTGCTTCGGCAGCTCGAGCAGCGCCCCCGGCGCGCAGCGGATCTCGACGGCCTGCGCACCGTCCTCCACCAGCTCGCCGACCGTGGCCACGCGCGTCAGGCGGCCGCCGATCATGATCGCCACCCGGTCGCACAGCATCTCGACGTCCGGCAGGATGTGCGACGAGAACAGCACGGTCACGCCGCGCTCGCGCTGTTCGGTGATGAGCTCGCGCACGTCGCGGCGGCCGAACGGGTCGAGCCCGCTCATGGGCTCGTCCAGGATGAGCAACTCGGGGTCGTGCACCAGCGCGGCCGCCAGCCCCAGGCGCTGAAGCATGCCCTTCGAATACTTGCGGAGTCCCAACCGCGGCCGCTCACCCAGACCGACCCGGCCGAGCCAGTGGCGCGCCCGCTCCCGCGCGGTCCCGGCCTGCATGCCCGAGAGCTGTGCCGCCAGTTCGAGGTACTCGAGCCCGTTCAGGTAGTCGTAGAAGTACGGCTGCTCCGGCAGGAAGCCCAGGCTGCGGCGCGAGGCCGTGCTCTCGGCCGGTTCGCCCATCAGCCAGGCCTGTCCGTGCGTGGGCTTCAGCAGCCCGGTGAGGAGTTTCAGCGTTGTGCTCTTGCCCGCGCCGTTGGGGCCGAGCAGGCCCATCACCTCGCCCCGGCGCACGTCGAGGTCCAGCGCCTCGAGCCCCCGGGTCACCCGAAGGGTCCACGGGTGCACGTAGTGCTTCGCGAGCCCCCGGACGCACACGGCCAGGCCGGGATCCGGGACGGTCGGTCCCGGGTCCGGACGGTCAGCCGTTTGCCACTCTGCAATCGAACCGGCCGAAGTCTGCATGATTCCCTTCACGTCCCGATTCCCTCCAACGGAGCCAACCCCTTGCGCCATCAGGTTCAGGCCGGTCGCGCCTCGCGACCGCTCCACCGGGCCGTCCCTGGTTGCAACGCGCGTGCCGTGCGGGCGGGCAAACGTGCAGGATGCAACGTGCCGAGGGGGCGGCTGCGCTTCGGGAGAAGCGCCCGGCCGGCGCCAGGCGGTGCGAGGGGGACTCGCCGGAGATCGGGCATCGCGCCCGGCTGCAGCGGAACGCCCGTGGCCGAAGCGCGATCAGTATCCGGAGGAGAGGACGATCGAGATCTGGCTGGTCTTTCCGTAGCCCTTCACGTTGTACGTCGCGGTGTTCGAGTCCGCGTAGCTGGTGATGCCAGGGATCACGCTCGCGGGCGCGTCGTAACTGCCCCGGTCCTCCCAGGCGACGCCGCTGCCGGTCAAGCCAGTGACGCTGTTCGTGAAGCGGGCTTCTCCACCCGGCATGAGTGGCACCACCACGACCCCATTGGCCGCGTAGTATCCGCCGTTCTGCACGCCGTAATCCTCGGCGGCGAGTTGGAAGGTGTGCATGTTCGCCTTCACACCTGCCTCCTTCGCGCGCCCCTGCATCGCGGTGAAGTTCGGGATCGCGACCGCGGCCAGAACGCCGATCACGGCCACCACGACCATCAACTCGACGAGGGTGAAGCCGGCGTCACGCTTCATGGGATCCTCGAGGTCTCTCCGGGAAGCAAGCCGCGCCGCGCGTACGCGGCGCCTGTACCGCGAATGCGCGGGGGCGGGACAAGTTCCCGTCCCGCCCCCGCGTTCCGCTGCATGGGCCGACTACTGACCCGCGGTCAAGACCAGCGACAGCGAGTCGGTCTTGCCATAGCCCTTGATATCGTAGGTCGTGAAGTTCGCCAGGCCGCCGTAGCTCGAGATGCCAGGCACCGCGGCAACGGAGGCCAGGTACGCCCGGGTCTCCCACGCGTTGTTCACGGTCGTCAGCCCGTTGAACG
>JANXPZ010000104.1 GCA_025357055.1 Candidatus Eiseniibacteriota bacterium | reverse complement strand
CGTACCCGCCACCTCAAGCGTGCCGAACCAGACCGGAGTCACGGCCAGCCACCGGCAGGAATATCCGGAAATCAGCGGCAGGAGATCCCGGAACCCACAAGGCCTCGTAGACCGGGCCTTGCCCGGTTCGGCACACGGCGCTATTTGTGCTGGTTCTGTGCTCGAACTGCTAGTTTGATCCCGGTTCTATGGGTCGGAACGGGTCTCCTCGCCCGCGTCGCTTTGTGCACATTCAGCGGGCTTGCCGCCGCTTTCGACCTCTGTGTCCACCCCGGGTCTAGCATTCAACTTCCAGTGGGCGTGGAGCAGCGGGACCGTGGCGGGGAGGGCGTCGTCGTCGCAGTGACGCGCCGCAGTTGCGCGCGCGGCTGCACCCTTCGCCCCGACTTGCCGATACCCTCGTTGAACGAGCCTCCGCCGGGAGGCCCGCCGCGCGACGACGCGCACCCTGCCATCGATGGCCGAGGGTGTTAGCATGGGCTCCGCCATGACCACGAATCCGGATCAGCTCTGCGCATGGGTCGTGACCGCCGACATGGGGTTGGGCCACCAGCGTGCCGCGCATGCCCTGGCCTATCTCGCCCACGATGGCGTCCTCACGGCCGGTGGCCCGGAGACCACCGATGAGGACGAGGCCCGCTTCTGGCGCCGGCTCACCTGGAGCTACGAGGCGCTCTCGCGCGCCAGGGGCGTGCCGCTCGTGGGGGGCGCGATCTTCGGCCTGCTGGATCGTCTGCTGCACATCCCGCCCTTCTATCCGCTGCGGGACCTCTCCAAGCCGTCGCTCAACAATTACCTCGTGGACCACCTGATCGGGAAGGGGCTGGGCCGGGCGATGCTGACCCGGCTGCACTCGCACTGGCTGCCGATGATCTCGACCTTCTACGCGCCGGCGCTCGTGGCGGACTACGCCCGCTTCGCCCCGGTGTACAGCGTGATCTGCGACGCCGACCTGAATCGTGTCTGGGTGGCGTCGAAGGCGGGGCGGAGCCGCATCCAGTACTTCGCGCCCTGCGGCCGGGTCATGCGACGCCTGCGTCAGTATGGGGTCCCCGACGAGCGCATCTTCATCACCGGCTTCCCGCTTCCGCGCGAGAACATCGGCGGACCGGGGATGGAGACGCTCAAGGCGGATCTGCTGCAGCGGCTGGGACGGCTCGATCCGCTGGGGCGATTCGCCTCGGTCTTCGGCTCCACGGTGCAGGAGATGCTGGGCGCGCGGCCGCAGCCCTTGGCCGGCGGCGCCCGGGTCACGGTGACCTTCGCCGTGGGCGGGGCCGGCGCGCAGGCCGAGATCGGCCTGATGCTGGCGCAGAGTCTCAAGCCCGGCATCCTGGACGGGCGCTTCCGGCTCGTGCTGGTGGCGGGCGTGAACCCGCTGGTCGAGCACGTGTTCCGCGCATTCGTGACCCGCATCGGGCTGGGCTCCGCGCTCGGCGACGGCGTGCTGATCGTGCGCGAGGACCGCAAGCCCGCGTACTTCGTGCGGTTCGACGCGCTGATGCGCGAGACCGACATCCTCTGGACCAAGCCGAGCGAATTGTCGTTCTACTCGGGGCTCGGCATCCCGATCGTCATGGCTCCGCCGCTCGGCTCGCAGGAGAGCAAGAACATGCGGTGGCTGATGGACAAGGGCGCCGCGCTGCCGCAGTACACGCCCTCGCTGGCGCTGGAGTGGCTGTCCGACATGTTGAAGGACGGCGTGCTCGCCGAGAAGGCGTTCAGCGGCTTCGTCAAGAACCGCAAGCTCGGGGTCTACAAGATCGAAGAGGTGCTCCGGACCGGGACGATGGTGAGGGAGACGCATCCGCTGAAGAGATAGCGGCGAGCGCCCCGGCCGTGGCCAGGGCGCTCGCGCCCGGTTCTCCCCGTCCTGTCGTCGTCCGCGGCCCTGCGCTCAGAGCAGGATGACGCCGCGGCTCTTGAGCGCGGCCCGCATGTCGGCCGGCCAGATCCCCGCCTGGATCTCCCCGATGTGAGCCTTCTTCAGCAGGAGCATGCAGAGCCGCGACTGGCCGATGCCGCCGCCGATCGAGAGCGGCAACTCGCCCGACAGCAGACGCTGGTGAAAATAGAGCGCCTCGCGCTGCGATTGTCCCGCCATCGCCAGTTGCAGGCGCAGGGCCTCCGGGGTGACGCGGATGCCCATGGAGGACACCTCGAATGAGGTCTCGAGGAGCGGATACCAGATCAGGATGTCGCCGTTCAGGCCGTGTCCCCGCCCGTTGGCGCTCGTCCAGTCATCGTAGTCCGGAGCCCGGCCATCGTGGGGTGCGCCGTCGCCCAGGGGCCAGCCGATCCCGATGACGAACACCGCCCCGTGCTCCCGGGTGACCTGCTTCTCCCGTTCGGCAGGCGGCAGGTCCGGGAAGCGCTCCTGCAGGTCTTCCGAATGGATGAACGTGATCTCCGCGGGCAGGCTGCTGGTCAGGGCGGGATGCGCCGAGCAGAGGACCGCCTCGGCCTGCCGGATGACGTCGTAGATCCTCCTCACCGTCGTCTTCAGCAGCTCGAGGTCCCGTTCCTCCGGCGTGATCACCCGCTCCCAATCCCACTGATCGACGTAGATGGAATGAAGGTTGTCCAGCGTCTCATCCGGGCGGATGGCGTTCATGTCGGTGTAGATCCCCTCGCCTGAGGGGATCTCCAGATCGGCCAGTGCCAGCCGCTTCCACTTGGCCAGCGACTGGACCACTTCGACCTTCCGGCCTCCGAGGTCCTTCACCGTGAACGTCACCGGGCGCTCGACTCCGTTCAAGTCGTCGTTGATGCCGGTTCCGGACTCCACGAACAGGGGAGCGGTCACACGGCGCAGGTTCAGGGCCTGCGCGAGGGCGACCTGGAAGAAGTTCTTGATCTCCTCGATCGCCTTCTCCGTGTCGCGAACGGAAAGCACCGAGTGGTAGGAATCGGGAGTCCGAAATCGGTCCGCCATGATGGTCGCCTCTCCTGCGGTGAAGGGTCGTCGCCCCGCCAGTCACTCCGTCTCGCCGATCGCCAGGTTCTCCAGTTCCAGCCACCGCCCGTAGGCCTCGTGGATCCCGGTCTCGATCTCCGCGAGGCGCAGCCGGGTGGCCGCGACCTCGTCCCCCCGCGTCGTGTAGAAGTCCGCGGAGGCCATGAGGTCGAAGACGCCCTGCTTCTCGGTCTCGAGGCGCTCGATCCTCCCGGGCAGATCGGCCAGTTCCCGCTTCTCCTTGAAGGTGATGCGTCGCGGCCGCAGCAGGTCCCGCCCGGGCTTCGGCCGCGGCGGTTTCGCGGCGGGCGCAGGTTCGGCGGATCTTCGCTGGCGCAGCCAGTCCTCGTAGCCGCCGACGTACTCGCGCCACTGCCCGGCGCCCTCGAAGACCAGGGTCGAGGTGACGACGTTGTCGAGGAAGGTGCGGTCGTGCGAGACGAGCAGCAGCGTGCCCCGGAATTCCAGCAGCATCTCCTCGAGCAGCTCGAGGGTCTCCAGGTCGAGGTCGTTGGTCGGCTCATCCAGGACGAGCAGGTTGCAGGGCCGCGAGAGGATCCTCGCGAGCTGGAGCCGCTTTCGCTCTCCGCCGGACAGCCGCAGGACCGGGCCCTGGATCTGTTCGGGGCTGAAGAGGAAGTCGCGCAGATAGCCGACGACATGGCGTTCGACGCCACCCACGGTGATCGTGTCGCGCCCTTCGCCCAGGGTCTCGACGACGGTCTTCGTGTCATCGAGCGCATCGTGCAGCTGCTCGGAGTGCGCGACCTCGAGCTTCGTGCCCGCGGTCACCGAGCCCTGCTGGGGGGCGATCTCCCCGAGCAGCAGATGGATCAGCGTGGTCTTGCCGCAGCCGTTGGGCCCGAGGATGCCGATGCGGTCGCCGCGCAGGATCGTCCCGGTGAAACCGCGGACGATCGGTGGCTCGCCATACGTGAAGCCGAGGTCCTTGCAGCGCAGCACGACGCGCCCGGACCGCTCCGCCTCCTGGAGCTGCGCCTTCACGCGCGATACCTCGTCGCGACGCGCGCCGTGTTCGACGCGCAGCGCCTCGAGTGCCCGCACCCGGCCTTCGTTCCGCGTGCGGCGCGCCTTGATCCCGCGGCGCACCCAGGCCTCCTCCAGGGCCAGCTTCTTGTCGAAGAGCGCGGCCTGGTCCACTTCGACGCGCTGCTCCTCCTCGCGGGTCCGGAGATAGGCGTCATAGCCGGAGCGGTAGCTGCGGATCGCGCCGCGGTCCAGATCGAGGATGCGGGTGGCGAGGCTGCGCAGGAAGCTGCGGTCGTGGGTGACGAAGACCAGCGTGCCCCGCCGGTGCTGCAGGGCGTCCTCGAGATGCCGGATGGCGTCGAGGTCGAGGTGGTTGGTCGGCTCATCCAGGATCAGCAGGTCGGGGTCGCGCACCAGGGCGGCCGCGAGCAGGACGCGCCGTTTGGAACCGGCGGAGAGCGTGGCGATGGTGGCGTCCAGGTCGAGCGCGAGGTCGCTGGCCGCCTGGTCGATCCGCGTCTCGATCCTCCATGCGGCGTCGCTCCTCGTCACGCCGCAGGTCTCGTGCAGGTACTCCCGCACGGTGCCGGCGAGGTCGAGCGGCACCTCCTGCTGCAGGCTGGCCACGCGCAGCCCCGGCTGGCGGACCACGTCGCCGGAGTCGGGAGCGAGCGTGCCCTCGAGGATCCTGAGCAGCGTGGACTTGCCGGCGCCGTTGCGGCCCAGCAGTCCGAGCCGTTCGCCATCGTCGATCTGCAGGCTCACGGCATCGAGGAGCGGCGGCCCGGCGAACGTGAGGCTCACGCCGTTCAGACTGATCAGCGCCATGGTCTCTCGACTCTCCTCGTCCGGGGAATGCGACCCCGCACACGGCGGGCCCGACTGGGTGTACCCTCATCCGGCTTTCCTGCGCCCGACACCATAACCGAAATCGAGGCGAGCTTGGCGCTCAGTGCCGTGATCCACCAGTTCATCGTGCAGCTTTCCCACGTGGATCGCGGCGTCTACGAGTCGCTCGACCTGCGCGCCGCGCGGCATCCCTCGGAGAGCGAGGAGTTCCTCTGCGCCCGGGTGCTCGCCTACTGTCTCGAGCATCGCGAAGGGCTGGCCTTCTCGCGGGGGCTCGCGGACCCTGACCAGCCGGCGCTCGAGGTGCGGGACCTGACCGGCAGGATCCAGGCCTGGATCGAGATCGGCACGCCGGACGCCGCCCGGCTGCACCGGGCCAGCAAGGCCGCGGCGCGCGTGGCGGTCTACACGCATCGGGACGCCAGGCGCTACTGGGACTCGCTGGCGGGCGAGCGCATCCATCGCGCGGAGGCGCTGGAGCTCCGCGGGCTCGATCGTGCGCTGGTGGCCGCACTGGTCGCGCGGCTCGAGCGGCGCATGGCGTTCGACCTTTCGGTCGCCGACGGCGTGCTCTACCTCACGCTGGGCGGGGAGTCGTTCACCGGCCCGGTGACCGCGCACCGGCTCGGGGCGTAGCCACCCGCTGCACATCCCTTCGCCCAGGCATTATCATGCGCCGGTCCGTTCGCGCTCAGCCATCCCCACGCGGAGAGCCGCCATGAACGAAAGTCCGATCCTCTACCCGGAAGACCGGATCCCCCTGCAGCGACTGGTGCCGATGGGGCTCCAGCACGTCGTGGCGATGTTCGGCGCCACGGTGCTCGCGCCCGTGATCATGGGCTTCGACCCGCAGCTGGCCATCTTCTTCTCGGGGATCGGCACGCTGATCTTCCTGGTCACGACGCGGATGAAGGTGCCGAGCTACCTGGGCTCGAGCTTCTCGTTCATCGGGCCGGTGCTCGCGGTCACCGGAGGGAGCGCGGCGCTGATCCCGGAGGCGCTCGGTGGCATCGCCGCGGCCGCCGTCCTCTACGCCATCGCCGCCTGGGCCACGATCCGCTACGGCTCGAAGTGGATCGACGGGCTGATGCCGCCGATCGTCACGGGCACGGTGGTCGCGCTCATCGGCCTGAACCTGGCCGCCTCGGCCATGGGCAACGCCATCAATCCCGATTTCGTCATCCGCGGTCCGGCGGACCAGCTCGCACTGACGGTCGCCCTGGTCACGTTCCTCACGGCGGCGCTGGTCTCCGTCTACGCCCGCGGCTTCCTCCGGCTGCTGCCGGTCCTCACGGGCGTGATCGTCGGCTACGCGCTGGCCGCGGCCCTGGGGCTGCTCGACCCGCAGGCGCTGGAGGCGGTCGCGACCGCTCCGTGGGTCGGCCTGCCGCCGTTCGAGACGCCGCGCTGGAGCCTGCGCGCCGTCCTGGTGATCGCGCCGGTGGTGGTCGTGCTGGTGGCCGAGAACAAGGGACACATCGCGGCCATCTCCAGCTACATGAAGCGGGACCTGAATCCCCACCTGGGCCGGGCTTACCTGGGCGACGCGGTGGCGACGTTCGTCTCCGCGATGGGCGGCGGCACGCCGCAGACGACCTACGCGGAGAACATGGGCGTCATGGCGATCACCCGGGTCTTCTCCTCGTACAACTTCGTCATGGCGGCGGCGATCGCGATCCTGCTGGGGCTGTGTCCCAAGTTCGGCGCGCTCATCCGCTCCGTTCCGGACCCCGTGCTGGGCGGGGTCACGCTGATCCTCTACGGCCTGATCGCGCTCATGGGTGTGAAGATCTGGATGGACGCGAAGGTGGACTTCGCGGAGCACCGCAACCTGGTCGTGGCCGGGGCCTCGCTGATCGCCGCGACCGGCCTGGGCGTGAAGGGCGTGACGGTGGGGGGGACGAACATCGCGGGGATCGCGCTCGGCACGGTGCTGGCGCTGGTGCTGAACCTGCTGTTCAGCATCCCGTCGCGGAGGCGGACCGGGACGCAGACGCCGGCGGCGTGAGGGGGACAGCGGGGCGCCGCGTGAAGGGCGCTCCACGGGCCCCGGATGCGGGGCGGGCCGAATTCCGTGCGTCTCGTTGGCCGGGGATGCTATCCTGCCGCTCCGAAAGGGGAACCGTCTACCCATGCTCTCATCCGAAACGCTGAAGCTGGACGCGGCCGCTGCGGTCGCCGAGATCGAAAAGGCCATTCGCGAGCAGGTGCTCAGCACCCTCCGACGCCGCGGCGCGGTCGTCGGCGTCTCCGGCGGGATCGACAGTTCGGTGGTCGCCGCGCTCTGCGTGCGCGCCCTGGGCCCCGGGCGCGTGCTGGCGCTGCTGATGCCCGAGCGCGACTCGGGCGACGCCGGGCTGGCCCTGGGCCGGACGCTGGGCGCGCACCTCGGGGTCGAGACCCTAGTGGAGGACATCGGCCCGATCCTCGCGGCCGCCGATTGCTACGAGCGCCAGGCGGCGGCCATCCGGCTGGTCTTCCCCGAGTACGGCGAGGGCTATCGCTGCAAGGTGGCCCTGCCGCCGGTCATGGACGCCGAACGCATGAACGTCACGCAGTTGATCATCGAGACGCCGTCCGGCGAGCGGAAGTCCGCGCGACTGCCGCTCCAGGCCTACCTGGCGCTCATCGCGGCCACGAACTTCAAGCAGCGGACGCGCACGATGATGGCGTATCACCACGCGGACCGGCTGCACTATGCGGTGGCGGGCACGCCCAACCTGCTGGAGTACGACCAGGGGTTCTTCGTGAAGCAGGGCGACGGTGCGGCGGACTTCAAGCCGATCGCGCACCTGTACAAGACGCAGGTCTACCAGCTCGCGGAGTTCCTGGGGGTGCCCCAGGAGATCCGCAGCCAGCAGCCCACCACCGCCACCTTCTCCCTGCCGCAGTCGCAGGAGGAGTTCTACTTCGGCCTGCCCTACGGCCCGATGGACCTCTGCCTCTACGGTCGCAGCCACGATCTGCCGGCTGCCGAGGTGGCAGCGGCGATCGGATCGACGGCCGCGCAGGTCGAGCGGGTCTACCGCGACATCGACCAGAAGCGGCGCACGACGCGGCCCCTGCACCTCGGGCCGCTCCTCGTCCGGCCCCTGGGTGGGATCCACGACTGATGTGCGGCATCGCGGGGATCCTGTCGTTGCGCGACGGGATCGCGCCGCCGAGCCTGGAACAGCTCTCGCTCATGGTCGGCGCCCTCAGCCACCGCGGGCCCGACGGGTGCGGCGCCTACCGTGACTCGCGTGCGGGCCTCGGGCACGCGCGCCTGTCGATCATCGACCTGGTCACGGGCCAGCAGCCCCTCTCCAACGAGGACGGCACGCTCTGGATCGTCTTCAACGGCGAGATCTTCAACTACCTCGAGTTGCGCGCCGAGCTGGAGGCGCTCGGACACCGCTTCCGGACCCGCAGCGACACCGAGGTGATCGTCCACGCCTGGGAGGCGTGGGGCGAGGGGGCGTTCCGGAGGTTCAACGGGCAGTGGGCCGTCGCCCTGTGGGATTCCCGGGCCGCCACGCTGGTGCTGTCCCGCGATCCGCTCGGGATCCTGCCGCTCTGCTACTGCGAGCACGAGGGACGGCTCCATTTCGCCAGCGAGGCGAAGGCGCTCTTCGCCGCGGACGGCGGCATCCCCCGCGCCTTCGACCCGCGCGGTCTCGCGGAAGTCTTCACCTTCTGGTCTGCGCTGCCGCCCCGGACGGTGTTCACGGGCGTGTCCGAGCTCGAGCCGGGGCACGTGCGGAGCTACGCGGACGGCCGGGTCACCGACCGCGCCTACGTCTCGCCGCACTACCCCGAGGGTGACGAGGGGCGCTTCAGCGGCACGCTGAGCGACGCCACTATGGCGTCCCGCGCCGCGCTCGAGGAGGCTACGAGTCTGCGGATGCTGCGCTCCGACGTCCCGGTGGGCTGCTATCTCTCCGGCGGCCTCGACAGCTCGCTCGTGTCCGCGCTCGGACTGCGGGCGAAGGGCGAGCGGTTCTTCACCTTCTCCCTGCGCTTCGCCGACGCGGAGTACGACGAGGCGCGCTTCCAGCGGATGATGGTCGAACGCCTCGGGAGCGAGCACCGGGAGATCACGGTCACCCGGAGCGACATCGCCCGCGTCTTCCCCGACGTGGTCGCGCACGGCGAGCGGCCGATCCTGCGCACCGCGCCGGCGCCCATGTTTCTGCTCTCGAAGCTGGTCCAGGACGCCGGCATCAAGGTCGTGCTGACGGGGGAGGGGGCCGACGAGATGTTCGCCGGCTACGACCTGTTCCGCGAGGCGCGGCTGCGGCGATTCTGGGCGCGGCAGCCGGAGTCGCCGTCGCGGCCGCGGCTGCTCCAGCGTCTCTATCCCTACCTGGCGCGCTCGCCGGTGGCACAGGAGGCCATGGCCCGCCGCTTCTTCGGCCAGGACCTGGCCCGCTGGCGGGAGCCGGGGTTCGGCCACGGGCCGCGCTGGCGCTCGACGGCGGCCCTGCAGCGCCTGTTCTCGGGTGAGTTGCGGGCGGCGATCGGGGACTACGATCCCACGGCGGCCCTGCTGTCCTCGCTTCCCCCGGAGTTCGAGCGCTGGACCCATCTCGCCCAGGACCAGTACCTGGAGGTGCGCTCCCTGCTGTCGAGCTATCTCCTGTCCTCCCAGGGAGATCGGATGCTCATGGCCCATTCGGTCGAGGGCCGGTTCCCGTACCTCGACCGGGAGGTCACGGCGCTTGCCGATTCGCTGCCCGATAGGTATAAGTTGGCCGGCCTCGACGAAAAATACGTCCTGAAATGCGTGGCGAGCGACCTGCTTCCGGCCGATATCCTGGTCAGGAAGAAGCAGCCGTATCGCGCCCCGGACGCGCTCTCCTTCGTCGGTCCGGATGCGCCTGCCTGGGTGGCGGAGATGATGTCGGAGCGGGCGCTGGCGGAGACCGGGGTGTTCGACCCCGGGGTCGCGGGCCAGCTCTACCGCAAGTGCCTGGGACGGGGGGACGATTCGCAGTTCTCGAATGCCGACAACATGGCGTTGGTCGGCATCCTCTCGACCCAGTTGCTGCACGATGCGCTCGTCGGACGTGGTGCCCGGGTGGTTCGACCGGCCACCTTTCAAACGGTGGCAGACCGTCTGCAGGAGGGTGCGGTTTGAGTCCGTTCCAGCACGTGCAGAGGTGGCCCGCAGCGGTGCCGCAGCTCCACGACTACCTCCACGCGACCGCGGCGAGGCTGCCCGACAAGATCGCCCTGGTCTGCGACGGGGAGCGGATCACCTACGCGGAGATCGAGGCTTCGTCCAACGCCCTCGCCCACGCGCTGGTCCGCCGCGGCGTGGCCCGGGGCGACCGCGTGGTGATCTACGCCGACAACACGGTGCAGACCGTCATCGCCTTCTGGGGTGTGCTCAAGGCGAACGCGGTGACGGCCATCGTCAACTCCCAGGTCAGGACCGACAAGCTCGCCAGCCTGTTGAACGATTGCCGGGCTACGGCGCTGGTCACGGACGCCCGCCACACGGCCACCTTCGCCGAGGCGGCGGCCGGCTCGCCGCACCTGCGGGCGGTGATCATCTCGGGCGTCATCGACCAGGACCGCACGGCCCATCTGGCGCAGGTCTCGGGCTGGGACGAGGCGCTGGCGGCCGAGCCGCACGACACGGCCCCGCCGCGCCTGAATCTCGACATCGACCTGGCGGCCATCGTCTACTCGTCGGGCACCACGGGCACGCCCAAGGCGATCATGCTGACCCACCGCAACATGCTCACCGCGGCGACCTCCATCTCCACCTACCTGGAGAACGTCGAGGACGACGTGATCCTCAGCGTGCTGTCGCTGGCCCTCACCTACGGGCTCTACCAGCTCATCACCTCGGTCAAGGTGGGGGCGCGGCTGGTGCTGATGCGCTCGTTCGCCTATCCCGCGCAGGTGCTGGAGCAGCTGGTGGCAGAGGGCGCCACCGGCCTGCCGGGCGTGCCCACGATGTACGCCATGCTGGGTGAGATGAAGACGCTGCGGAGCCACGACCTCTCGAAGCTGCGCTACGTGACCAACGCGGCAGCCGCCCTGCCGGTGAAATACATCCGCATGCTGCGGGAACTGCTGCCGGGGGCGAAGCTCTACTCGATGTACGGGCAGACGGAGTGCGCCCGGGGCGCCTACCTGCCGCCGGAGGACGTGGACCGCAAGCCGGACAGCATCGGCATCGCCCCGCCGAACATGGAGCTCTGGCTGGTGGACGAGAACGACCGCAAGGTCGGCCCCGGCGTGGTCGGCCAGCTGGTCATCCGCGGCGCGATGGTCATGAAGGGTTACTGGGAGAAGCCGGAGGCCACCGCCGAGCGGCTGCGGCCCGGGCCCCTGCCGGGCGAGGTCGTGCTCTACACCGGCGACTACGGCCGCTTCGACGAGGATGGCTACCTCTACTTCATCAGCCGCATGGACGACATCATCAAGAGCCGCGGCGAGAAGGTCTCCCCCCGGGAGGTGGAGAACGCCCTGGTGGACATCCCGGGCGTCAGGGAGGCGGCCGTCATCGGTGTGCCCGACCCGATCCTGGGACAGGCGGTGAAGGCGTTCGTCATCCTCGACCAGGGCGTGACGTTCACGGAGAAGGCGGTGCAGCTCGAGTGCGGGAAGCGACTGGAAGCCTTCCTGGTGCCCAGGGAGGTCGTGTTCGTCAGCGACCTGCCGCGCACCAGTGGCGGCAAGATCAAGAAATCCGACCTGAGGTAGCCAGCCGATGGATACCAAGCAGCGCGTTCGCGAATTCGTCACCAGCAACTTCTTCGTCTCGGATGCCGCCAGCCTGACCGACAGCGCATCGCTGCTGGACCTGGGCGTGGTAGATTCTACCGGCGTGCTCGAGATCATCGGCTTCCTCGAGCAGGCGTTCGGCCTGACAGTCGAGGACGATGAGATCGTGCCGGCCAACCTGGACTCGATCGCCCGGATCGCGGCGTTCGTGGAAGGGAAGCTCGGTGCACCGGGTCCCGTGAAGGGATGACGGGAAGCCAGGGGTGAAGCGGGAGGTCGACGAGCATGGCGACGAAGGCGGGTATGCGGTGGGTGGGTCTCTTGCTGTTCTCTGCAGCGTTGCTGACAGGGGCATGCCGAGGTGGAGCCGTGAGACAGGAACCCGTTCAGAGGGCATCGCTCAGCGAGGTGCCGGATACGGCCTGGCGGAGCCTGGGGACGAAGCGGATCTTCTTCGGCCACCAGTCCGTCGGTGCCAACATCATGGAGGGCGTCGCTGACGTCATCCGGGACGAGCCGCGCATCGGTCTCCGCGTGGTCGGGGGCGAAGGCGCCCTGGCCGACAGCGGAGGCGCCTTCGCGCACGGTCCCGTCGGCAAGAACGGCGATCCGAAGCTCAAGACCGACGATTTCGCCCGGCTGATCGAGGGCCCTCTCCGCGGCAAGGTCGATGTGGCGTTCCACAAGTACTGCTATGTGGACATCACCGAGACGACCGACGTCGCTGCGGTGTTCGCCACCTACCAGACGACGATGGCGCGCCTGCGCGCGGAGTTCCCAGGAGTCACGTTCGTGCACGTGACGACCCCGCTCGTGCGGGTCCAGACCGGGCCGGAGGCGTCACTCAAGCTGATGCTCGGGCGGAACCCGGGCCGATACGGCAGCAATTTCGCGCGGGAGCGCTTCAACGACCTCATGCGGGCTGCCTATCGCGGCAAGGAGCCGCTGTTCGACCTCGCCGCCATCGAGTCCACCCGCCCCGACGGCAGCCGGGAGGCCATCCGATCCGGGAACCGGAGCGGCTACGCCCTGGTCCCGGCCTACACGACGGACAACTCCCACCTCAACGAAGTGGGGAGGCGCCGGGTGGCAGAAGAGCTGCTGGCGTTCCTCGCACGGCTCCCCGCGTCGAAGTGAGGGAGCTTGCTGGGTCTCGGGGGACCCGGGCCGCGGTGACGCCGTGAACGAGCCCGAGGACGCGCCCGCTCTGCCGCGAACGGAGACCCGGGTCGAGGTGCCGATGGACCGGGAGAGGACCGCGCGGATCGTCCCGTTCACTCCGGACCTGCTGCCGGCCGTGCGGGGATTCTCCGAGCGGTACTGGTCCCGCCCACGGAGCGATGCCTACTACGAGTGGCGGTATCTGCGGTCGCTGCCCTTCAGCAGGATGTTCGTGGCGATCCAGGACGACGACTGCCTCGGCATGCTGTTCGCGCTGCGCAAGCAGTATCGGGTCGGCGGCAGGCCCACCGCCTGCCTGGAGGTCTTCGACTGGCACAGCCTGCCGGGGCTCCGCGGGTCCGGGATCGGGATCCGCCTGATGCGGGCGATGATGCGGCAGCCCGAGCCCATCCTCTCGGTCGGCGGGACGGCGGACGTGCTCGCGACGCTGCCCATGATGAAGTGGGAGCCGATCGGTGTGTCCCGAAGATACGAACTGCCCGTGTCGGGCGACGTGCTGGCGGAACGGCTCCAGCACCGCGTCGGGCTGCCCCCCGCGCTGTCGCGCGTGGCCATGGGCGTCGTGACGGGTGGCTACTACGTGCCCCGGCGGCGCAGGGTCCCCGCGACCGGCCAGATGGTGCAGATCGAGGCCCCCGGGAACGAGATCGGGCAGCTCTATGGGGACGAGACGGGCTACGGGATCGTGCAGGAGCCCGAGCCGGACGTCCTGCGGTGGATGACGGACAGCCGCTGGAGCGGAACCTACCGGTTCCTCACGTTCCTGCTCGAGGGGCGGCTGCGAGGGTGGGCGATGACGCGCACCTATGCCGCGGACCGGGGCCTCGAGGCCTCCATCGTCGAGCTCTTCGCGCCACGCCCGGATGTCGACCTCTACACCTGGATGGTGTCCGAGGCCGCCACCTCGCTCATGGCCGATGGGCCCCGGCGGCTCCACGCCCGCGCGAGCTGCCCGGTCCTGCAGTCGGCGCTGCTCGCCAATCACTTCAAGACGGCGGTCCCCGACAGCCCGGTCCACGTCTGGCCGAAGGGTGTGGGGGACCGGGCAGCCCCGCTCCACATCACGCTCAACCACTCCGATGCAGCGCTGCTGCCGTATGCGCCCGGGGAGTCGGCCAGCGTGAAGTCCCCCTCCTCGTGAGACACGCCCGGCCGGAACGGACCGGCTCGGCGAGCCGGGCTGCGGCAGGCCTCCGTTTCGTCGAGCGGGACCGTTTCCCCTCCTGCGGGTGCGCCCCCGGTGGTGACGCGCGTGCCGTCGGTCCGGGGGCCGGGGTGCCGTCGTGAGTGATGCGGCGATGAAGAAGGGCCACAGCCTCACCGGCATCGCCGCGCTGAATGCCGCCGCCGGCCTGAGTGCGCGGGTCGCTGCGCTGACCGTCGGCATCGTCCTGACGCCGTTCGTGCTCCATCGGCTGGGCCGGGAGCTCTACGGCGTCAGCGCGGCTGCCGGGGCCCTGCTCGAGTACCTCTGGCTCCTGCGGGGGGGGCTCGGCAGCGCCATGCGCCGTTACGTGACCGTCAGCTACCACGCGGGGGACCGCGAGCTGGCCGAGCGCTACTACTCCGCCGGCTTCTGGTGGACCGCGGTGCTGCGCGCGGTGGTCGTCATGGTCGGAGTCGCCCTGGCGCACGGGCTCTGCCTGTTCATGCGCGTTCCGCCCAGCCTCCTGGCGGACGCGACCGGGGGCCTGATCCTGTTCTTCATCTCCGCGGGCCTGAACGACACGGGCGGCATCCTCGAGATCCCGATCTACGTCAGCGGCCGCACCGCGTCCGTGTCCATCGTGCGTGCCGCCGGGGCGGCGCTGAAGGTCGCGCTGGTGGTCCCGGCGTTCCTGATCTTCGTGCCGAGCCTCACGCTTTACGGGGCGGGCATCTGCGTCGCGGAGCTCGTCATCGCCATCGCCATCGGTGTCGTGGGAGCCAGAAAGCGGATCATCTCCTCGGTCTTCCCACGCCCGGAATTCGGGTCCCCGGCCCTGCGCAAGACGCTCTTCCAGTTCGCCGGCCTGGGGCTGGTCTCGCAGGCGGCGGCCATCCTCTACCTGGCCACGGACAACCTGTTGATCGGCCGGATCTACGGGCCCGCCCAGGTGACCGCGTACTCGCTCGGGACGCGCTGGGCGCCGATGATCACCGGCTTCCTCTATGCCGGGGTCTCGGCCCTGGCGCCGCTGCTCACCCAGATGGACGCGCGGGGCGAAGTGGACCGGACCCGCAGGGTGGTGCTGCGTGCGGTGGCCTTCAGCTCCGCGCTGGGCGTGCCCATCTGCCTGGTGCCGTGCGTGGTGGGGGACGTCTTCCTGACGCGCTGGGTCGGTCCCGAGTACCGGGGCAGCGCCCTCTACATGATCGCGATGCTGGTGCCGACGCTGGTCGCCATCACGCTGGAGCCGATCTGGATGACCCTGGTCGCGCGGGGGAAGATCGGCTGGATCGCCCTGAGCGACATCATCGTGGCCGTGGCCAATCCCGTCCTGAGCCTCGTCCTGGCCCTGCACTTCCATCTCGGGCTGCTCGGCTTCGCGCTCGGCAATACCGCAGCCCTGCTGGCCAAGAACCTCCTGCTGCGGCCGCTCCTCAACCGCTCCGAATCGGCGCTTCCGTCGCTGCGGGCCACGCTCGTCACCCTGCCGCTGGCGCTGGCCGGCGGCGCGCCTGCGCTCCTGCTCCTCTACTTCCTCAAGCCGTTCTATTCCCAGTCGCTCCCGGCGGTCCTGATCGCGGGCATGGCCGGCGGTGTGCTCTGCCTCGCCGGGTCCCTGCTCACCCGAGGAGGCCGGCATCTC
>JANXPZ010000098.1 GCA_025357055.1 Candidatus Eiseniibacteriota bacterium | reverse complement strand
CCACGTCCGGCGCCGCGGCCGGCGTCACCCCCGCGGCCGCATCGACCCCGCGCGTGAGCAGGCGCGGCGAGCGCACGGCCGTGGGCAGGTCCGAGGGTCGCACGACCGGGCCCTCGGTCACCGCCGCGGCGTGCTCGATCGCGTTCTCCAGTTCGCGCACGTTGCCCGGCCAGTCGTAGCGTTCGAGCAGGTCCTCGACCTCGGTCGTGAACCGCATGGGTGGACGGCCGTTCTTCCGCGCCGCGCGGTCGAGGAAGTAGGAAGCCAGCAGCCCGACGTCCTCGCGCCGCTCGCGCAGCGGGGGCAGCTCGATCTGCACCACGTTGAGCCGGTAGTAGAGGTCGTGCCGGAAGCGCCCGGCCTCGGCCTCGGCCAGCAGGTCGCGGTGCGTGGCGGCGATCACGCGGATGTCCACCACGCGCAGGTGGTTGTCGCCGAGGCGGCGCAGCTCGCTGCTCTCGAGGGTGCGCAGGAGCTTCACCTGGGTGCTGGGCGGCATGTCGCCGATCTCGTCGAGGAAGAGCGTGCCGCCATCGGCGCTCTCGACCAGGCCCTCGCGGTCGCTGGCGGCCCCGGTGAAGGCCCCGCGCACGGAGCCGAACAACTCGCTCTCGATGAGGGACTCGGGCAGGGCGCCCACGTTGACGGCCACGAAGGGACCGGCCGCCCGCCGCGACTGCAGGTGGATGGAGCGGGCGATCAACTCCTTGCCCGTGCCGCTCTCCCCGAGCAGCAGGACGCTGCTGTCCGTCGGGGCGACCTTGGACACGAGCCGGAAGATGCGCTGCATCTTCGGGCTCGCCCCCACGATGTTGCGCAGGAAGGGGTCCCGTGCGTCCCGGCCGGCCGTGGCGGGCCGGGACGGACGGGCCACCCCGGTGGAACTGGCCATCGTCTTACCCCCGGGCGACCTTCGACCGTTTCAAAATGCCACGCCCCACCCGGGTGGTCAAGACGGGTGGGGCGAGGCCTAGGAGAGCGCACCTGGAAGGGCGCCCGGTAAAGAGCGTCAGGACGTGCCGTCCCCGCTCTTCTCGGGAGGTGGCGGGGTCGCCGGCTGCACGATCGTGAGGTGCGGCGCGCCTCCCCCGGGGGCGTGCCACGGGCCACCCAGAGTGCTCGACGCCTGGAAGGGGCCGTCCTGCTGCATCCGCGGCTCCTCCAGCTCGATCAAGCGCAGGTAGAAGAAGGTCCAGGCGTACTGGAAGACGGGCCACAGCGCGACCAGCAAGAGCAGCGTGACGTTCTTCCAGGTCTCGAAGGAGAGCCAGCGGACGGCCAGGGAGAGCACCGTGCCGAGGAAGAGCACCCCGAGCACCAGCAACACCGAGACCACCACCATCTCGAGCCAGCGCTCGAGGCGGCCGCGGCTCAGGTGGAACGAGTGCTGGAACGCTCCGGCCGTGTGCCGCTCGTCCAGCACGACGGCCTCGGTGCAGAAGGCGAGCTTGTAGGCGAAGTAGACGCCGGGCACCACGAACATGCCGAAGCCCAGGGCCAGGGCGAACCCGCGCACGCACTCGGTGAGGTAGAGCCAGGGAAGGCGCCGCAACCCGTGCTCGTAGCACTCGAGCGCGGGCGCCGGCGGCGTGCCGTGCCGCGTGTTGTAGACCGAGCGCGCGCGCACGCGCAGCATCGCGTCCACCGCCCACCAGGAGATCGTGCCCCCGATCAGGGCCGCCATGCTCACCACGACCACCGGCGTGAGCGGCTGTCCCTCGTCTCTCACCGGCAGCAGGAGGACCGCGAGGATCCACGGCGCGCGCACCAGGAACGGCACGATCAGCGAGTGGAGCGGGTCGCGCAGCAACGTCAGATCGAGCGCCAGCGCGAAGGCGTGGCGCGTCGAGACGGGGCGGCGAAGGACGCGATCGAGTGGCATGGATGGGGTCGGACGATTGACACTACGGAGGGGTCTACCTAATGTCAAGTTCCATGCCTCGAAAGCTCTCGCATCTGGACGCCGAAGGACGCGCGCGCATGGTGGACGTGAGCGGCAAGCGCGTCACCCTGCGCGAGGCGGTCGCACGCGGCAAGGTGTTCATGCACCGCGACACGCTCGACCTGCTGCGCTCGGGCCAGGCGCCCAAGGGCGACGTCATCGCCACCGCCCAGCTCGCGGGCGTCATGGCCGCCAAGCGCACGAGCGAGTTGATCCCGCTCGCCCACGTCCTCGCCCTCGACAGCGTGGAGCTCGCCTTCCGCTTCGACGAGGAGAGCCCCGCCGTGGAGATCGAGTCGCGGGTCCGCACGCGGGGCCGCACCGGCGTCGAGATGGAGGCGCTCACCGCGGTCACGGTGGCCGCGCTCACGCTCTACGACATGCTCAAGGCGGTGGACCGCGGCATGGTGATGGGCGAGTTCGCGCTCTGGGAGAAGCGCGGAGGGCGCAGTGGCGTCTACCGCCGCCGCTGAAGCCCCGCCGGCGCCCCTCCACCGACTCGTCGCCCCCGGCCCCCCTGCGCGATGACCGTTCCACGTTCCCTCTCGTACGCCGAGGCGCGTGAGCGCGTGCTCGGGGCCGTGCGGCCCGGGCCGATCGAGCGCGTGAGCCTGGCGGCCGCCCGCGGCCGCGCCCTGCGCGGGACGCTGACGGCGCCGCATCCGCTCCCACCCTTCGACAACGCCTCCATGGACGGCTGGGCGGCGCGCTCCGCCGACCTCGCGGGCGCCACGGCGGCCGCTCCCGTGACCCTCGCGGTGGTCGAGGTCCTCTCCGCCGGGCACGTGCCCTCCCGCCCGCTGGGCGCCGGCGAAGCCATGCGCATCATGACCGGCGCCATGCTGCCGCAGGGCGCCGACGCCGTGATCCCCTTCGAGGATGCCGAGGGGCTCGAGGCGCCCGCCCGGGTCCGCATCGGAGCGCCCGTGGTCCGTGGCGACTGCGTCCGTCCCGCGGGGGCCGACCTCGCCGCGGGCGCGCCCGTGCTCGCCGTGGGCCACGAGCTCTCCCCGCACGACCTCGCCTTGCTCGCCGCGCTCGGATTCGCGGAGATCCCGGTCGGCGCGCGGCCGTCGGTGGCCCTCCTTTCGACCGGCGACGAGCTGCTGGAGCCCCACGAGGCGCTCCGGCCGGGTGCGATCCGCGAGAGCAACACCACGCAGCTGGCGGCCCTGCTGGAGGAGTGCGGCTGCGCGGTCGCCCTGCGCCGCCGCCTGCCCGACGACGTCGCCGCGGTGACGGCCGCCATCCGCGACGCGCTCGCGCTCGCGGACGTCGTGATCACCACCGGAGGCGTCTCGGCCGGAGACCACGACCCCGTGAAACTCAGCCTGGATGCGATCGGGGACGTCGAGCTGTGGCGGGTCGCGATGCGGCCGGGCAAGCCGCAGGCCTTCGGCACGCCGGGCGGCAGGCTCTTCTTCGGACTGCCCGGCAATCCCGGATCGGTGGCGTGCGTCTTCGAGACCCTGGTGAGGCCCGCGCTTCGAAGGCTCCAGGGGTTCACCGTGCTCGAGCGCCCCTGGCTCGACGTGCGAGCCGCGGTGCCTTTCGGCTCGCTGGCCGGACGCCGGGACTTCCTGCGCGCCACGCTCTCACGGCGCGACGGCGAGTGGTGGGCGGCGCCGGCGGGCCCGCAGGTCTCCGGCTACCTCACGCCGCAGTCCCGCGCGCACGCGCTGCTGGTCGTGCCCGAGGAGGCGGCGAGCCTCGAGCCGGGCGATGCGGCGCGGGCGCTCCTGTTGCGCTGGCCGGAAGGGACCCCGGGCTAAGCCCGGGCTAGAGCAGCCCGAGCACCGAGCGCTGCGCCTGCGCGAGCAGGTCGCCGGCCTGCACGCCCCACCAGAGCGTGAGCGCCAGCGCCAGCGCGATCGCCACGGCCGCGGGCGTGGCCCAGGAGACCTCGGTCGGTTCGCCCTGCGGCTCCTGCATGTAGAGCGCCACGGTCACGCGCAGGTAGTAGTAGACCGACACCACGCTGTTCAGCACTCCCACGATGACCAGCGGCAGGAGCCCCGCCTTGAGCGCGGCGGCGAACACGGTGACCTTGCCGATGAAGCCGGCCGTGGGCGGGATGCCGCCCAGCGAGATCATGAACACCGCCAGCGCCAGCCCGACCAGCGGACGGCGGAAGCCCAGGCCCCGGACGTCGGCCATGAGCACGCGCTCCTGCGCGCCGCGGCCGAGGATCGTGAGCACGCCGAAGGCTCCCAGGTTCATGACCGAGTAGACCGCCAGGTAGAACAGCGCGGCCGACGCCCCGTCGGGCCCGCCCGCCGCCACCGCCACCAGCACGTAGCCGGCGTGGGCGATGCTCGAGTAGGCCAGCATGCGCTTGAGATTGTTCTGGAGCAGCGCGGTGACGTTGCCCACGGTCATGGTGAGCATCGCCACGGCGCTCAGCACCGGGACCCACTCCGGCGGGAAGCCGCCCAGCGCGCGCAGGCCGAAGCGCAGCAGGGCCGCGAAGGCCGCGGCCTTGGCCCCCACCGACATGAAGGCCGTCACCGAGGTGGGCGCGCCCTCGTAGGCGTC
>JANXPZ010000051.1 GCA_025357055.1 Candidatus Eiseniibacteriota bacterium | reverse complement strand
ACGGTCGCGCCGTGCTGCTCCCAGAAGTCCTGATACTCGGTGACGGCGCGGATGCCCGGTCCCGCTTGCGTGAGCGGGACGACGGTGACGGGCGCGTCCGCGGCCCGGCGCGCGAGCGCGCCCTTCACGGCCGTGTAGGAGACGCACCCGGCGTCGAGCATCCGCGCGCACACCGCCTCGATGTCCGCGCGGGCATACGTCCGCACCAAGCTGGCGATGCCATAGAGGGCCCGGTTGCCGGGGCGCCCCAGGCGGCTGAAGAGCGCGCGACCCAGGGCGGCGCTGTGCGGCCCGATCATGGCCACGCGCGCGAGGATCCGCGCCGTCTCGCGCGACGGATTGAAGAGCCGGTCCGTCTCGGCCATCACGAAGGCGCCCTTCCGCCCGGCTTTCTCGTGCCGGCGCAGCACCTGATGCTCGGCGGTCAATATCTCGATGCCCCGCGCGAAGAGGCGCACGATCACCGTGCTGTGCAGCGGTGCCGGCAGCGCCGCGTAGTACGCGCCCTCGACCTGCACGAGGCCCGCGTCATCCACGGTGCGCGTGCCCTGGGTGAAGTACCGGAAGCCGTCGAGCGGCAGGGGGCGCAGGTGCGGGTGTTCTTCACGGAAGAGTTCCAGCACTTGGCGCTTCTTCCGTCCATGGATGCGCGTCGCCGCCCAGTGCGCCTCCCAGTGCGCCAGCCACGCGTTCTGCGCGTCGAGCGTCTCGAAGGACGGGCCGGACGCATCGCGGGCGCAGATTCCTCGTCCGTGGTGGTCCTGCCGGAGAAGATCCCGGCCTGACTCGCCGCCTACAACGCTGTCGCGCCGCAAATGGCGTTCGGCTTCCACTGTAAAGACAGTCCCGCGGCACCGTAGATGCTATGATCCTTCCCGAGGTACCTCGCGAAACGGGGCAACGAGACGTCGCGTCGGGACCGTGTGCGACACATGCTCCTAGCGACGCTCACGTAGGAGACCATCGTTCATCATAACAGCTCGTTGTGCAAACTGCGCGTATCGTGGATCATGAGTCACCATGCAGATAGTGGCCCCGGCACGATGCAAGTCCGCCAGAAGCTCCATCACGCTCGCACCGTTCTCCGAATCGAGATTACCTGTCGGCTCGTCTGCCAACACTAGATCCGGAGCCCCGACGATTGCCCGCGCGACAGCCGCCCGTTGCTGCTGACCGCCGGACAGCTGCGCCGGAAAATGGTCCGCCCGGTCCGACAACCCAACTCGCGCAAGTGATTCGCTCACGCGTAGGTCACCGTCCGAAGCCGACATCCCGCGGTACTTGAGCGGGAGCGCGACGTTGGCTCTCACCGTCAAGTCATCGATCAGATTGAAGGACTGAAAGACGTATCCGATGTGCCGATTCCTGACGCGAGCACGGGCACTCGGATCCATGCGGCTGGTCTCAACACCAGCTAGGGAATACGTACCTGCTGTGGGGATCTCTAAGAGGCCGAGGATCGCCAAGAGTGTCGACTTGCCGCTGCCGGACGGACCCTCGATTGAAAGGAACTCTCCTCTCCGCACCTGAAGAGACACGTCGCGAAGCGCACGCGTTTCTACGGATTGTCTCGCAAACACCTTCGAGATTGCAGATACCTCAATGACAACGTCACTCGTCATAGTCCAACCTCACTCCACTATTCAAGGTCGCACGCGCACGGCTTCAACCGAGCCAAGATCTGCAAGATCCGACAACAGTATCGACTCACCAATTGCAAGACCATCGAGGATTTCCATCTCTCTCGACGTCACCCGTCCAACTGACACTGTGCGTCGCACGGCGCGTAGCCGATCACTCGACAGGACGAACACGTCGCACTTCTGGTTCGCCACCGTTAATCCGACACGGCGAACGTGTCGCACGCCCTTCATCACACCGACTATGACATCCGCCTCGACGCTGGCGTCGGCGAATCCGCCCTGCCGGTCCGAGGACCGGATGTCCACCTCCGCCGCTACTGACCCGTTGTTGATTCTCGGATCGACTCGCACGACGACGCCGCTCAACTCGCGACTGCCCGCGTAGATTCGGGCTGTCGCACCCAGACGCAACCCATCCGCATCTCCCTCAGCGATCCGAAGCACGGCGTGACGTCGTCCAGGACGTGCGACGCGCGCCAATTCGGTCCCCGGGAGCACCCACTCCCCTTGATGCGGCGTCATGCCCAGTAGCACTCCCTCTGCGGGGGCCCGCACGTCCATGGCACGTTCGCGCGCGGAGTTGCTTCTCACTATCGCCACGAGATTGCGCACCTCCGTCACGCGCAATCGCTCCTCTTCGGCGCTCGTTGCCTTCAAGAGATCGAAGGTCAACGAATCTCGCCGCAACTCCGCTCTCGCACGTCGCAATTCTTCGGCCGTTCGCGCTACGTCAAAAACGGACACCAGTCCGCTATGTCCGAGCGAATCAACAAGGGCTTGCTGGCGTAGTGCTTCTCCAAGGACGCCGCGCGCATGCGAGACCGCCGCCGCACGCTCGAGAATCTCCTGATTGCGCAGCGTGCTACCGCTCAAGGCCGACAGGCGTGCCTGTACGAGCCGCTGGGTGGCTTCAAGAGCCTGAAGTTGCACTTCCGGATTCGTCAGCCGCAGCAGGCGGTCGCCGACCTTAACGTTCTCGCCCACCTGCCCTACGATCTCGTCCACTCTTCCCGCAGTCATCGACGCAACGAGAACGACCTCAGCGGCGCCCATCGTACCTGTAGCGCGAACAGCGACGTCCATATCGGACACACGCACCGTGTCGACGCCGGTCGCTGACAGCGACACGGTCGGTGCACGGCGATAGGTGATCGAGAGAACCACAAGAGCCAGGATAGAAACGACGACCGCGGCTTTGGCCCATCGCCGGGATCCGCTCGGACTGGCGAGAGTCCCTTCAATATCCATGATGTGCCCTCTCGACGTCGCCAGGATTGAAGTAGTCCACTATCTCTCGCTTCGCCGAGCAATGAGCGCAATGCGCCACTCCGTCTCTACTGGCTTCGCAATACGCACACACGAGGAGACTTGTGTCAGCATTAGTCCTGCTCTCTTCCATGACACCTCGAGTTCTTCTCGCGTCCAATAGCGGAATCGATGCGTCTCGCGATACTCAATGCCCTCCCCATCAGTCCGCCAGAGTCGCTGCTCTTCGACAAGTCTGGAGCCACGGTCCCGTATACTCGATAGCGTTTGCCAAGTCCAACCGTCGATCTTGCGCTCTGGTGAGAGCCCTGGTCGGAGGGTCTCCGTCACGAGTGGTAGCACGACGTCAGCCACAAAGTACCCACCGGGGCGTAACAATTGACGCACACGCCGCAGGGTCGCAACCAGCGCACGCGTGGACGGCAGCGTGTTCAAAGAGTCGAAGTAGCACGTTACAAGATCGAAACCGCCAGGGCGCGCCACGGAGCGGGGCAGCGTGAGCACTGGCATCTGAGCCCTGCCGAAGCGCAAGGTCGGCATTCGCTGGCGCGCAATTCGCAGCATCACCATGCTGGCGTCCACGCCTCGTGCGTCCATGCCGAGAGCGGAGAACGCTCCGACCGCCGCGCCAGTTCCGCAGGCAACGTCGAGAATATAGCGCGTCTCCCGCATCTGGTCGCCCAGCCAGAAGAGCGTCTGTGGCACCATGCGAAGCGAGTGCGCCTCACCAAAGAATGTAGGATACAGCGATCCCAGGATTGAGTACGGCTGGACCAGCTTTACGCGTCGACTATAGGTCACGAAGTACCTCCATAGGCGATAGACGCAGCACCCGACGCGCGACCGGCAGCGATGCCATGATTGCCACGGCGCTGAGCAGAAGTGCACCACCTCCCACGCTAAGAACGAGTCCTCCGAGAGAAGTCTGCTGGCCTCCGACTAGAGGCAGCCTAGCCGCGAGCAGGGCCAGTACGAGTCCGACGAGTGCTCCGCCGCCAACGAGTCTAAGACCGTGCCGTATCATCACTGGCAACAATGCGCGCGGGTCCGCACCACAAACGGTCCTGATCGCCATCTCCCGCGCCCGTTGCCGCAGGAGCGTGCCAAGAATCGCGTACAGTCCTATCCCGGTAAGCAGCAACGAAAGCGCGGCTATCCCTGTGACAACACCCAGTACAACGCGTAACGGACGCAGCTGCACATCGTATCGCGACACCACCGACTCAAGATGACCTGCGGGGAACTGTATCGGATCAGATGCGACCAGTTCTCGAGCGAGCGCGCGTCCCATCGGCGTATCGATCGACCCACGCGCCAAGAACACTCCGTCTCCTGGCGTCAAGGCGAAGACGGGTATGAAGAAGTGAGGATCCAAGCGCTCGCCGAGCGCGCCGTAGACCGCATCAGGAACAACGCCAACGATTGTGGCTGCGTCGTCGCCGTGCGCCAGAAACAGCTTCTTCCCAACCACATCCGAAGTCGACCAGAACTTCATTCCGAACGCTCGATTGACTACTACCGGTAGGTCAAACGCAATCGTATCGGCTGCTGTGAAGACTCGTCCCATGACAGGCTTGACGCCCAGAACATCAAAGTACTCCGGCGAGACCAGCGAGAACGGAATTAGGTCCCCTGCATTACCCGTCTTTCCGTCGATGCGTACCCTGCGTCTCAGACCCATTGCGTCCATGGGCGCCGTAACGGCGTAGGCGACTGACGACGCAGCCAACGCCTTCGCGTGGCGAACAACGGCACTTATGCGCGCGCGTCCTCCGGCCGTTGTGATTATCTCGTTCTCAAGTCGCAGATTCGCCACAAGAACCCGCGTTGGGTCAAAGCCGACGTCTTCGGACGTCAGGGCTGCGTACCGCACACTCATCACGGCGAGCATCGCGACAGCACACGTCGCGATACCAGAGGTCACGGCGACCAGGGCACGCTGAATCCCAAGGCCCCTCACGTCGACACTCAACCGCCGACTCAATGCGCCGCCATCAACATCGAACGGCACAGCGAGCACCGCGAGCGTCACGGGAGCAATTGCCACCAGCGCCCACGATGCGACACCTGCAAGTAGCCACGTCGACACCGCTCCGAGCGGTATATCTGCCAGTGGGGTACGGTCTCTGGCTTCTGGAATCGCCACCCAGAGCGCCACTGCCAGCAATGCGGAGCCAAGCAGCACCGGTCGCACATCCTTGAGAAGAACCGCGATGAGTTCGCGGCGCGGTGCGCCAAGCACTCTCCTCACAGCAAGTTCCAGTCGTCGTTCGACGAGTCGACTCACGAAGAGCCCGGCGAGCATTGCGATCGACAGTACCGCCAGCGTACTGACTCCGATCACCATTAGCAGCATTCGTCGGTATAGGTCGGCCGCAGACACGTCCGTTGCCAGTAGGAGGCCCCGCCAGCGCACCGCGGTGAATCGCAGGCCGGTGTGACTATCTGGATATCGTCGTGTTAAATCGTCTCCTGACCGCCTCACAACCGCTTCGACTGCCTCCGAGGACAAATCGTCACGAAAACGCACGAAGGCGCTCATTACGCGCGCGTCTCGCAGCGCACGCACATCATCGCCAGGCACCAAAATTGGTGCCCACGATAAGGAGACCCAGACTGTTACCGGGCCCTGCAGACCGAAGTTACTCGCAGCATCTCGAACAACTCCGTTCACAACGAACGCGGACCCGCCGAGGACAATCGACCGGCCGATGGCACTGGTCGCAGCGCCAAAGGACTCCTTCGCCAAGGACTCGGTGATTAATGCACTGGCGGAACCTCCCGAAGCTGCGAAATCGGTCTCCGTTGGATAACGGCCAGCGGAAAGCGCTAAGGGAACGGTTGTAAAGAAGCCGGGCGAGGCAAAGCCAACGCGGACCCGCCGCGACGGTGCCTTCAAGGACACACGAGCAGTTGTAAAAGCGCCTATCGACAGCACGTCAGGGAGGTCGCCGAGATCGCGTGCATCCGGCCATGACACAGGCCGACGCGTCACATGCGTGCCTGCAGACCCGCCTTCGTCAACGCTGACGACCTGCCAAAGCGCACGCGGCTCACGAAGCTCCGGAAGTCTCCAGAACAAAGTGAAGATGATCACAGACGCGAGCCCGATTGCCGTCGATGCGCCTGCCATCGCAATGCATGCGCCGACGAAGACTCCCGGCTGTCTGCGCCAGGCTCGCCCCCCGCCAGTGCCCATTCGAGTCCTCACCCTCACACTTCCTCCAATCGTCCACAGGCGCTCCACCCAACATAGCTACCGAAATCCGTCAGCAAAGGTGCGTCCCACGCACAGCCTTTGACAACTTCACTCGGATCGACCACCGCCAAGAGCACCCCAGCGGCTCCGCGAAGAAGTCCAGGCGCGTACTGCAGCCGTCCCCTAAAGTCGAACATGGGCCTGCCGCCGGTCACATCGAGCGCTTGGCAGACAGTCTCACGCCATTCCTCTGCCCTCTCTTGCTCCCCAGAGCGCGTCGCGAAGACTATCTGGCTTGCAACCCCATGGCAAATACTCAGGTCGCGGTGCCCAAGCAGACGCGCCTCCACGGGCGGTCGACTGCTGGATCGGAGCATCTGCCAGGCCCCCGCAGTGACTTCCGCTTCCCTGCGCCGCTCTCCGCGCAAGAGGAGCGACATGGCAATCGGCGCATCTCCGTAACACCACCAAGGGGCTTGAGTCGCCAATGGTGCGCCAGAGTCACAGGCTGCGGGACACGTCCATGTCGCGTCGGTGCGCCTGATGCAGCTGATGAGCGCCTCATAGGCAAGGGACGAGAGATGCTCCCACGTCCCTTGCGCTACGCCCGTCGATGCCATTCGGATAACCCGTTCACTGAGCGCTAGAACGCTCGGGATGCCGTGGGCCGTCCCCAAGTTGACGTAGGGCCCAATCCTGCCCCGAGGTGCGGGAAAGCTCGCCACAGTCGAATCCGTGTACCAACCGACCCGTCCGTTGTAGGATTCGCGGGCATCGTCGAGCGCCCTGGCCAGCGCCGCAAGTCCTTGATCGCGAAGATCGATATCGCGCTGTGCCATGAATAGAACACCTACTCCGGCAAGTCCCGACAGGAGATCCCAGCGTCGACTCCAGTCGCCACCTCGTCGAAGCATCTCATATGTTCGCTCCGCAATCACCGCGCCGTACTGCTCGACTCGCTGCTCACCGAGAACGCGTCCAACCACACTGCAGCTCCAGCCCAGCCCCCCCATGCCAGTCCAAAGTCCGAACGGAGCGGCCATCTCTCGCCATGAGTGCGCTGCCACCTGCAATGCCTCGACTGCACTCGCGCTCCACTCTCTAGCGCTTTCACCGACACCACAGTAGGCAAGGCACAGTGCGGCGCCCGCGAGGCCATTGGCCAAGGTTGGATCAGCGAGTTGTTCCTTACTACGTTCCCTTCGCACCGCACCAGCCAATTCGTCAAGTGCTGGCGCCACATCACCGATGCGGAGTCGCCACACCCCGCCTGTGTCAGAAGGTGCGTACGGATTCATCGGCTCACCCGCTCGCGAGCAGCCTGACTTCGGAGCGTCTGCAATAGGAGATCATATACCACGGCCTCCCGACGCCTAGGCTGTCTCGCGAAGAGTCGATTCGCCGTCATGTGACAAAGCGTGCCCGCTATCTGATGGAGCGGTCGCGTAAGTTCGCCGCGCGCTTCGAGGTGTCGATACAGATCCGCAATCCCCGTAAGCGCTTGACGGCGCGCTTCAAGGGCCTGCCGCGCAGGATCGGGTATCCCCTCCACCGCGCCGCGAGCAAGTACCGCCGCAATGCGGAGTTGATTGTGACGTAGCATCTTCGCCAACGAACGTCGGGCGTCACTATCCGTAGCCTGGAACTGCTCCGTCACGAAGTGATGTCGCAGAGGCCGCAGCGCCTCTATGCGCGCTGCCAAGTCGGGGACGAGCGACTCCAAGAGGTCGTGGATCGATTGAAACACACACCAGAATCTCGCACTCTGCCCGACGCCATCCGGGGCCGCGGCGCACACCCGCACCAGATGACCAGATTCGGCGCAGAAGATCTCCTCCACCACATCAATCCCCTGCGCTCCACCATATCGGCCGACCTCTCGCTCGTATGTGACTATCGCATAGTCATCGGCGTCGCCTCGCACCAACGCTTCGTTCAGAAGGCGACTGAAGAGCCCTAACGCGGCATCGCTCGGCACATTCTCAGCCATGCGCAAGCGCAAGCGAATGTGAAAATGCGGGTCCCCATATCTCACATAGAACCAAGCACGGGCCATTCCTGCTTCGCTAAGGGCATGGGCGGTTGGCCCCACGACATCGTAGAGAAGGCGATCTGCCATGCCTTGGGCACAGTACAGTTTGCCAAACATCCAGCCGCTGTCTGATCCAACGCGCGTGACCGACTCGTCCTCGACAGGCCGGTCTTGTCGGCGCGCGCTCTCCTTGACACGCAGGGGAATCATCAATTCGGTCGCTATCGTCTCGCCGGCGCCCGCGCGCGGGCGCAACCATTCGCAGACGGTGACGTCACCCGTCCGCGGCACGGCATAGAGCCACGAGAGGATCGAGGGCGCGTGTCGTGAGTCCACGAGCAGTTCGTGATCCGCCTGAGCAAAGACAAACCGTTCAGGGATGTCCTTCGCCTTCCGCCACTGCTCGACCCACCGCAATCGTTCGATATCATCATTCAATCCACGCAACGGCTTCAGCGCGGCTGGCCGCGCCCCTAACTGTTCGCCGGCGGCTGGCACATACTCGAACGCGCGACGACTCCGGCCGCATCCCTAGACGCAGTCGCTTTCGGCGGGCGCTGCACAGCAGGAATATCGGCAAGAACCGCAGTGCCCGACTTCGACACCGAGGCACCCAGCGTTATGCGCATCGAACTGCACGTGGACGAAACGCTGCGCCCTCCCTTCCGGCTGACCGGGCGGGCAATCTGGGTGCTGACCGGCGTTCTCTTTCTCGTAGGCATGAACAATGGAGACGGTGGCGTTTCGCGGTTTCTTGACGTCGTGTTCTTCTCCGGCGTCGCCGCAGGACTCGTCTTCATCTTTCGCCACTACGTGCTTGAGCAGATGCTCGTCCATTGGGTCGAGGCGGCGGAGTATCGGCGCCATTTCTATGTCGTTGGTGCGCAGCTGGTAGCGATACCGATACTTCTCTTTCTTCCCGTTGACTTCGCACTGAAGTTCTTGGCTATCGCTGCGGTCATGCTCTCACACGCGCTGGCGTGCGACGCTTGGTTGCGCGGCAATAATGTGACATATCTGATGCGTGGCGACGCTTATGGTGGCCTTGATAGGCAGAATCTGCTTGATTCGACGGCGTTTCTCGGTAGCGATGCCCCCTTTTCTCCAGCGCTGTCGCTGCTGAAGCACGCGGGGATTGTGCTCGCATTGATCGGGTTCATCTGGCTGAACGCGCTCTTTGCAGAGGAGTCGCGTCTGTCAGCGGACGGACTGCCGGGCATTGCGCTCCTGATACTGCTGATAATGACTAGCGTCTACGCGCGACGTCGCGCGCAGGTGATCGACGCGGCCTCCGCACTCGCGCTGGTGCGCAAAGAACGCAATGACCGAGTCGCCGCAGAATCGATAGTGAGTGTGGCCTCGGCACCGTCGGCAGAAGCTCGCGCTGAGAAGGACGAGCCCGACGATTCGTGGCTTGACTATGATGAAGAAGACGAAGTGGACGATGACCTGGAGACCGAGGAACTGTCGGATGAGGAGCGGGCGGAGCAACTCGCGCGTGCTCGCGAGTACTTCGACAAACGGGTAGTCCCTGAGGCCGAATGGCTGGAAAGCGTGAAGGATCTTGCTGAGGACTTTCGGTTCTTTACTGACGGCGGCTCTGGCCCTTGGGGGCGCACCAAGTTGATTGACCACTTTCGACGAGGCGAAAAGTGGGGCTACGACTGGCGTTCCGTATACAAGTCGCTGAGACGCAGGAGAACCCGCGACGGACGCAGCCTCCCGACGCTCAAGGAGATGGAAGCTACAGTCAGTGAACTGCCGCCCTCCACCACGGATCAGATCCCATGAAGGTTGTCCAGAACGTCACTTGGGAAGACGTCCAGAACCACTGGAGCCGAACGGAGAGCTGGCCGACTCCGGATGCGCGTTCGGCCATCACCAGCTTGTTGCCGACAGGAACGTCCTGGCATCTGTGTCAGATTGAGTTGGAAGACCTCGAGCGGCTGTACATCATCTCATCGGATAACTGGACGGGTGTCTCAACAGGCACCTTCCAAGTCACCGCGGTAGCGAGTCACGTCGCCTCGATGCAAGGCGCTAGCGCTGTCGATCCGATTGCTCGAAAGATTCTTGGACAAGTTGCCCACCTCGATGCTGACGGCGAACTCCCCTCGGGGCTAGTCGCGGTTACAGACGATCCGACGCTGAATGGTCGGTTCACCTTCATTGAGGGGAATCACAGAGCGGTAGCGTGCTTACGGGCGGGGATTCTGGTAGGAGCTTCGATCTTCGTCGGCGTGTCTCCACTAATGGGAGCGTATCACTGGGCCCGACACACCTATCGATAGAATCGCGGCGTGACGCTTCCCTCACTGCTCGGCTGCGGGGCGCACAGGACGGTGCAGGTCATTCCACGGATACTGCGACTGGCCGCACAGCATTGAGATCTCTATCGCGACGCATCCTCGTGGACGGCAATGCCTACCGAGCGCTACACCTTCGCGTACGCCGAACAACTCGCGTTTGATCTCGAGAGCCTCCTAGGAACGCATGGCCTTGCGATCGCGCGCGGGTCGGTTCTTGAGCGGGTCTGCTTATCGGTACTCCAAACCGTCGAGTTCAGCAAACGCCCGCCTGACAATGACGAAGAGGACATTCGACCGGAGTTCAGAGCGCTGATAGGCCTCGCAGACCTGGCGGCGAATCTGGTCAGCGTGAGCAACTCGCCGGATTTCGGTGTTCTGCTCCCGCATCTTCAGCTACTGAACGAAGGCTCGCCGCTACAGAATGTTCGCACCCGATTTGACGATGCTGCCAACAAGCTCTTCGAGTTGCTGGTGGCGTGCTGGGCGATACGCGCCGGACAAGACGTGTCGCTTGAACCACCCTCGGCGCCTGGCGGCGGATCACACCCGGATGTGATCGCCACCTTCGAGGGTGAGCGGTGGGGACTCGCCTGCAAGGTTCCCGCGAGCAACAACCCCAAGTCCATCGCCGACCTCGTCGAAAACGGAGCGCGTCAACTGGTCGCAACGCCGAGCATTCAAAGAGGCCTCGTCGTGCTCAACCTGCGCAGCGTCGTTGAGCATGACCGATACTGGCCACTTCAGGGCACCTTCGGATCTGCGGCCGATCCGGCGGTATACGGTGTCTTCAAGGACCGCCGCGTGGGCATCGCGTTGGCAAACGAGGAAGTACAGTCGATTCTCCGAACCGTCTCCGAGGAAATCGCGGCTCGTGGAACATCGGACCTCGCTTCAGAGGCGCTCGATATCGTTGGTGTGTTCGCATTCGCACACACCACGCTCGGTGTCGAGATGTCGATCGCGCGATTGCAGCCGGGGCATCCAACGGGTGACGCATGGATTGGACCGATGCCAACATCGCTGAAGGTCCGATACGGAGCACTCTTCGAGCCGCACTCGAAAGCAACCGAGGCGGCGGTGAATGCGCTCGAGCACGAGGCCGCGTTGAATCCGATGGCGACGATCGAAGCAGGAATAGCGCGATGGCCGCATCCGGCTAAGTAGGCTGCGGGAGCGGAGGTCTTCGCGAAAGTGAATACGTGCAGTTGTCGCCGTCCGCCGGAACTCGCGAATCAGCGCTCGACTAGCCGCAGCTATGCTCGTCACGCTGGTGTCCGGGCGAGGAACGATCCGACAACCTTTGCCGCTTCGTCGCCAGCAGACACAGACGGGTTCAAGTTCCGCGCCCCAGCGCCCCCTGCAGCTCCTCGAACGCCGTGAGCGCCGCGCGGAGGTCTTCCACGATTTCGGCGGCAATCACGTCGGGGTCAGGTAGGTGCGCGCTCGCCTCCAAGGCTTCGTCCTTGAGCCAGAACACATCCAGAGACGCTTTGTCTCGCGCGGCCAGATCCGCGTAATCAAACGCGCGCCACCGCCCATCCGGGTTCTTCTTCTCGCTCCAGGTGGCCTTCCGTTCGTGCCGGTTCGCCGGATTGTAGCACGCGACAAACTCGTCGAGGTCCGAGCGCTTCAACGGATTCGTCTTGAGCGTGAAGTGGCGGTTCGTGCGCAGGTCATAGACCCACAGCTTCTTCGTCTGTGCCTGGGCGCTCGCCGGCCGACGCTCGAAGAAGAGCACGTTTGCCTTCACGCC
>JANXPZ010000050.1 GCA_025357055.1 Candidatus Eiseniibacteriota bacterium | reverse complement strand
CCCCGCGCCGGTCCACGGGCCGCCGTTTGGCGCGCGCCCCGGGCGCGACGTAGACTGCTCACCGTGAGCGAGAGGATCTATTTCGGTTGCCTGGCCGGGTCGGTGTCCGACGTGCTCGACGCCGGACTCGAGATGCTCCCTGCCTTCGAACTGGCGGCCGTCCCGGTGCTCGACGGCACCGACCGCCCGGGCGAGTGGCCCGCCGTGCGGCGGCGGCTGCGTGCCGAGGGGATCCGCTTCGTGCAGAGCCGCGGCGTGCTGCTGTTCCCGCCCGGCGAGATGGACCAGTGCGCGACGGTCGGCCTGTTCCGCGGTTTCGACGAGATCTATCTCTGCGCCGAGTGGAACGAGGAGTTCGAGACGTTCCCCACGCGCATCACCTCCGACCTCAGCGACTTCAGCGAGGCCACTCCGCTCGGCCTCGAGGACTGGATGCTGGAGGCGGGCTGCCTGCTCGCGCTGGGAGACGGTGCCGGCCTGAACTTCGCGACGCCCGATCACGAGATCGCCGAGCGCCTGACCGCCCGCTTCAGGCCTGCGCGAGGCGGATGAGCTGCGAGGGCGCGTCCCGGCTCGTGGCGCTGAGTCTGGCCGGGCCCGCGGGGCCGCTCGAGGCGCTGCTGCAGGAGTGCGACAGCGGGCCGCCCGCCTTCGCGGCGCTGGTCTGCCATCCGCACCCGCTCTACGGGGGCACGCTGGACAACAAGGTCGTGCACCGCGTCGCCTCGACGCTGCACGACCTGGGCGGCGCCACCCTGCGCTTCAACTTCCGCGGGGTCGGCGGGAGCGCGGGCCGCTTCGACCACGGAGCCGGCGAACTGGAGGACGCCCGCGCGGCGCTCGCCTGGCTGCGTGCGCGCCTGCCCGGCACGGCGCTCCTGGTGGCCGGATTCTCGTTCGGCGCCTGGGTGGCCGCGCGGCTGGCGGCCTCGGAGCCCGCGGTCGGCCGGCTCGTGCTGATCGGACCGCCCGTGGCGAGCGCGGACTTCACGGCGCTGCGGACCGCGCCGGTCGCCAAGCTCGTCATCCAGGGGACGGCCGACGAGACCTGCCCGCTGTCCGCACTGGAGCCCGAGTTCGCGACCTGGGCCGCTCCCCGGCGCCTGGAGACGGTCGCAGGCGCGACCCACTTCTTCGACCGGCGGTTGGGCGAGCTGGCGAAGGCACTGCGCGAAGGCCTGCGGGGATCGCCCTAGGGCGGACCGCGCTCGGGGCCGTGCACCACGCGGGCCGCGTCGAGCGCCGGCGCGTGCAACCGGCCGTTCCCGCGCGGTCGTCCGTTCACGCGCCGTCCGCTCAGCGGAACTCCTCGTGGAACCAGGTGTCGTCGGGCGTGCCGCGCGCGGGGGGTGAGCCGGCGGACACGGCGGCGCCCGGTGCGGGGAGCCTGTCGTACTCGTCGCGCGAGACCCAGACCGTCGGCCGCCCGGTCGTCCAGGCCACGAAGTCGGGTGTGTCCGAGAACATGAGCCGCGGGGCCGTGGATGCCGCTCCGGCCGGCCGTTCGAGGCCGCGCGCGGTGAGCCGGGGGAGCGTGGCCGCGGGCGTGACCTGCGGCGCCAGGGCCGCCCGCTCCGTCGCGAGCAGCTCCGCGAACTCGCGCGACTCGCGGGCCCCGCGCTGGAGCGCGGGCACGGTGGCGAACAGCATGAGGAGGATGAGCACGGGGAGCCACCCGGGCGTGTGTCCGGCCCGCGGGATCCGGCCCCACAGCCACTCGGCGGCGACCGCCGCCGAGAGCGCCCACAGCGGCAGGCAGGGCGTGACGTAGCGCGGGTCGAGGAGGGTGAAGGTGATCACCGCCACGGGGACCAGTGCGCAGGCGAACGCGGCGACGGCGATCCGGCGCGTCGAGGCGCGCGCCGCGCCCACCACGAGACCCGCCGCCGCGAGCCAGCCCGTGAGCGCGCTGGGCGAGAGGAACGCGGTCTTCAGGGCGAAGCGCAGGTTGGTCTGCGCCTTGTGCTGCAGCTCCGGGGCCGACTCGAGGAGCACGCGCGGCCACTGCGCGGGCGTCAGCGAGAAGTCGCGCAGCACGGAGATCCCGGGCCAGCGTTCGGAGTAGCCCACGAGCAGATAGGTCGAGAGGCTGAACAGGGGCGAGCCCGTGGCGCTCCAGTTGTGCCACCACCACGCGCCCGCGACCAGCGCCATGCCGGACACCAGCGTCACTGCGCCCGAGCCGCCCGCGAGCACCGAGAGGCCGAACAGCGCCAGGGTCATCTCGGTCCGCACCAGCACGCCGAGCCCCAGCACGATGGCGGCTGCAGCCCGCCGCGGCCGGTCACGCGCGAGCAGGTCGAACGCGAGCAGCAGCAGGAACGCGCCGACCACGAGCGTGGTGTCGTTGTGCACGGCCTGCAGGGTGAGCGGCGCGAGCGTGAAGAGCAGGGCCGCCGCGGCCCCCACGGCCGGGCCGAAGTGCCGCGTGCCCAGGCGGCAGAGCAGCAGCGCGGTCAGCAGCGCGAAGCAGGCGCCGAGCCAGGCGATCTGGTCGAGGGCGCCGGCGCCGAACAGGGCGAGCACGGGCGCGAGCAGCAGCGGCACGAGCGGGCCGTGGACCAGGATCGGCACGGTGAGCGCGGCGTCACGCAGGCCCCAGAACGGGGGATGGATGACGCTGGTCCGGAACCCGTCGCCCACGAGCAGGTGGCGGGCGGCCACGCCGTACTCCCAGGTGTCGTCGAGCCGGTTGGGCACGCCCGCGCGGAGCCAGCCGAGGTCGAACACCCAGAAGAGCGCGACGATGACGAGGACGGCCGTGAACCAGATCCATGCGCGGGGATGGCGGGGGACCATGAGCGGAAATCTGACATGGCGCCGCAGCGGAACGCAAACCCAGGCGGGGTTCCGGCCCCTGCGACGAAGCCGCGGTCCCGGGGGCCGTGCGATCGCCGGGTCGCAGCGTCGTGCTATAGTCCCGGCTCCTGCCATGAACGGGTGCCGCGAGTGAGATCCGACTGGGGCCGCCTGCGGGCGGTCGTCCTCGAAAGCGACGACTGGGGGCTCTGCGCCTGGTCGGCGGACGACGAGGCGCACCGGGCATTGGCCGCGACCCCGGCCTTCTCGAGCCCGGCCGGGCGCATCTACGGCCGCTCCACGCTCGAGAGCGCGGCGGACGTGCGCGCGCTGCGCGAGGCGCTGCTCGGGTTCCGCGGCGCCGACGGCGCCCCGCCCGTGTGGCAGGCCAACACCCTGATGGCCTCCCCGGACTTCGAGCGACTGGCCCGCGAGGGCTTCGAGGCCGACGAGTTGCCGCTCGTGATCCTGCCCGAGACCCCCTCCCGCTGGCGGCGGCCGGGCCTGTGGGACGAGGTGCGGGAGAGCATCGCGGCCGGTGTCTGGTGGCCGGAGCTCCACGGACTGCACCACCTGCCCGCCCGGGCCTGGCTCGAGGCCCTGCGGCGCGGCGCAGCCGACGCGCGGCTGGCCCTCACCCGGCAGTGCCCGGTGTGCGAGGCCGTCGAGGGCAGCGGCGAATACGATGCATCCGAGCCCGTGGCGTCGCGGGAGCGCTCGCTCGATCAGGCGTTCGCGCTCTTCACGCGGCTCTTCGGCCGCCCGCCCGCATCCCTCTGTCCGCCCGACTACCGCTGGGACCCGGTGCTCGAGGCCCAGGCGTCCCGGCTGGGCGCGACCGTCCTGCAGGGCGCTGCCGAGCGCCACGGCCGCTGGCCGCGCGCGGGGCGGCTGTGGCACGGCTGGCGCTGGCCGGAACGACGCGGCGGCCTCCTGCTCATGCCGCCGCGCATCGCCTTCGAGCCGCGCGGCGACGCCGCGCCCGGTTCGCGCCTGGGCGCGGAACAGACGCGCGCCGCGGCGCGCGCGGCGTGGGGCCGCGGTCAGCCCGCGGTCGTGAGCAGCCACCGCCACAACTACGCCCACCTCGACCCGGCCTGGTCCGAGGCGGGCCGTGCGGCGCTTCGCGACTTGCTGCGCGGGCTGTGCGAGGATGGCGCCGTGTTCCTGACCGATGCGAAGGTGCGCGACCTGCTCGCAGGCGAGCGGAGGCCCGGGTGAGCCCCGGCGCGGGTTTCGAGGGCCGGTTGCCCTGTGGCCGCTGGTCGGTGTGGCGTTACAACTGGCTCCCCAACCACAAGCTCATGCGCGGACTCGAGCGGGCGCGCCGTCACGCGCACGGCACGCTGCTCGACGTGGGCTGTGGCTCGCGGCCCTTCGCGCCCCTCTTCCGCGGCTTCGCAGAGCGCTACCTCGGGCTGGATCTGCCCGGCTCCCCGGACCTCAGCCATGGCCGGCCCGACGTCTTCGGCGACGCCGGGCGGTTGCCGGTCCGCAGCGGCAGCGTGGACACCGTGCTGAGCCTGTCGATGATGGACCTGGTGCACGAGCCCGCGCGGGTGCTCGCCGAGATGCGGCGCGTCCTGGCCCCGGGCGGCGTGCTCATCGCGGAGTTCGTGCAGACCGTGCC
This sequence comes from Candidatus Eiseniibacteriota bacterium, assembly GCA_025357055.1. Classification (GTDB taxonomy): domain Bacteria; phylum Eisenbacteria; class RBG-16-71-46; order RBG-16-71-46; family RBG-16-71-46; genus JANXPZ01. The sequence continues at coordinate 6,243 of JANXPZ010000050.1, read as the reverse complement.
GGTCTGCCGGACCTCGCCGGACCTCTGGCGCTTCACGCGCCTGGGCGTCGAGCGGCTGCTGCGTGACGTCGGCCTCGAGCCCGTCGAGATCATCGCCTTCGGGGGGCTGCCCGGCTATGTCGGCTCCGCCAGCATCGGCTGGCTCAACCGCCTCAACCGGGGGCCCTGGCGATTCCTCACCGAGGTCCCGGTGCGGCTGCTCTACATCCTCATCCAATCCATCGCCGAGCTGCTGGACCGGCTCTGGGCGGGCTCGAACGAGGTGATGGCGTTCGTGGTCGTGGCGCGCATCGCGCCTTGACCCTGTTCCAAAGCCGATGCTAGGGTCCGATTCGTGCCATCGGCCAAGCAGAGTCCGCCCCGGCCCGCCGTCCGCCTTCTGCCGCAGCTCGCGGATTACGCGGCCCGGCACCATGGCGACCTTCCCTTCCTCCTGCGCTGGACGCCATCGGGTTGGGAGCCGTGGAGCTTCTCCGAGGCCGCCCGCCGGCTGCACGCCTTCACGGCGTTGCTCGAGCAGGAGGGTGTGAAGGCCGGCGATCGCGTCGCCATCCAGAGCGAGAACCGCCCGGAGTGGGGACTGGCCTATCTGGCCGCGCTCGAGGCAGGGGCGGTGATCGTGCCGCTGGACGCGCTGCTCAAGGAACAGGAGGTGGGCGAGATCCTCGTCCAGTCGGGCGCCCGCTTCTGCGTCGTGAGCGCGCGACAGCGCCCCGTGGTCGAGCGCGTGCGGGAATCGCGCCTGCCCGGCCTCAGGCTCCTCTCGCTGGACCCGTGCGATGACCTGCCCTCCTGGCCCGCGGCGCAGGAGCGCTTCCCGGATGAGCCGCCGCGCCCCGAGCGGGCCTCACCCGACGACCTCGCAGTGCTGCTCTTCACCTCCGGGACGACCGGGCAGGCCAAGGCGGTGATGCTGTCGCACTCGAACCTGCTCTACAACGTCGAGGCCCTGATGCGCGCGATCCCCTACGGGCCGGGCGACCGCATGCTCTCGGTGCTCCCGCTCCACCACACCTTCGAGACCACGATCGGCTTTCTCTGCCCGATGCGCGGCGGGGGCAGCGTGGCCTATGCTCGAGGGCTCAAGTCGAACGAGCTGCGCGAGGATCTGCGCACCGCGCAGGCGACCATCCTGGTGGGTGTGCCGCTGCTCTACGAGAAGCTGCTCGCCGCCATCCGTCGCGGCGTCGCCGACGCTCCGCTGGCGAGCCGCCTGCTGGTGCGCGGATTGCTCCTCGTGGTGCAGCTGGCGAGCCGCCTGACCGGCGCGCGGCTCGGCGCCCGGCTGCTCCGGCCGCTGCGCGAGAAGGCCGGTCTGGGGCGCATGCGCCTGTTCGTCTCGGGGGCCGCCGCGCTGCCCCGCGGGGTGTTCTGGGGTTTCGTGAACCTCGGCATCCCCGTGGCCGAGGGCTACGGCCTGACCGAATGCTCGCCCGTGGTGGCCGCGAACCGCACGGACCGCCCGGAGCCCGGCGCGGTGGGCCACCCGCTCCCGGGCATCGAGGTGCGCATCGACCAGCCAGACGCCGAGGGCGATGGCGAGATCATGGTGCGCGGGCCCAACGTGATGCTGGGCTACTTCGGCAATCCGGAGGCCACGGCCGAGGTGCTGCGCGATGGCTGGTTCCTGACCGGGGACCTGGGGCGCATCCTCCGCGACGGGCGCCTGAAGATCACCGGGCGCGTGAAGAACATGATCGCGACCGCCGCGGGGAAGAAGATCTACCCCGAGGAGATCGAGATCCACCTCGGCAACTCCCCCTACATCCTCGAGGTCGTGGTGGTGGGCGGACGCGACGCGCGCGGCGAACGCGAGGAGGTGCACGCCCACGTCTTCCCGGACTTCCAGGCGCTCGGGGCGCTGGCCCGCAGCCAGGGTCGCGCGTTCGACGAGGCCTACGCCGAGGAGGCGCTGCGCCGCGAGGTGGAGACGCGCTGTCAGCTGCTGGCGCCCTACAAGCGGGTGAAGCGGGTCATCGTGCGGCGCCAGGAGTTCGCCAAGACCACCACGGGGAAGATCCGGCGCCAGCACCTCTCCGCCGAGGCCGCCGGGAAGAAGGCGCACGCGGTCGCATAGGACGGAGCCCGCCCGGGCCCGCCTCCTCCGCGCCGGCCGTCCGCGGCGCGGTTACTTGTTCTCGGGCCGGTAGAGGACCGCGCCGTCCCCGTCCACGGTCATGACGTGCCGCTGGAGCATGGGCCCCCGGGGCACCATGCCACCCGACCAGGACTGCTCGCTGGAGGCGTCGGCGAAGCGCCAGACCAGCTCGAACGTGGCATCGGAATCCACGCGGAACGGGAACACGGCCCGCTCGCCGTCGGGGATGGACTCCTTCACGAACGTCTGACCGCCCACGCTCAGGCGCACGCGCGTCAACTCGCGGCCGCTGGCGTTCTCGACCACGGCTTCGTGGCCCGACCGCTTGCTGACCAGTTCGCCCCAGTGCTTCCAGCCGTACCAGAGGGCGGCGGCGAACAGGGCAAGGAGGAGAAGGCGCTTCATGGTTCCCTCCGGGGAAACGGCATCCGGTGCGGAGCCGATGCCTCACCGTAGGCGCGCGCCGTGCGGCGCGCAAGGGCTAACGGTGTTTGATGAATCGTCCAGGCTATCCCGAGGTCGGCGTCTCCAGGGGCTCGCCCTCGGGTGTCACCCGCGATCCATCCACCTGCGGCACCGGCTCGAAGGCCGCCGGCGTCATCGCGATGAGCACCCGGGCGGCGGCGGGTCCCAGGTTCTCGGTCGAGTGCGGGATGCGGCCGTCGAAGTGGCAGGAATCGCCGGTCTCGAGCAGCAACTCCTGCTCCCCGTGGAGCAGGCGCACGCGCCCCGCGACGCACAGGAGGCACTCCTCGCCAGGGTGGGAGTGGCGCTGTTCCCGGGGCGGCCGGCCCGGCGGCAGCTCCAGCATGAGCAACTCGAGGTTGCGCTTCGGCACGGCGGACAGCAGTTCGGTCCGCGAGGTGTTGTCATCGGCCGGGAGTCGCGGCCGCTCCGCCGCGCGCACCACGTGAAGGGTCGGGTCGTCCTCGACGACGAGGTAGGCCATCGAGGTCCGCAACGCCGCGGCCAGGTCGCGCAGGGTGGAGAGCGACGGAGAGGTGCGGTCGTTCTCCACCTGGCTGATGAAGCCCTTGGAGAGGTGGGTCGCGTCGGCGAGCTTCTGGACAGTGAGCCCGCGGCGCAGGCGCAGGTCCCTGATCTTCCGGCCGAGCTGCATGAGCACATTTCCCATCGGATCGAGAGGTGAGGTGTACGGCCTGGAGGGAGGCTAGGGTGCGCCGTTCCCGGTGTCAACGGCCGGGGCGGTCCCCGGCCCGGCCTCGCGCCCGTTCCCGGGCGGCGGGCGCAGGCTGCGGTCGCCGAGGTACTGGAGCTGGTAGAGCCGTGCGTAGATGCCGCCACGGGCCAGCAGGTCGGCGTGGGTCCCCGCCTCGCGCACGCGTCCGTGGTGCAGCACCACGATGCGGTCCACGTCCTGGATGGTCGAGAGCCGGTGCGCGATCACCAGCGAGGTGCGCCCGCGCATGAGCCGCCGCAGGCCGTCCTGGATGAGGGCCTCGGTCTGGGTGTCCACCGAGGAGGTGGCCTCGTCCAGCACCAGCACGCTCGGGTCGGCCGCCAGCGCCCGGGCGAAGGCGAGCAGCTGGCGCTCGCCGGCCGAGAAGGTCGCGCCGCGCTCGTGCACCTCGGCGTCGTAGCCACCGGGCAGGCGCTCGATGAAGCGGTCGGCATGCACCTCTCTCGCGGCCCGCTCGATGGCTTCACGGGGCAGCGTGGCGTCGGCGAGCGCGAGGTTCGAGGCGATACTGCCCGAGAACAGGAAGGGATCCTGCAGCACGAGCCCGACGTGGCGCCGCAGTTCGCGGATGTCCCACTCCGCCAGCGGGCGGTCGTCCACGCGGATGACGCCGCGCTGCGGCTGGTAGAAGCCCAGCAGCAGGCTCACCGCCGTGGTCTTGCCCGAGCCCGTGGCGCCCACCAGGGCGACCTTCTCGCCGGGCTCGACCACGAAGGAGACGTCCTCGAGCACCCGGGTCTCGCCGTCGTAGGCGAACGTGACGCCCTCGAACTCGATCCGCCCGCGGAAGCCCCCGCTGCGGGGCCGGTCCGGCTCCGCGACGGCGCCGGTCGCGGGCAGCGCCGCAGCCGGGTCGGCCGGCGTGTCGAGCAGGTCGAAGATGCGCTCCGAGGAGGCCATGGCCTGCTGCAGGATGTTGTACTTCTCGCTCAGGTCCGAGATGGGACGGAAGAAGCGCTGGGTGTACTGGATGAAGGCCACCAGCGTGCCCAGGGTGATCCCGGTCCACATGACCTGCCGGCCGCCGTACCAGACGATGAGCGAGACCGCCAGGGCGCTGACCAGTTCCAGCACCGGGAAGAAGATCGCGTGGTAGAAGTTCGCCTGCAGGTTGGCGTCCCGGTGCCCGGCGTTGATGACGCGGAACTCCGCGTGATTGCGCTCCTCGCGGTTCAGCAGCTGCACGGTCGCCATGCCGGTCAGGTTCTCGTTGAGGAAGGCGTTCAGGTGTGCGAGGCGAGTGCGCACGTCGCGGAACGAGCGGCGCACCTTGATGCGGAAGGTCAGCGTCACCAGGAAGATGAGGGGCACGACCGAGAACGCCACGCCCAGCAGCTCGGCATTCAGCTGCCACATCACGATGAGGATGCCCGCGAGCGCGAACACGTTGGCGAACAGCGCGACGACGCCCGAGGTGACGAGCTCGTTCAACACGTCCACGTCGTTCGTGACGCGTGTCATCAGCCGGCCGACGGGGTTCCGGTCGAAGAAGGCGAGCGGCAGGCGCTGCAGCTGGCGGAAGATCGCGATGCGCAGGTCCATCATGACGTGCTGGCCCACGCGCTGCATGATCTGGTTCTGCACGTAGCCCAGGCCGAAGCTGACCACCAGCACCGCGAGGTAGAGCACCGCCACCTGGTCCAGGCGCACCAGGTCATGGCGGCGGATGCCGCGATCGATGGCCTCCTTGGTCAGCATCGGGCCGGCGAGCTGGGCCAGGGCGTCGATCATCACCACCGCCCCGGCGAGCCACACCTGCCCGCGGTAGGGCCGCAGGTAGCCCAGCAGCCGCCGCATCAGGCGATGGTCGTAGGTCCGGCCCGCCGCCTCCTCCTCGCGGAACGGGCTCACGAGGCCTCGAGCTCCTCTTCCAGCTGCTGGCGGCGGTGGAGTGCGGCGTAGCGGCCGCCGAGCTCGAGCAGCCGCTCGTGCGTGCCCCGTTCGGCGACCGCGCCGTCCTCCAGCACCACGATCTCGTCGGCGTCGCGCACCGTGCTCACCCGGTGGGAGACGATGAGCGTCGTGCGGCCCGCGCTGACGCCGCGCAGGCCGTGCAGCACCGCCTCCTCGGTGTGGGTGTCCACGCTCGAGAGGCAGTCGTCCAGCATCAGCACGGGCGCGTCCCGCAGGACCGCCCGGGCGATGGCTGCGCGTTGCCGCTGTCCCCCCGAGAGGGTGATGCCGCGCTCGCCCACCAGGGTGTCGTAGCCGAGCGGGAAGCTGCGCACGTCATCGTCGAGGTGCGCGACCCGGGCCGCGCGCTCGACGTCCGCGCGGTCCTCGTGCCCGACGCCGTAGGCGATGTTCGCGGCCACCGTGGTCGAGAACAGGAAGGTGTCCTGCGGAGCGACGGCCAGGCTCTCGCGCAGCGCGTGGAGGTCGTAGTCGAGGATGTCCACGCCGTCCAGGAACACCGTGCCCGGGGGTGGCTCGAACGTGCGGGTGAGCAGCGTGAGCAGCGTGCTCTTGCCCGAGCCCGTGCGCCCGACCAGCGCCACGGTCTGGCCGGCGGGCACGCGGAAGCTCACGTCGCGAAGGGCCGGCCTCGCCGCGCCCGGATAGGCGAACGTGAGGTGCCGGAACTCCACTTCGCCGCGGACCGGGCCTGGAGCGCGGCGCGCGCCCGGCGGTGGGGCGCCGGAGGCATCAGGATTGCGGCCCCCGGCGGCCGCGGCCGGCGTGTCGAGCACGTCGACGATGCGTTCCCACGAGGCGAGGCCGCGCTGGAAGATGTTGATGACCCAGCCCAGCGCCACCATGGGCCAGTTCAGCATGCCGATGTACACGGTGAAGGCCACGAACTGGCCGAGCGTGATGCGCCCGGCCACGACCTCGCGCCCGCCGAGGTAGAGCACCAGCAGCGCCGCCAGTCCGGAGAGGAACGCGAGCATCGGGTAGAACATCCCCGAGGTATGGATCAGCTGCAGGTTGCGCTCGAGGTACC
>JANXPZ010000143.1 GCA_025357055.1 Candidatus Eiseniibacteriota bacterium | reverse complement strand
CCGGCGGAGAACTCGCCCTCGAAGTCGCCCATGCGCCGCCCGGTGACGTCCACGATCTCCAGCCGCGCGTGCCCCGCCGCCGGCAGCGAGAAGCGCAGCAGCGTCGTGCCCCGGCTGGGGTTCGGCTGCGGACGCGCGAGCGCCAGCACGGCAATGCCATCGCCCCACACCCCGGCCGTCGCGGTCGTGATATGGAACAGGCTGTCGCTCTGCGCGCTCCCGGCGTTGAGCGCCGCGTCGTACGCGGTCACGCGCACCAGCGCGTTGTCGCTCAGCTGGAGCGGCAGGAGCCAGTCGTACGAGCCCGTGTTCTCGACGCCGCGCACGATCGACACCCACGGGCCCGCCGGGCCCGAGAGCGAATAGTCCACGTCCACCGAGTCCACCGCGGCGTTGTCGCTCGCCGTCCACAGGATGTGGTGCATCGCCCCCTGCACCCAGACTTCGCCGCCCACCGGCGAGGTCAGGAGCACCGTGGGCAGCGCCACGTCCACGAACGTGGCCGTCAGGGCCTTGCTCGCGTTGATGGTCACGGTCACCGTGTCGGCGCTGCTGATGGTGTCACCGCTCCAGCCCGCGAACGCCCAGCCGGCCCCGGGCAGGGCGTCCAGCTGGACGCTCGTGCCATAGGGGTAACTCGGCTGGTCCGGGCTCCTGGTGACCGTCCCGCCGCCGACCGTGCTCACCGCGAGCGCGTACTCGTAGGCCGAGAACGCCGCGGCGATGCTGTGAGCGGCCGTGACGTTGCTGAAGGTGTAGGTCGTGTCCGGCGTCACCGCGCCGCCATCCACCGTGAGCGCCAGCACGTGGTAGCCGGTCGCCGGGCGGATCGCGAACGCCTGATCCGCGCCGTACCCCACCACGACCGCGCCACTGGGCGTGATGCTGCCGTTGGCCCCGGCGCTGGCGTCGATCGTGTAGGTGTTCAGCGCGAAGCTCGCGGCGATGGTGTGGTTCGCCGCCACGCTGTTGAAGGTGTAGCCCGCGACCGCGCCCACCGAGCCCGCGTTCACCAGCACGTCCTCGATGTGGTAGCCGATGGCCGGCGCGATGCTGAAGCCCTGGCTCGCGCCCTGGACCACGGCCACGGCGCCGCTGGGGGTGATGCTGCCACCCGCGCCCGCGGAGGCCGTGATGGTCCAGCGGTCGATGGTGAAGTTCGTGGCACTCGAATCGCGGCCGAGGTTGCCCGCCGCGTCACGCGCCAGGACCCGCACGCGCGCCGTGCCGGTCGGTACGTTGGGCACGCTCCACGACCACGAGCCGCTATTGGCGATGCCGGTCGCGAGCGCATTGGGGAACGTCGCGCCGCCGTCGGTCGAGTACGCCAGATCGACGCTGGTCACGCCCACCGCGTCGGTCGCGCTCCAAGTGATCGCCTGCGACGAGCCCGCCTTCCAGGTCTCGCCGCCGTTCGGCGTGGTCACCGACACCGCCGGGGCGGTCACGTCACCAGCGCTGCCCGAGTTGGTGAAGGTGTCCGCGAAGGGCGTCGCGGTGCCGTTGCTGCGCACGGTGTCCACGCCCCCGCCCTGCCAGGTCGCGGAGATGATGACCTGGCCGTTCGCGTACTTGTCCCACCCGGCCAGGGGCGCGACGCCGGCTCCGAGTTCGGTCCAGTAGGTCTTGACGTTCGCCGTGTGCAGGCGGCCGAGCGCGGACGAGGTCGGGTGGCCGTAGGAGTTGCCGTTGCCCACCGAGACGATGCCGACCTTGGCCTGGATGGCACTGAGCCACGCCGCGGCGGTCGAGGTCGCCGAGCCATGGTGGTGCACCTTGTAGACTTCGACCGGACCGACCAGCGGACCGGCCGTGTTCTCGCCCGGGCTGCTGGGGAGATCGCCGCCGAACACCATGTCGAACTCGCCGTAACTGAGCTTGAGCACGACGCTCGCCGGGTTGGGGTCGGTGTTGTTCACGACAAAGTACTCGCACTTGATCGTGACCGGGTGCGCCGAGAGCGAGTCCATCGTGATGACCTTGTCAATGGTCAGTGTGCGGCGCCGGTTGCCCAGCGTGTTCACGTAGTTCGTGTACATGGAGGTCGTGTAGGACCCGCCCCCGTCCCAGCCGTAGTCGAGGGTCACGCCACCGGCACCGAAGATCGCGGGGAAGTTGCCAATGTGGTCGGAGTGATAGTGGCTGACGAAGTGGTGGTCCACATGCGTCACGCCCAGGGCCTGGAGCTGCTGCAGGACCGTCTGGCCGATCGCCGTCGTTCCCGACTGCCCTTCGTCGATCATCGCCACCTCGCCCAGCGGAGTGATGATGACGGCGCCGTCCCCCTGGCCCACGTCGAGATGGATGATCTGCAGACGCCCGTTCGGCGTCACGGCACTCGCCGGGGTGACCGTTGCGGAACAAATGGCAAGGGTGAGGGCGAGGGCTACGGCAACACGCGCCGCGCCGGAAAGCCGTGTCGGGGGCATCGGTTCTCCAGGTTTCCGGAGTCACCGAGGGGGGCGCACCGGGTATGTCCAGGGGCTTCTCCGGCCGTCATCCGACGGCGCGGGGGCAAGCCTCTTCGATGGACATGATGTTACCAACCGCGGGGGCGGTGAGTCCAGCCATTCGCGCGGTTCCGGCTCATTCCATCGGGCCACCCTGATGTGAGCGGGCTCAGGTGCGCGCCTCCGTACGGGTTGTGCAGTCCGTGCAAAGCGCAATGCCCGCGCTCCGCCTCGCTGGAATACTCCTCCTCCCCCGGCGTACCTGGTGCAGCAAGCACAGCAGCGCCACGACCCCACACCTGAGGAGGAGCGCCATGCAGACCCACCGGAACCTGATCCGCAGCCTCGCGGCGTGCGCCGCACTCGCCCTCGTGCTGAGCGCCGCGCCCGCCAGCGCCTCGCGCTACGACGATGCCGGCGGCAGCCGCTGGGACCGCTCGGCCAGCGGCAGCCTGGTGGACGTCCAGGTGCTGGTCGAGGGCCAGGCCGCGCCGCTCTACTTCGCCCCGGGCCGCTGGGACCGCCGCTACTTCCAGGCGCTGCGCGGCCGCAACTACGCGCTGCGCGTCCACAACCGCACCGGCCAGCGCGTGGGCGTGCTCATCGCGGTGGACGGGCTGAACGTCGTCAACGGCGAGCGCTCGAACCTGCGGCGCAACGAGTCCATGTACGTGCTCGACCCGTGGGAGACCGCCACCATCTGCGGCTGGCGCACCTCGCTTGAACAGGTGCGGCAATTCGTCTTCGTGGACGAGGAGCGTTCCTACGCCGAGCGCACCGGGCAGGCGAACGGCGACCTGGGCTGGATCCGCGTACTGGCCTTCGAGGAGCGCCGCCCGGTGGCATGGTTCGGCCGGCCCGAGGTCAGGCGCCTGCTCGGCGACGCGAACGGCGGCCGCGCCGACGGCGACCAGCGCGAGCGCGGGTCGAGCGACGCGAAGCCCCGGGCCAGCGAGGCGCCCGCGCCCGGCGCCGACCGTGCGCAGAAGAACGAGATGAGCGTGCCGCTCACGGCCGAGAAGTCGATCGCCGAAGGCCGGGCCGCGGCTCCGCAGGCCGACGCCTATCCCGGCACGGGCTGGGGCGAGCGGCGGCAGGACCCGGTGCGCGAGACCTCGTTCGTGGCCGCCGCGACTGCGGGCGACCACCTGGTCTTCCGCTACGAGTACGCCTCGAGCCTGCGCGCGCTGGGCATCGCCCTGGACGGGGACCGGCTGCGCGACCGCGAACACGGCGAGCTGGGTTTCGCGAAGCCCCCGAAGTGGTAGAGCGCCCGCGAGGGCGTGATCATCGCGGCAGCACGACGGCCCGCCTCACACGAGGCGGGCCGTTCGCAGGTGCGGCCGGGCAGAGCGGGCCGCGGCAGGACGCGCCCCGCGCGGGCCGCTATCTCATCCCGAGCGCGTGAACGGCAGGGCGGAGCGGGCGACGCGGAGCGCGAAGGTCGCTATCTCATCCCGAGCGCGTGGGCGACGTACCAGGCAGCGGCCGAGATGAGCGCGGCGATGGGCATGGTGAGGAACCAGGCCCAGACGATGCGGCCGGCCACGCCCCACTTCACCGCGGAGAGCCGCTGCGTGGAGCTCACCCCGACGCCCACGATCGAGCCGGTGATGGTGTGGGTGGTCGAGACTGGGATGCCCGCGGCGCTGGCCGCGAACAGGGAGAGGGCGCCCGCGGTCTCGGCGCAGAAGCCTCCCACCGGCTGCAGCCGCGTGATGCTCATGCCCATGGTCTTCACGATGCGCCACCCGCCCGAGAGCGTGCCCAGGCTGATGGCGCCGTAGCTCGCGAGCACCACCCAGAAGGGCATGTGGAACTCGCCGGTGAGATGCCCGGTCGAGTAGAGCAGCGCGGTGATGATGCCCGCGGTCTTCTGGGCGTCGTTCGAGCCGTGGCCGAGGCTGAAGGCCGCCGCGGACGCGAGCTGCAGCCGCCGGAACAGCAGGTCCACGGTGCGCGGCGTGGAGCGATGGAAGATCCACATGACCGCCAGCATGCTGAGGAAGCCGAGCACCAGGCCGAGGACCGGCGAGATCACGATGAAGAGGGCGATCTTCACCACGCCGCCCGCGATGACCGCGGTCGGGCCGTGGGCCACGAGCGCCGCGCCCACGAAGCCGCCGATCAGTGCGTGCGAGGAGGACGTCGGCAGCCCCAGCCACCAGGTCACCAGGTTCCACACCACCGCGGCGATGAGCGCGGCCAGCACCAGCGAGGGCGTCACCACCGAGGGGTCCACGGTGCCCTTGGCGATGGTCTTCGCCACGTGGTGTACCGGGAACACGACGAACGCGGCGAAGTTGAAGAACGCCGCCCAGATCACCGCCAGGCGCGGCGACAGGACGCGCGTGCTGACCACGGTGGCGATGGAGTTGGCGGCGTCGTGGAAACCGTTGCTGAAGTCGAAGGCCAGCGCGATCAGGATGATCGCGATCACGCCCAGCGGCAGGCCCATGTTCAGCGTCCCCCGATGACGATGCGCCCGATCACCCCGGCCTCATGCTCCCCGGCGCGCGGGCCGCTACCTCATCCCGAGCGCGTGCGCGACATACCAGGCGACGGCCGCGATGATCGCCGCCGCCGGCATGGTCAGGACCCAGGCCCAGACGATGCGGCCGGCCACGCCCCACTTCACGGCCGAGAGCCGTCCGGTGGAGCTGACCCCCACGCCGACGATCGCGCCGGTGATGGTGTGGGTGGTGGAGACCGGGATGCCCGCCGCGGTCGCGGCGAACAGGGTGATCGCCCCCGCGGTCTCGGCGCAGAAGCCGCCCACCGGCTTGAGCTTGGTGATGTTCATGCCCATGGTCTTGACGATGCGCCAGCCGCCGAACATCGTGCCGGCCGCGATCGCTCCGTGGCTGATGAGGACCACCCACATGGGCACGTGGAACGGGCCGCTGAGGTGCCCGGTCGAATAGAGCAGGGCGGTGATGATGCCCATGGTCTTCTGCGCGTCGTTGCCACCGTGGCCCAGGCTGTAGGCCGCGGCCGAGACCAGCTGCAGGCGCCGGAACAGGCCGTCCACGCCGCGTGGACTGGCCCGGCGGAACCCCCACATCACCGCCAGCATGGTCAGGTAGCCGGCCCCCAGCCCGATCAGCGGCGCGAGCACGATGAACTGGGAGATCTTGACCAGCCCCCCGACCATCACCGAATGCGGGCCCGCGGCGACCAGCGCCGCGCCCGCCAACCCTCCGATGAGCGCATGGGAGGAGGAGGTCGGCAGGCCGACCCACCAGGTGATCATGTTCCAGCACAGCGCCCCAAGCACCGCGGCCAGGATGATGGGCGGGCTCACGATCGCGGGATCCACCACGCCCTTGCCGATGGTCTTGGCGACGTGGACCCCGAACACCAGGAACGCTGCGAAATTGAAGAACGCCGCCCACATCACCGCCAGGCGCGGCGAGAGCACCCGCGTGCTCACCACGGTGGCGATGGAGTTGGCGGCGTCGTGGAAACCGTTGCTGAAATCGAAGGCCAGCGCGACCAGGATGATCGCGATGACGCTCAGCGGCAGGTCCATGACTCAGCGGCTCTTGATGACGATGGACTCGATCACGTTGGCCACGTCCTCGCACTGGTCGGTGGCGTTCTCGAGCCGGCCGTAGATCTCCTTCCAGCGGATCACGTCGAGGAAGTCGTGCTTCCCGTCGAACAGGTCCGCCACCGCCTGTCGCGAGAGCCCGTCGGCCTCGTTCTCCAGCCGGTTGATCTCGATGGTGAAGGGCATCAGGCCCTTGAAGTCCTTGAGATGACCGACCGCCTGCTCGATCTGCACCCCGCACTCGACCACGATGCGCGTGAGCTGCAGGGCCTGGGGCGTCGAGTGCGTGATCTTGAACAGCACGATGCGGCTGGCGATCGCCTCGACCGCGTCCAGCACGTTGTCGAGACCGCTCGCGAGGCCGTGGATGTCCTCCCGGTCGAGCGGCGTGATGAAGGTGCGGTTCAGGCGCTCGAACAGCTCGTGCGCGACCAGGTCACCCTGGTGCTCGACGTCCTTGAGGGCCTTGGCGCGCTCCTCGATCCGGTCGAACTTCCGCACCATCTCGTCCAACTGCTCGCAGCCCTGGCGCACCAGCACCGCCTGGCGCCGGAACAACTCGAAGAAATTCTCGTCCTTGGGGAAGAGGGAGAACATCGATATCCTCGCGTGCGGGGAGTGGGTCCATGACATCGTCGCAGCCGACAGACCCCGGAATCGATAACACGCGACGCGCGTTCCGGCAACCCGCCGGGAGTGCTATCCTGCGCGACGTTTCGCACGACGCGACCACGGCTGGAACCTGGGGGACGATGCCATGAAATCGAGCCTGAACGATCTCGCGCTGCTCCTTCTCCGGCTGGGGCTGGGCGCCGTCATGTGCGCGCACGGGGCGCAGAAGCTCCTCGGGCTCTTCGGCGGCCACGGGCCACAGGAGTTCGTGCGCCTGGTCGGCACGCTCGGCATGCCGGCCTCGCTGGCCTGGCTGGTCATCGCCGTCGAGTTCTTCGGCGGCATCGCCATCGCCTTCGGCGTGCTGAGCCGCCTCGCCGCGCTCGGCTTCGCCGTCGAGATGGTGGTCGCCATCGTCAAGCTGCACTGGGCGAACGGCTTCTTCATGAACGGGGCCGCAGCCGGTGGCCGCGGCCAGGGCTACGAGTATCCCCTGCTGCTCGCGGTCGTCGCCTTCGTCCTGCTGCTCACCGGCCCCGGGCGCTTCGCCCTCTTCGGCAGGACGCAGAAGCTGCTGGCCTAGACGGGCGCGGCGCCGGCGTGGCGCCACTCGCCGGTGTGGTCGTCGAGGGTGTAGCGGTCGTAGAACTCGCGCCCGCGCTTCGAGACGAAGTCCACGCCCTCGAGCAGCGCCTGGAACTCCTGCTCGCCCGTCACGGGCGAGAAGCAGATGCGCACCCAGCCGGGCTTCACCCCGATGTGCCCCTCCTCGAGCTGGTGCTTGATCGCCAGCGAGACGCGCTGGTCGATGTGCAGCAGCTCGTGGCCGTAGGGCCCGGCGCACATGCAGCCGCCGCGGACCTGGATGCCGAAGAAGTCGTTGAGCAGGGCCGAGGCCAGGTTGTGGTGCAGGCCCTTGAAGATGATCGAGACCACGCCGAGCCGCTCGGGCTCGGGGTTGCCCAGCACCTCGAGGCCGGGGTTCCTGGTCCACTCGGCCAGCGCGCGCCGCAGGTAGTCCTGCTCGATGCGCCGCATGCGCGCGGGGCCGATCGCGTGCTTGAGGTCGAAGGCGAGCCCGGCCTGGATGCTGCCCACGATGGGCGGTGTGCCGCCGGTCTCGCGGCGGAAGAAGTCGGGCAGGTAGACGTGCTCGGTCGGCGAGGTGTAGAGCACCGTGCCGCCGCCGGGCTCCGAGGGCACGCGGTTGGTGAAGAGCCGCCGGTCCGCCACCAGCAGCCCCGGCGTGCGCGGCCCGCCCAGGAACTTGTGCACCGAGAAGAACGCGGCGTCCTTCGCCGCCGCCTGGTCGGGACGCCCGTCGGCCCCCACCGGATGCAGGTCGATGTCCACGTAGGGGCCCGAGGCGGCGTAGTCGAAGAACGCCAGCGCCCCGTGCGCGTGCAGCACCCGCGCGATCGCGCTGGTGTCGTTGAGGATGCCCGTGACGTTCGAGGCGGCCGAGAAGGTGCCGATCTTGAGCGCCCGCTCCGCGTGGGTCCCGAGCAGCTGGTCGAGGTGCTCGAGGCTCACGCGCCCGTGCGCGTCGAAGTCCACGTAGACGTTCTCGGCGATGGTCTCGCGCCAGGTGATGTCGTTGCTGTGGTGCTCCATGTGGCTGCGGAACACCACCGGGCGCTCCCTTGCGGGGATGTGGCGCGAGAGCTGGTAGCGGTCCTCGAGCTGGCAGGGGATGCGCAGGCCCAGGATGGTGATGAGCCGGTTGACCGCGCCGGTCGAGCCCGCGCCCACCGGGAGGATGACGTCGTCGGGCCCCGCGTTCAGGTAGTGCGCGATGCGGCGGAATGCGCCCTCGTAGTAGCGCGTCATGAGTCGCCCGGTGGTCGAGGACTCGGTGTGCGTGTTGGCCATGAAGGGCAGCACGCGCGAGGCCAGCTCGTCCTCGACGGCGCGGTGGAAGCGGCCCGAGGCGATGTAGTCGAAGTAGCGGAGCGGCTTCTCCCCCTCCGGCGTGCGGAAGGTCGCGTCCGCGCCGATCACGCCGCGGCGCAACTGATCGAGGAAGGCGCGCTCTGCGGCCTCGTCGCGCGTCTCGATCGCGCTTCGCGGCGTGTCGTCCTCAAGATCCACGAGCGGCGGGAAACGGTACACGGCGGCCATGCTCACCTCACGGGTCGGTGTCGGAGTCGCGGTCATGCTAGCCTGCGGGCGCCGTGGCGGCAACGCGCCGCGACGGCACGCGCCGCGACGGCACGGAGGAACGGACGATGAACAGCGGGACGGAAGCCAGGACCATCGCGTTCTGCCAGGAGCTGGTGCGGCTCGAAGGCCTCTCCGGCGGGGAGCAGGCCGTCGCGGAGGCGGTCGAGCGCGAGATGCGCGCGCTCGGCTACGACGAGGTGGGCCACGACGAGCTGGGCAGCGTGGTCGGCGTGGTCCGCGGCGCGCGCGACGCCGGGACGGACGCGGCTCCCGGCGCGCTGCTCTTCGACGCGCACGTGGACGTGGTCCCGGCCACCGAGCCCGCGGCCTGGCGCTTCCCGCCCTTCTCGGGCGAGTGCGCCGAGGGGCGCATCTGGGGCCGGGGGGCCACCGACGTCAAGGGCTCGCTCGCCGCGCTGGTGCTGGCGCTGGGCACGCTGCCGCGCGCGGAGTTCGCGGGGACGCTGATCGTCTCCGCGAGCGTGGGCGAGGAGCGCATCGAGGGGCTGGCCCTGGGCCACGTGCTCGCGGCGCACCCGGCGCGCGCGGCGGTCATCTGTGAGCCCACCGGGCTGCGGCTCGGGCTCGGCCACCGGGGCCGCGCGAGCCTGGTGGTCGAGGCCGCGGGCCGCGCGGCGCACACCTCGCTGGCCGGGGCACCCGCCGGGCACCCGCCGCAGGCGGGTCGCGGGTCCGGCATCAACGCCGTGTACCGGCTGACCGGGGCCATCGCGCGCATCCGAGCCATGACGCCCCGCGCCGACGCGCTGCTCGGCCACGGCCACACCGAGCTGGTCGAGGTCTCCTCGCGCCCCTTCCCCGGCTCCGCGATGGTGCCCTACCACGCGACCGCGCGTTTCGACCGCCGGCTGGTGCGCGGCGAGACGCGGGAGAGCGTGCTGGGCGGGACGGAGCAGGCGCTCGCGGGGCTCGAGGGCCTGAGCGTGAGCCTCCACACCGGCGAGCTGCGCTGCTATACCGGGCGCTCGTTCACGGTCGAGGCCTTCCATCCCGGTTGGGCGGTGGCCGACGACGCGCCTCACGCGCGGCGGGCGCGGCAGGCGCTCGCGGACGCCGGCCTCGACCGCGGCGCCTTCTACGCGCCGTATTCCACGAACGCCACCGCGACCGCGGGCCGCGCCGGTCTTCCCACGCTGATCTACGGGGCGGGCGACATCTCGGCCGCGCACGCGATCGACGAATCGGTCGGCGTGGAGGAGCTGCTCGCCGCATCCCGAGGCTACCAGGCGCTGGCGCGGGGGCTCGCGGCGTAGGCCGCAGCGGCCCGTCCCCGAAACGCGCCGAGCGGCCGGCCGTCGCGCGGGGGCGTGGGGGCTGTGATGGCGCGGCCGACCGGCGCGCGGGGGCGCGAGGGCGGCGACGGGCTGAGCGCGGGCGGACGTCGCGCGGAGGCGACGGGGGCTGAGCCCGGGGTTGGCGGTCGTGCGGGGGCGGCGGCGGCGAGGCGCAGAACTGTCACCCCTCTCCCCGGTCTGAAGTGTCACCAATGTACCCGGTCCGGACCCTCGGTCGCCGATGCTGGCGGAAAGTGTCACCTGTGTCCCCGGTCTGATCTGTTACAAGTGTGCCCGGTCTGGACCGTGCCCGAAAGTGTCACCTATGTACTCGGTCTGATCTGTTACCAGCGTGCCCGGTCTGGACCACCGAATTCGCTTGACACGATTTCAAGCACACACGCCGCCTGAACTACCGCGCCCGCTCCCACGGCCCGCGACGCTGCGCAGGATGCGTGGAGCCGGCCGCGAACACTTCGCAACGCAATCAAACTCGCGCCGCTCCTCGTCATGCGTGCAGCGGGGCTCTGCGAGCCCCGAAAACCGTCGTGGTATCAATAGTCAGTTCCGCCCCCGTGACCCGCCCCCGCGGAGTCACTCTCGTGAATCACTACTCGCTGACGCACGTTCCCGACCCGGTCCTGCTGCACGGGCTGAGAGCACTGGTCGCGCAGGACCGCACCACCACCGCCATGCTCCTCGCCCACCTGGCCGAGGTGGATGCGCGCAAGCTGTACCTGCCTGCCGCCCACCCCTCGATGTTCTCCTACTGCACCCACGAGCTGCGCTTCTCCGAGGACGCCGCATACAAGCGCATCCAGGCAGCCAGGACGGCCTGGCGCTTCCCGGCCATCTTCCCGGCCCTGGCGGACGGCCAGCTGAACCTCACCGGGGTGCTCCTGCTGGGCCCGTACCTGAACCCGGCCAACGCCGATGAACTGCTCGGCGCCGCGGCCGGCAGGAGCAAGTCCGAGATCGAGGAGTGGCTGGCCCAGCGCTTCCCGCGTTCGGAGCTGCTCCCGCTCGTGACGGCGCTCCCGGCGGACGGCCAACTCGCTCCAGAGCGAGTAAAGTTCGATGACACGCAACTCGCTCCGGGACAATTCGAGTCCGACGACTTCGCCTGCGA
>JANXPZ010000092.1 GCA_025357055.1 Candidatus Eiseniibacteriota bacterium | reverse complement strand
GCTCAGGCGGTCCTTGCCCATGGCCAGCTCGTAGAGATACACGCCGCTCCTGAGCAGGTTGCCGTTGTCGTCCCGGCCGTTCCACTGCACGTCGTGCGGCCCGGCCTGGAGCGTGCCGCGCAGCAGCGTGGCGACCCTGCGCCCGGTCACATCGTAGACCGTGAGGCTCGCCTCACCGGCGCGCTTGAGGTCGAAACGGATCGTGGTACGCGGGCTCATCGGGTTGGGGAAGCTCTGCTTGAGGATCGCGAAGGCCGCGTTCGCATCCGGCGTCTCCGGCCCGGTCGGCACGCCCGCGGTGGCGTCGCTGCAGTAGTCCCACAGGCTCGGCACCCGCACCTGCGGAGTCGCCGTGGAATACAGCACGTCGTCGATGGTCATGGTGCGGTTCGCCATGCCGAAGCACTCGAGGAAGCCGTTGTGCCAGAACTTGAACTCCACGTTCAGGTTCGTGCTGTCAGGGAAGGTGACCCCCGTCGTCCAGAGACGGTCGCCCGCCACCTGGTCGAACCCGGTGCCGGCATCGTTCATGCGCGCACCCGGCCCCAGAGGACGCTCCCACACGAGCGTGGAATCACTGCCCATGACCGCCACGGTGTCCGCCAGCGGCGTCGCGGGCGGCATGCTCACCTTGAACACCACCGTCACCGGCTTGTCCGTCCTCGAGCAGCGCTCGATACCACGCGCCGAGAGCCAGAGCGGTCCCAGCGTCCCTCCCACCGTGTCGTAGGCCGCGTCGTTGAGCCAGACGGTGCGGTTGCCCTGGCCCGTGCACTCGAACGCGCCCCGGTAGAAGACCTTCCACTCGAAGTTCTTCCGCGTGCACTTCGGGAAACGCACCTTGGCCGTGTAGATCTTGTCGCCCGCCGCCAGGTCGGGTGCCACGCCATCGTCCGTCATGACGAGGCCCGCGGGGGTGAAGCTCAGCGGATACTCGCCGCCCTGCAGGTAGATCGTGTCGGCCGGCACCGGGCTGACCCGCGCCGCGTTCACCTGGAACATCACGTCCACCGCTCTGGCCGTGAAGTCCGCCGGGATCTCGCGGTTCCAGTAGTCGCTCAGCGTCACGCTCGCGCCGTTGTCGCTGGTGAGGTGGTAGGTGCGGTTGGCGCCGCCTTCGAAGCCGCACTGGTGCGAGAACTTGTACTCGAGGTCGGCCTCCGCCTTCCCGGTGATGAGGTTGATCGGCATGGCGAACGGCACCGTGGTGTCCCACACCAGGTTCGCGTCCCCGTCGGACATCAGGGCGTTGTCGCACAGGGTGGCGAAGGTGAGCGGAGCCAGGCTGCCCTCGACCGCGAACGTGTCGGCCGCGGTGAACACGCCCTTGCAGAGGGCCACGCCGGGGTCACAGTTGAAGACCAGGTTCTGGATGAAGAACGAGCCCACGTTGGTGGTTCCGTTCGCCACGATCGTGTTGGTGGCCAGGTCCCTCACGTTGCTCACCGTGACGTTGTAGAAGGCGGCGTTCGCCTGGATGGCCGAATTGAGCAGCAGGTGCACCACGTTCGTGGCGGCCGGGTCGCGGGTGGCCACGATGACGTTGCGCGAGACCGGGCCGGAGAAGGCGTAGTTGCCCGCGGTGTTCGCCGAGGTCAGTTCCACCGGCTCGCTGAAGGTCACGTCGATCTTGTTCGTGGTCACGCTGAACTGCTTGTTGGCCAGCAGGGTGAAGTTGGCCGCCACGGCCTGGCTGACCGTGGGCGGGGCCACGTCGCTGAAGGCCAGTACGGTGTAGGGGGCCATGGCGGTCATCTGCACAACCGCCGCCGTGTCCCAGCTGGTCGAGCTCGGAAAGTGCGACATCTGCACGCCGCTGCTCATGATCGCGTCGAGCGGCCCCTTGAGGGCGCCGTCCTGCGTGTACCACCATTCCAGGTTCACGGTCGATCCCGTGGTCACGCCCAGGGCCGAGAGCGGGAGCTTGAACTCGACGAAGCCGGTGGTGTCCACCATGCCCAGCGCGTTCGGGCCCGAGCCCGTGCCGTTCACCAGCCTCGTGCTGTCCCCCCACGCGGTCCCGGTCCACTTGTACATCACCTGGAAGTGATAGGTGTCGGTGGGGCCCTTCGGCACGTCGTAGACCACGAAGTCGGGCTTGTTCGTGAGATTCGCCCACCCGATCTTGCGCGCCCACGGATCGGTCGTGCCGCCGGCGGGGGTGTTCACGTCGATGGCGATCCCCAGGTTCGGCTTGGGGTTCTTGTCGTAGCAGTCCCACTTGTGGGGCCAGTCGAAGCCGATGTACAGGAAGTTGTTGTCGTTGGTCACGAACGCGCGGCCGAGGTCGAGCGGGAACACCGAGTCCGGCGAGCAGAAGAACCTCTGCGTGTCGTAGCGATCGTCCCTCACGAGGTTCGAGGCCTCGAAGTCGTTGACACCGTCCACCGTGATGGTCTGGGCCACGGCGGCGAACGCCGGCGACGCGGCGACCAGCAGGCAGGAAACCAGGAGCAGGGGGCGCATCAGTCTCATCGCGAGGAGTCTCCGGCCGGGCTGGCCCTTGGGAACGTACGAAGCCCGCGGCGCCCCGAGCCCGGTCGGGGCGCACGCCAGCCCAGTCCCGAGACCGGGAACCTGGGGATGTCAGATGACATGATTCTATGCCCCCGTTGCAGGGGCGGCAACCGGTCTTCGCCACTTGACCCCCCGGCGGCCGGGCGGCATGATGCGCCACGGTGGGCGCCCTCGCCCACCGTGACCCGAGGACCCCATGCCACGCCGCCTGGCCGCTCCCCTCCTGCTGGTCTCATCCTTCCTGCTCGCCTTCCCGCCGTGGGCCGCGTGCGCCCGGGCCACGACCGCGCGCGACCTGAGCCAGAGCATCACCATCGACGGCTTCACCGCGGACTGGGCCGACGACGAGCGGCTCTTCGGCTACAACCCGACCCTGAAGACGCTCGAAGAGCCGACCGACGACTCGAAGTGGGGCGTCAACAACGACATCAGCCAGGTCCGGGTCACCTGGGACGCCCACAACCTCTACCTCGCGGGCGAGGCGAAGATCTGGGGCAACAACCTGGTCATCTGGGTGGACGTGATCCCCGGCCAGGGCATGACCACCATGAGCGGGCTCAATTCCTGGTCCCGCAACTTCACCTTCGACGTCTCGGATGCGGCGAACGACAACGACTTCGCGCCCGACCTGTTAGGAGCGACCTGGGACAACAATCCAACGCCCCACCTCGTCCTCCACCAGAGCGGCACACAGGTCGTGGACAACCAGGTCGGCGGTGGCCTGTTCCGGGCAGCCTCCACCTTCTCCCAGGACTGGGACGGCCGGGCGATGGAGTTCGCCATCCCCTGGAGCGTCGTGTTCACGAACGATCCCGAGACGCGCGACACCGTGGTCACCGTGGACGGGGTGACCGACACGCTGCGCTGGTTCCCGCCCGGACAGCGTCGCCTCAAGATCTGCGCCGCCATCACGGCTGGCGGCGACAACACCGGCGGCCCGGACTCCGCGCCCGACAACACCCGCGGCCACACCAACGACGGCGCCGCCTTCGTCTATCTCGACAACTTCGCCGAGATCGACCTCGACCGCAACGACGACACGGGGCTCGGCCACGGCGGCCCGGACGGCATCCCGGACTGGGGCGTGTCGCCGACGACCGACCGCACCGGCCCCGACCCCCGCTTCCGCTTCAAGTACCCGGTCCCCATCGTGGGCGTGCGCTTCGGGCTCGCCGACCTCGAGTTCAGCCGGCCGGCGTTCGCCCCCGACCGCGGTGAGCGGCTCGACTTCCGCTTCCAGCTCCAGCCCCCCGTGGCGCCGGACGATCCGCTCGCGCTCGCGGGAGTCCGCACGGTGGACCTCACCGCCAACATCTTCGACATGCGCGGCCGCTTCATCCGCAATCTCTACATCTCCAGCAGGCGGAACGCCGTCCCGTCGGCCGAGTGCCCGCACGACCCGGTGCGCCCGGAGTTCGACTCCTGGGACGGCCGCGACGCCTCCGGCCAGATCGTGCCCCCCGGCGTCTACATCGTGCGCCTGGTCATCGAACCCAACCTGAGCCGCCAGACGCGCGCGGTGGTGGTGGTGCGATGAGAGCGCCCCGGCTGGCCGCGTTCGCCCTGGCCCTCGCGGCGACGCTCGCCGCGCACCCCGCTACCGCCTACTTCGAGGAGACCGCAGTGGGCTCGCGCGGCGTCGCGCTGGGCTTCTCGGCGCTGGCCAGCATTCGCGACGTCACGGCCGGCTACTGGAACCCGGCGGGGCTCGCCGACCTCGCGGGCACGCAGGTATTCGCCGACTACTGCAAGCCCTACGGCGTGCCCGACCTCAACGAGGGCGCCTTCGTCGTGGGACAGCCCCGCTGGGGCACGGGCTGGGCGTTGGGCTGGCATCGCCTCGGCATCGCGGGCGCCTACGCCGAGGACGTGCTGAGCGTCTCGGCCGGGCGCAAAGTGAGCGACCTGGGCCGCGGACACCGGCTCGCCGCCGGAGCCACGTTCAAGTTCGAGCGCGTGGGCTTCCAGCCCTTCGAGGTGCAGGACTTCTGGTCCACGGGCGATGCCGGGCGGGTGGACTATGGCGGCCAGTCCAAGGGCTCGCTCGATGCCGGGCTGCTCTGGACCACGCCCTGGCGGGTGGACCTGGCCTGGGTGGGGCGCGACCTGCTCGAGCCGCACTTCGAGTTCATCGGGGGCTCGGGCGGTGGCACGGTCCCCTTCCGCAACGAGGTCGCGGCCTCCCTGCGCTGGAACAAGGAGTCCACGCTCACGGCAGGCTGGTCGCAGGTGGACCGCACGCACACCTCGGTCAACCTCGGCTTCGAGATCCTCTTCTACGACGTCTTCGCCATCCGCTCGGGCCTCACCAATCTGAGGCCCATCGTCCAGTCGGCGGGCTCGCCCGCCGACTTCCAGTACACCGGCGGGTTCGGCGTCTTCCACCAGGGCTACTTCGTGGACGCCGCCGTCTTCACGAACCGCGACCTCGGCGCCTCGTACCGGGTGAGCGTGCTGGTCCCGCTCGGCCAGAAGGCGGCGCGATGAGCGGCGGACGCAGGCCAGGGCGGCTCCCGCTCGCGGCCGCCGCGGGGCTGGCCCTCGCGCTGCTGGTGGCGGCGGACGCGGCGCTCGCGCTCACGAAGATCGAGGGCCAGTACCAGTTGATGATGGACCTGCGCAAGAGCGGACGGGTCTTCCCCTGGGACTGGAACAGCAACAGCGACGAGAACTGGACCCCCGCCGAACTGCGCATCTTCTCCCAGCCCCGGCCCGGCATCGAGTCGTTCGTCAAGGCCGAGGCTGACTGGAACAGCGGCTCGAACAACGCCGTGCGCCCGGTGTTCCAGTTCCGCGAGGCGCACCTGCGCTTCCGTCGCGAGAAGGGCATGCGCGGCACCGACACCTACGTCTTCTCGAAGCAGGACCGTTTCCCCACCTGGGACCAGTACCTGATCAGGTTCATCAACGGGTACGGCGGCGGACAGGGCGTGCGCTTCGATACCTGGGGCTACGGCGGGTTCAGCACCTGGTTCCTGGTCGGCGACTACAGCGACCAGTACAACTCCTTCATCACCGACACCAGCGCCGTCGTCCGCGCGAACGCCCCCTACCGCACCGACGACATCTACATCGCCCGCGTGCGCCGCGACTTCTTCAAGGACCAGCGGCTGCGGATGGGGTTCACCTGGAGCCGGCGCGAGAACAACCAGACGGCCGGCGCCAAGGACCACAACGAGATCTTCGGCCTGGCGGGCCGCTACAAGTGGCTCGGCCAGGACTTCCTCCTCGAATACGGTGTCAGTCAGGGCACCGACCCCTCCGTGCGCTTCCCCGGAGAGCTGCACCGCGAGATCACGGTCTTCCGCGCGCCCACGGGCATCGGCTTTCCCGACCGGCACGTCCTGCAGGCGGAGGTCAAGACGCTGCGCCTGACGGTCCCGGTCCTGGGCACCTTCAACTGCATCCCGACCTACTGGACGCGCGGCGCGAAGTGGCAGAACGGCCAGGGCGAGCCCGGCCGCGACGAGACCGGCTTCAAGATCCACAGCTACTACCTGCTGCCCGAGCGGGCCATCACCTACACGAACGACCTGCTCAACTATTCGAGCTACGCGACCAATCATGCCCGGGTCACCGAGAACTACAACGAGCTCTACATCGAGTTCGTGAACGGGTTCACGGGCAAGACCTACTACCGGCAGCGGAGCGACTACCGCGAGGTGATGGGCCTGATGGTGCGCGAAGCGCACAACGACTGGTTCGGCGAGGTGCAGGTCGAGAGCAAGCTCGCCTGGCTGCGCGTGGAGGCGAAGGTCAAGGACGTGGGCCGGCCGGAGCACAAGCAGCTCTATGCCGTCGAGAACTCGGTCAACCTGACCAACACGCTCAAGGTCTATAACCGCTTCGCCTTCGGCAACGACGCCAGCATCCTGCGCAAGGCCGTCTTCACGCAGCTGCAGTACCGCCCCACCGCGAACGTCGAGATGTACCTGCAGTACGGCCCCGACTGGATCGGCAACAGCCCGACCCCCGTGGACGAGGGAAACCTGCAGGGCAGCGGCGACCAGACGGACCTCGTGAAGTTCATCCTGAAGGGCTACTTCTAGCCTGGACCATGCGGCCGCAAGGCTTCGGAGACCGATGATGAAGCGCGCAATCCTGATCGTGCTGCTCGCGCTGGCCGGCCTGGCCGCAGCGGCCTGCGGAGCGCTGGCCGCGCCCGAGAAGGCCGCAGGCGGCATCCGGTTCACCTACACCGATCCCAACGCCGGGACCGTCGCCTGGGCGGGCGAGTTCAACGGCTGGAACGCCGGCGCCAACCCGCTCGTCAAGGATGCCAGGGGCGTCTGGAGCGTGGTGATGGCCCTGCCCCCGGGCGAGCACCAGTACAAGCTCGTGGTGGACGGCCAGTGGGTGGCCGATCCCGAGAACGGCGCGACCGCCGGCGACATGGGCAACAGCGTGGTCCGGGTCGGCGCCGACGGCAACCTGGGCGCGGCCCAGGCCACCGCGAACTCCCCCTACAGCGCGAAGATCCTGATGGGCGGCCGCACCATCGCGCTGTTCCAGGACGTGCACAACCCGGTCACCAGGCGCTATGAACTGCGCCGGCCCGAGATGGACACCGACCTGGGCTTCGACATCCGCGTCTCGGACGTCGTCAAGGTCCGCTTCCTGACCAACATCAACAGCGAGCAGCAGGTCGCCCAGGACTACCGCACCAGCCTCAACTTCGACCGCGGCTCGCTCCTGTTCGCCAAGGGCAAGCTCCAGGTCCTCGGCTGGGACAACGAGACCATCGGCACCTGGGACGACCCGATGCACCTGGTGGGTGCCATCGGCATCTACCGGCACCCCTACGGCTACGACCGGCAGGGCTTCCGGGTCACCTCGCAGCTCTACGGCTTCGAAAGCGAGGCGGTGTATGCCGACAATTTCCAGGTGGGCGGCACCGTGTATCCCAATTTCGCCAACGGCTACAAGGACTTCTTCCCCCCTGCGGAGGCGGCGTTCGACCGCCTGAACACCGTGCGGTCCGGCAATGGCTACGGACTTGCCCCCGGGCCGAGGCCGGGCATCCTGCGCGTCAACGTTTCGGACCAGAACTCCGACATGGCCGCGCTCCGGATCCTCCGTCCGCTGGGCGGCGGCTTCCGCGCCGGCCTGCTCGGCCGCAGTCAGCGAGGCTTCGACCTGGGCACCGGAGGCTTCAATGTCGTCACCGGCCCTCTCACGTTCAAGTCATCCTCCCAGTGCTTCGCCCAGGCCTGGTACGCCCTGGGCGGCGAGCTGGCCTGGGACGGTCCCCGCGGCTACCGGGGCTACGCGGAGTACCTGACTGGATCCCGGCGCCTCAACTACGTACCCGGACAGATGACCTACTGGGAGGACTTCATCGTCACGGGCGCCGACTCGACCGGGGTGACGAGCTTCACCTCGGTGCGCGACAGCGCGCTCGGCACCAGCGCGCGCAGCATCGACCTCGACCGGAGCAACCGCTTCCTGGTCGGCGGCTCATGGACCGAGTCACACGGCGACATCGTGGTGCGCGCCGAGCTCGAGCGCCAGACGCATGCCTACGAGTTCTTTCAGGATCTTCAGGAGGGGATGTCGAACACGATGACCGTGGCCCGGCTCGACTGGGACCGCAACTGGCGCTACTACCTGGGTCGTGAGGTCAAGACCTCGCTGGGCGTCGAGTTCACTCACTTCCACTACGATCCGCGCACGCCCTGGAGCTACCAGTTCTGGTTCCCCGACGGGAACTTCTGGCTCGAGCGCACCGAGCACGTGGTGAGCGTGGATCGCATGGTGATGCTGGGCGGCGAGGATGCGCTGTGCGTCCGCCCCGTGATCGAGGTCCCCCTGCTCGCCACGCACAACGGGCTCTTCCGCTGGAAGGGCACCTTCGAGACCGTTGCGCTGGGCCGGCGGCCCAAGTACGCCGAGTCGCGCTTCCAGCTCGGGTTCGACCTGACTCGGTCGCTGCGCGTGAGCACCGACAGCCGCTGGGTCAAGTACGACGATCCATTCCTTCGGCTGTACTCGGGCTATCTCAGCCACTTCGCCCAGTGCGCATACACCTTCGCGCCCGGCGCGAGCCTGGCGCTGGGTTTCGGGGTGGATCCCTGGGTCATCGACGAGGTGCTGAACGACTACGCCGACATCGGTCGTGACGTGTTCCTGTTCGCGCGCGGCGCCAGCGGGGCGAACGCGCGCAGCAACTACTACGGGCTGGGCCCGAAGATCACAGCCGCCGAGCGGGCGCTCGAGTCCGAACGCGTCGTGCAGCTCAAGGCGATCGTCCACTTCTAGCCGGCCCGGGAGAGAACCATGCGACGCGTGACGCTCCTGCTGCTCACCCTGGGCCTGCTCGCGGGCGGATGCAGCAGCCTCAACTTCATCAAGCGGCGCCTGCCGCCCCCCACCCAGGGACCGGACGGCGTGACCTTCCAGTTCTTCTCACCCTCCGCGCGGATAGTGCAGCTCGCCGGCAGCTGGCCCGAGAACAACTGGCTGGGAGGCCAGGCCCAGACCGGCAGCTTCAACGTGGGCGTGATGGAGGAGAGGCCCGCGGGGAGCGGTCTCTGGGTGCGGACCGAGAAGCTCCAGCCCGGCCGCCACCAGTACAAGTTCGTGGTGGACCGCATGAACTGGAAGGAAGACCCCAACAATCCGCAGTGGACGGACGACGGCTACGGCGGTCACAACTCCCTGATCGACGTCCGCTGACGGCGGCGGGAATACGGAGAGCCCTACGATGAGAAGCATCCTCAAGCGCACGATCCTCCTCGGCGCGGCAGCGGGCCTCCTGCTGGGGGCGGGCGCCTGCGGCCGGAACCGCGCAGGCATGCTCCTGTCCCCGAGCGGCACGCCACCGGGGCCGCCGGCCGTCGCCTCCATCACCGGCCAGCTCGACTTCGGCTCGTCGGGGTCGCACCCGGCCGTCCTGGTCATGGTCGCGCGCGTGCGCGGCACCACCACCTCCACCTTCAACACCCTGGAGCTGGCCGGCAGCTTCACGAACCCCACCTGGACGGTGCCCTCCGCCGCGAACCCGAAGCTCACCCAGCTCGCCCCGAAGGTGTGGGCCGACACGCTGGTCGTGCCCACCGGCGCCATCCAGTGGAAGTTCGTGGGCGACTCGGACTGGAACCGGGCCTACATGTCCGCGCTCCCCGCGTCCGAGGAGGACGGGCTCTCCGGGACGCTCCTCCCCAGCACGCCCGGCGGCAAGAACCTCATCGCCAACGTGGCCGCGACCGAGGCCGGCACCTGCGTGTGCACGGTGGACGAGAACGCGAACCCGGTCGCCTACGCCATCCAGAAGGTCGGGCAGGGCGCCCCCGCGGTATTCAGCGGCACCGACGGCAGGTTCACCCTCACGGGTCTCGTGGCCGGGACCTACAACGTGGTCTTCCGCGTGCCCGGGCAGCCGTCTTTCACCCTGACCGACGTGGTGGTCGGGAACAGCATGAAGGACCTCGGCACGATCTCCACGTCGGGCCAGAACTACGTGGTGAGCGCGACCGCCGGCCTGCACGGCCGGATGGTCCCGACCGGCGAGCTGACCCTCGTGCGCGGCGCCAGCCAGCACTTCAGCCTCGTGCCCGACCCGCACTACCGGGTGGACGTCATCACGCTGGACGGGACCATCGTGAGCACGGACACCGCCTACACCCTGGCGAACGTCACGGCCGACCACACGCTCGAGGCGTCGTTCGTCTACAACACCGCGACCCTGCCGGGCGGCGTCCAGGCCACGCTGGCGTACGATCCCTCCACACTGCCCATCACCACCGCGCCCTATCCGCCCACGACGGCGAAGCTCTACTGGGGCACCGAGCTGCTGGACTCGCTGCTCGTCCCGACCAGCGGGAACACCCTCGACTTCCCGGACCTGGACCAGGCAACCTACCGCCTCACGCTCAGCTCACCGCTCTATCCCACCGTGGACCTGCCGGTCACGGTCGGCAGCAGCGTCACGGACCTGGGCACGCTGAACATGGTGTTCGACTTCTACCTGCTCGCGAGCACCATCAACCTGGCCGGGGACTTCAACGGCTGGTCCGCCAGCGCCCTCTCGGCCGACCTCAACGGCGATCTCGCATGGGTGGCCACCACCACCACGCCGATCACCGCTGGAGTGCACGATTTCAAGTTCGCCCGCTACGGCGGGTTCGTGGACCAGCCCTACGGCGGCGACCCCCTCACCACGCTCGGCATCCCGGTGACGAACCAGCCCACCAGCCTGGTGGCGAGCGGCGGCACTTCCGCCAACGCCATCCGCGTGGACTTCCCCGCGACCGGCAACTACACCTTCACGCTCGATGAACGGCGCCAGGTCTTCAGCATCACGGCCGCGCCGGCGCCGCAGTCCAGCCCGAGGAGATGACCGCCATGAAGCGCATGATCCCCACCGCCCTGCTAGGGCTCGCGATGTTGCTGACGGGTTGCGCCGGTGGCCTGCGTGGCGGGGCGTCTCCGGGAGCCGGCGCGGGAACCGCCGGGGCCGTGCCCGCGACGAAGGCCGCACCCGTGGCCGTCTCGACCGCCGCCGGCACCGAGGGCGTCACATTCGTCTGGAAGGGCGAGGGCGGATCGGTCGCGCTGGCCGGCGACTTCAACGCCTGGAGCACCACCGCCGACGCGTTGAAGAAGCAGGCCGACGGCACCTGGGCTCTCACAAAGAAACTGGCCGACGGCACCTACGAGTACAAGTTCGTGCTGGACGGCACGACCTGGAAGATGGACGAGGCCAACCCGGCGACCAAGGCCGATCCCTACGGCGGAAAGAACTCCGTGGTGGTGGTGGGTGGAGCGGCCGGAGCCCCCATCCCTCCCGCCGCACCGCCTGCAAAGGCCGCCCTTGCGGGTGTCGCCCCGACGCTCGGAACCGGAGGCGTCACGTTCAGCTGGAAGGGCGAAGGGGCGACGGTGACGCTCGCGGGCGAGTTCAACGGCTGGAATACCACCGCCGACCCGATGACGAAGCAGGCCGACGGCACCTGGACCCTCACGAAAAAGCTCGAGCCGGGCCGCTACCTGTACAAGTTCGTGCTCGACGGCGGGAAGGTCTGGAAGGACGATCCGGGCGCGAGTGAGTCCGTGGACGATGGCCAGGGCGGGAAGAACTCCGTGCTGGTCGTGGGCGGCACCGCGAGTCCGGCGGCCGCGTCCGCTCCGGTGGCTGCCTCCGCGGCCCCCAGCGGCAAGGGCAGGGCGCCCCTCCAGACGCCGGACGGCATCGTCTTCACCTTCGCCGGTGCGGCTGCTAGCGTGACGCTCGCCGGCGACTTCAACGCCTGGGCCATCAACACCGACCCCCTGGCGAAGCAGGCCGACGGCACCTGGACCCTCACGAAGAAGCTGGCCGCCGGCGCATACGAGTACAAGTTCGTGGTGGACGGCACGACGTGGAAGATGGACGAGGCCAATCCCGCGTCCAAGGCCGATCCCTACGGCGGCAAGAACTCGCTCGTCACCG
>JANXPZ010000080.1 GCA_025357055.1 Candidatus Eiseniibacteriota bacterium | reverse complement strand
CAGTTCCACCGCTCAAGACCTTCTGCGGGGGCAGGGGGAAGACGAGAGGAGCCCTCCGCGAGGCCGCTGCGCCCCGCCATCCTGGCGGTGCTCGCTCCCCGGCCAACCCCCGGCCGCCACATCCTGTGTCGGCCGGGGCCGGGACCCTCGCTGCGGGCGCCTCTCGTCCTCCCCCTGCTCTCGGCGACATCGCCCCCCCGCGAGCCACCGCTGAGCCCCCGCTGGCCCGGCGGGCCGCCTTCTGCCATGCTCGCCGAGCCCATGAGCGAACCGACCCAGGCACCCGAGATCTCCGTCGTCATCCCGGCCTACAACGAGGCCGAGAACCTCCCCATCCTGCTCGCCGAGTTGCGCACCGCCCTCGCCGCGGCCGGGCGGACCTGGGAGATCGTCCTCGTGGACGACGGCAGCACCGACGGCACCGCCGAGCGCATCCGCGCCGAGGCCACGGCCGAGCCGCGTATCCGGCCCGTGATGCTCGCGACCAATGGCGGGCAGAGCGCCGCCCTCGCCGCCGGCTTCGCGCAGCTGCGCGGCCGCATCGTCGTGACCCTGGACGCCGACCTACAGAACGACCCCGCCGACCTGCCGCGCCTGCTGGCCGCACTCGAGCAGGCCGACGTGGTCTCGGGCGTCCGCGCGAACCGGCAGGACTCCGCCGTGCGCCTGGTCTCCTCGCGCATCGCGAACGGCTTCCGCCGCTGGGTGCTGGGCGACCGCGTCACCGACATCGGTTGCTCGTTCAAGGCCTACCGGCGCGAGGCGCTCGAGGGTCTGCCCATGTTCGTGGGGGTGCACCGCTTCCTGCCTGCGCTGTGCGTGTTCCGCGGCGCACGGCTGGCCGAGGTCAGGCTCTCGCACCGCCCCCGGCGCCATGGCGTGTCGAAGTACGGGGTCGGCAACCGGCTCTGGCGCGGACTGCACGACCTCGTGGGCGTGCGCTGGCTCAGGTCACGGCTCGTGAACTACCGCGTGCGCGACGATTCCCGCTGAGACACGCCCCCGGGCGGACGGCAGCGAGCTCGACCGTCCGACGCCGGCGTCAAAATCTGTGGCGCCCCGGCTGGGCGCGGGATTATAGTGCCGCCACGGCAGCTCCCCCCGAACATGGAACGTTGGCCCCGAGGAAGGATCCTCAAGGAGCCCGGCATGCGCATCGTCCTTCGCTTCTGCGTCGTCACCCTCCTGCTGCTCGTCTCCGCCGCGCTAGCCCGCGCCCAGGTCTTCTCCGGCGTCGACCTGATGACCTCCACCGTGATGCAGCAGCACCAGAGCTCGTTCTCGGGCCTCAGCGCCCGCGTGGGACTGCGCTCCGCGCGCATCGTCGCGGGCTTCGACCTCCTGCCCTACGTCGAGTACTGGCGCAACGGCACCCGGATCGAGGTCCCCGGCTTCACCATCACCAGTACCCGCAAGGATGCGACCCTGGGCGCCGACGTGCGCTACACGTTCCAGCGCGAAGGCTGGCGGCCCTACGTGGGAGCCGGCCTCGGGGTCCACTTCCTCTCGACCGAAGTGGATGCGCCCGAGGTGGGCCTGGATCACGCGACCGACTCGGTCATCAAGGGCGGGCTCTCGGGGCTCGTCGGGATCACGTTCCCGCTCACCAGGCACCTCGACAACTTCATGGACCTCAAGTACCACCATCTCCCGGGCTACAGCCAGGTCAAGATCAACATGGGGATCGCCTGGAAGTTGTAGGGCGCTGAAGAGCGCCTCAGGCCTCGGTGGCCGCGGGCGCGGCCTTCTCCGGTTCCGGGAGCTGCCCGATGCGGTGCAGGATGATGCTCGGGCAGATGTCCACGCAGATCTCCTGGCAGGACGGGCCGTAGGCCACGCACATCCCGTGGTCCACGACGATGGTCTGCCCGTCCCAGGTGATGGCCCCCGCGGGACATTTCGCCACGCAGCGGCGGCACAGGGTGCAGCCCACCATGCAGGTGGCGCGCACCACGCTGCGCTTGTCGATCGCCACGCAGGACAGCTCGACCCGGTGGTTGCGCGGCACGAAGCTCCACAGGTCCTTGGGGCACGAGGTCACGCAGAGGCCGCAGCCGGTGCACTTCGCGTGGTCCACCTCGGGGATCCCCTTCGCGGTCATCGCCAGGGCCCCGAACGGGCAGGCGTCCACGCAGTCGCCCAGTCCCAGGCAGCCGTTCTTGCAGGCCTTGGGCCCGCCGAAGACGAACGAAGCGGCCGTGCAGGTGCGGATCCCCGAGTAGCGCGCCTCGTCGGGCGCGAAGGCCGAGGTGCCGTGGCAGCGCAGCACCACGACCCGGTCCACGATCGCGCCGGGCTGCTTGCCGGTGAGTTCGGCCACCGCGCCCGCGACCGCCGCGCGACCCGGGATGCAGAGGTTGGGCGACACCTCGCCGCGCTCCACCACCGCCTCGGCGTAGGCCTGGCAGCCGGCGAAGCCGCAGGCGCCGCAGTTGGCCGCGGGCAGCCGGTCGCGCACGCGCTCGACCAGCGGGTTCACCGGCACCTGGAACTTCGCCGCCGCCACGGCCAGCGCGAAGCCGAACACCAGGCCGAGCAGCGTGAAGAACGCCAGCCCCCAGACCACGATGCCGAGTGCCGAAGATTCCATGCGCGCCTACCGGAAGAAATCCAGGCCGGAGAAGCCCATGAACGCGAGCGCGAACAGGCCGGCGAGCGCGAACGCGATGGGCAGGCCCTGGAAGGGCTGCGGGACACGCGCGTACTCCAGGCGCTCGCGCGCGCACGACATCAGGAACAGCGCGAGCGCGAACCCCGCGCCCGAGCCGATGGCCAGCGCCAGCGAGTCGAGCGGACCGTTCGAGGCCTGCGCGTTGAGCAGCGGCACGGCCAGGATGATGCAATTCGTCGTGATGAGCATCAGGTAGATGCCCCACTTGCGGTGCAGCACCGGGTGGGTCTTGCGCAGCATGGTGTCGAGGAACTGCACCACGGAGGCCACCACTCCGATGAACACGAGGATCTGGAAGAAGCCGAGCTGGAGCGGGCGCAGCACGAAGGTGTCGAGCGACCACGAGACCATCGCCGTAAAGATCATCACCAGCGTGAAGACGATGCCCATGCCGATGGCGGTGTCGCGCTTCTTCGAGACCCCGAAGAAGATGCAGAGCCCGAGGTAGCGGGTGAAGACGAAGTTGTTGATGAAGGCGGCGGCGATCATCACGCTCAACAGCAACGCCCAGGCCGCAGGCCGCACGTCGTGCGCGAGCGGCGGGTCGGCCAGTTCGAGCCGGTAGTGCTCGGCCGGCATGAGCCGCTGCTCGAAGGTCAGCACCACGCGGTTCCCGTCGGCCAGTCTCACGCGCGAGACCGGGATGGGGATGTCGGGCGCCTGGGCGTGGGTCAGGCGGAAGTTCTCGGCGTCGGCGCGCGGCAGCGGCGCGGAGAAGCGCAGCCGCAGCTCGCTGGGCGCGACCACGCGCGCGCTCAGCACGCGGACCTCCGCCGCGCGGGCCGTGCCGGCGGCGAGCGACAGCGCGGCGAGCGCCGCCGTCAGCCAGGCGCGCGCCCTAGACACCGTGCCCTCCCGCACTCTTCGCCGGCCCGGCCCTGCCACCCTGGTTGCGGCGCTCGATCCAGTTGAAGAGCGCCATCAGCAGCGCGATCGAGAAGAACCCCCCCGCCGGCAGGGCGAAGAAGAGCAGCGGCTTGCCCGGCACCAGCGGGATGCCGGCGAAGGAACCGCTGCCGAGCAGTTCGCGGAAGGCGCCGATCATGAGCAGCGCGAGCAGGAAGCCGAGCCCCATCCCGAGACCGTCGAAGAAGGTCGGCACCAACGGCTGGCGCGAGGCGAACACCTCGAGCCGCGAGATGATGATGGCGAAGGCCACGATCAGCTTCACGTAGAGCCCGACCTGCGCGTAGAGCGCGGGCGCGAAGGCCGCCAGCGACATGTCGATGGCGCTCACCCACACGGCGATGATGACCGTGTAGACCGGGATGCGCACGCGCGGATGGATGAGCCGCTTCGCCAGCGTCACCGTGACGCTCGAGAGCACCTGCACGAACAGCACCGCCACGCCCAGCAACAGGCCGTTCAGCACCGTGGTGGTCACCGCCACCGCGGGGCACAGGCTCAGCGCCAGCCGGAACACGGGGTTCTCGGCGAAGATGCCGTTCAGGATCAGCTGCCGCGCGCCGGGCGCGGGCCCGGGGTGGATCACGGTGCTCACAGCGAGCCCTCCAGGTGCGGCGCCAGCAGCCACCAGCGCCGGCGGAAGTGGTCCACGGTCTTGCGCACGCCCTCGGTGACGGCGCGGCTCGAGATGGTCGCGCCGGTCACGGCGTAGATGGGCCGCGTGCGCTCGCGCTGCAGCAGGTCGCGGTGGCGGGCCGGGCCGTCCGGGGCGCGCCGGGCGAGCGCCACGAGCGCCTGCTTCCAGTCCTCGGGCATCGGGTCGCGGGTCACGTCGAGCCGGGCGATCTCCTCCGCGGTGCGGCCGACGTATTGCTCGCGGAACCAGGGCTGTGCCACCTCGGCGCCGAGCCCAGGGTCATCCTGCAGCTCGATCACGCGCATGTCGACGATCTCGAAATCGGGCTTCATCGCCACGAACAGCCGGATGGTCGCCTTGTAGCCGCGCGTCTCGCCCTGCACCACGAAGCCCGCGGGCTGACCGGCCCGCGCCGCCACGAACATGCGGCCGAGCGGCGTCAGCTCCTTGCCCACCGGGACCGCGACCGGCACGTCGCGCTCGCCCGCCAGCGCGCCGTCGAGCGTGAAGGTCACCTCGTGCGCCGTCCCGCTCGTGGCGCCCAGGGGCGCGGCGCGGTAGACCACCCGGCGCGCGCCGGGCACCAGGTACTGGCGCACCTCGAGCAGGCGCGCATCCGCCTCCAGGCCCAGCATGTCGTGGATGGCTCCGCGCTCGGCGGCCTCGGCCGAGGCGCGCCGGTAGCGGTCGGTGCCGAGGTAGACGAGACCTAGCACGGCCGCCCCGGCCAGGCACGCCACGCTCATCGAGAGCACGATGCGAACGAGCTCGCGCCCGGAGAGCCTCGGTTTCGGCTGGATCACGTTCAGGCTCACGAGGGCGCCCCCGCGGTCTGCACGCGACCCGGCCGGAACCAGAGGTCGAGCGCCGGCACCATGGCGTTGGCGATGAGGATGGCGAAGCAGATGCCCTCGGGGTAACCGCCCCACATGCGGATGAGCCCCGTCAGCAGTCCGATCAGCACGCCGAAGACGAGCTGCCCCGGGCGCGTCACGGGCGCCGTGACGTAGTCGGTCGCCATGAAGAACGCCGCCAGCCAGACCCCGCCCGAGAGCATGTGCAGCCAGGCCGCGCCGCTGAACGAGGTCATGAGCGCCAGCCCGAAGAAGACCCCGAGCGGCGCGTACAGGCGGATGATGCCGCGCGCCAGCAGCAC
Organism: Candidatus Eiseniibacteriota bacterium; assembly: GCA_025357055.1. Classification (GTDB taxonomy): domain Bacteria; phylum Eisenbacteria; class RBG-16-71-46; order RBG-16-71-46; family RBG-16-71-46; genus JANXPZ01. The sequence goes on along the minus strand of JANXPZ010000080.1, from coordinate 7,729 downwards.
CAGGGCGCCCAGCAGGATGAGGACCACCGAGACCTCGCCGATCGAGCCGGGTCGCAGGCCGATGAGGAGCCGGAACCAGCCCTCCGGCCCGCCGATCAGGTGGAGCGCGGCCTGCAGGTCATGCTCGCGCATGACGCCGAGCGGCGTGGCGGTCGTGATGGCTTCGAGCCGCGAGTACCAGGCGCGCGGGATGGACCAGCCGATCGTCATGGCCACCGGGAAGGAGGCCATCATGAACGCCCGTCCGATCATGGCCGGGTTGAAGAGGTTGTAGCCCAGCCCGCCGAAGATCATCTTGCCGAACAGGATGGCGAACACGCCGCCGATCAACGCCGCCCACCAGGGCACGAGCGGCGGCAGCGTGAGCGCGAGCAGCAGCCCGGTGCACACCGCGCTGCCGTTCTTCACCGTGAGGCGCTGCTTCATGAGCCGGTTGGCGAGCGCCTCGGCGCCCACCGCGCCGGCCACCGCGCCCAGGATGACCTCGAGCGCGGGCGGACCGAACACCCAGACGCCCCAGGCCGTGGTCGGCAGCAGCGCGGCGTTCACCCACCACATGATGCCGGCGGTGCTCTCCGAGGTCCGCAGATGCGGGCCCGGCGTCACGACGAACGGCGGGCGCGGGGCGGGCGTTCCGCTCATCGCGTCACCGCCGCCAGGTTCTCGCGCTGCTTGCGCAGCGCGCTCTTGGCCACCTGCAGGAACTGCACGAGCGGGCGCTGCGAGGGACAGACGTAGGCGCAGGCGCCGCACTCGTAGCACTCCAGGGCGCCGAACTCCGCGCTCTCGGTGGCGCGCCCGGCCTCGACCCGGACCGAGACCTGGTTGGGCTCGAGCCCCAGCGGGCAGGCGTCGAGACAGCGCCCGCACTGGATGCACGGTCCGTAGCCCTCCTCGAACGGGCCCCGGCCGGTCAGCAGCACCAGGCCGTTCATGCCCTTGACCAGCGGCACGTCGAGGCGCGGCAGCGCGCGGCCCATCATCGGGCCGCCCGAGATCACGCGCGTGGCCTGGTCGGTGAGCCCGCCGCAGAAGCGCACCAGGTCGGCGAGCAGCGTCCCGATCGGGGCGCGCACGTTGCGGGGCTGCACCACGCCCGGGCCGGTCACGGTCACGACGCGGTCGAGCAGCGGCCGGCGGAAGCGCACGGCGTCGTGCACCGCGGCCGCGGTCGCCACGTTCTGCACCACCACGTGCACCGCGTAGGGCAGCGCCCGTGGCGGGATGACGCGGCCGGTGAGCGCGGTGACCAGCTGCTTCTCGGCGCCCTGCGGGTAGCGCGCCGGCACCACTCGCACCTGGAGGTCCAGGCCGTCCGCCGCGATCTCCCCCGCCGCCACCTCGAGCGCGGAAGCCGCATCGCGCTTGTCCGACTCCACGCCGATCAGGATGCGCTGCACGCCCACGATGCGCGCCAGCAGCCGCGCTCCTTCGACGATGGCGCGCGGCTCGGCCAGCATGAGCCGGTAGTCCGAGGTCAGGTACGGCTCGCACTCGGCGCCGTTGATGATGAGCGTGTCCACCGTCACGCCGGGCGGCAGCCGGAGCTTGCGGAAGGTGGGGAACGCCGCGCCGCCCAGGCCCACGATGCCGGCCTCGCGGATGCGCGCCAGCATCTCTTCGCTCCCGAGCGCGCGCCAGGCCGGGTCCTCGGGGAACTCGAGCTCGGTCGCTTCGGCCTCGGCCACGGAGGTCAGCACGATGGCCTGCGCCTGCACCAGCGTGGGGTGGGCCTGCTTGTCGATGGACTTGACCTTGCCGTTGATGGTCGCGTGCAGGGGCACGCCGCTGCCCGCGGCTTCGGCGATCTTCTGCCCGCGCCGCACCAGCTCGCCCTTCTTCACCACCGGCACCGCCGGATCGCCCAGGTGCTGCACGAGCGGCAGCACGACCTCCGCCGGCGGTGGCAGGGCCTCGATGGGCCGGCCCGCGGTGGCTTCCTTGCGCGGACCGGGATGGCTCGGCCCCCGGCCGAGGGTCAGGAGATCGAAGAGCTGCACGCCGCGCGTTTCCCGATGGCTCATGTCCCGGCCCTACAGGAACAGGGCGTCGAGCGAGCCGGGCCAGCCGCGGAAGCGGCTCACGCCGAGCAGGAACGCGGTCGTCGACATCTGGTCGGACTCCACCCCCGTGCGCGCCAGGACGCTCACGCTGACGTGGCCGTCCGCAGGCGTGCCGCGCTTCGCATCGAAGATGTGGCCGAGGCGGTGGCCCGCGATCGTGCGGAAGCGCTCGTTGTTGGCGCTGGTCGCCACGGCGGCGTCGCGCAAGCTGAAGACGCGCTCGGTGCGGCCGGTACGCGGGTGGAACAGCGCGACCGACCAGCCCTCGGCGCCGTCCTCCGGCACGCCCAGGCCGTAGACGTTGCCGCCCGCGTCCACCAGGCCCGAGGTGACGCCCTCGGCGCGCAGGGCGGCCGCCGCGCGATCCACGGCCCAGCCCTTGCCGATCGAGCCCAGGTCGAGACCCATGCCGCGCCGCGCCAGCGCGATCGTGCCCGCGCCGCGATCCACCTGCACGTCCTCGAAAGCGACCGCGGCCAGCGCGCGGTCCACCTCGGCCGTCGAGGGCAGGTTCGTGCGCCCGGGGCCGTAGAACCCGTAGAGGGTCATGAGTGGCAGCACCGTCGGATCGTAGAGCCCGCCCGAGCGGCGCGCGCAGGCGCAGGCCTGCTCCACCACGTCGAGCAGCGCCGGCGAGACGCGCACCGGCCCGAGACCGGCCGCGCGGTTCAGGCGCGACAACTCGCTGTCCGCGCGGTGCACGCTCATCTGCGCGTCCACGTCGTTCACCGCGGCGAAGGCGCGCTCGACCGCGCGCGTCGCGTGATCGCGATCGGGATGGCGCGCGACGATCCGCACCCAGGTGCCGAGGAGCGGGCGGCCCGCCTCGATGCTCGCGGCCGACGGCCCCTGGGCGCGGCGCAACACGGGGGCCAGGGCCCCGGCGCCCGCCAGGAGACCGAGTCCGGCAAGGAAGTTCCGACGGGTGAACACCTTCCGCCCGGCAGGCGGGACTTCGGACGGGAATAGCGTAGAGTGGGAGCGCGCCATGGGGCTACGGACTCCTCGGTTTGGCGATGGAGGTTTCCCCGGCGGCCCCGGGCGGGAAGGCAGGCTGCTGCCTTGCCCGACTAGCATGATTCATGCAGGGTAGCACAGGTTCGGTGAAATCCTGCCCGGCGCCTGCCGCCGGGCCCAGCCAGGCCGTTATCCGCCAACTCTAGAAGGAGCAACAAATTGGGCAAGATTCCCGAGTTCTACGTGGACGCCGATCTGTGTACGGAATGCGGCGACTGCATGACGGCGATCCCGGAGGCCTTCCGGAAGGTCGCAGGTGAAGAACTGGCAGAGGTTTACAACACCAACCTGGACGAGAGCTATCTGCCAAAAGTGGAGAAGATTATGGCAGACTGTCCGGCCTCCGCCATCCTCTGGAAGAAGTGAGGACATCCGTGAAGCCCATGGACCTGCGTAAGACCCTTGGGGAGTCCGTGCTCGAGATCCGCGGCGACGGCAAAGCCGGCGGCGGTCTCGTGCTCGCCTTCCAGAGCCTCGCCAGCCTGGCGCTGACCGACCCCACCCTGAACGTGCAGGAGTGGCCGTTCTTCAGCTCCGCGCGCCGCGGCGCCAACATCCGCTCGTACGTCCGCGTGAGCGCACGCCCCATCCGCATCGCCTGCGAGGTGACGAATCCGACGCTCGTCCTGCTCATGGACGAGGGAGCAGCGCGCACGGTGGACTTCGCCCAGGGCGTGCCCCCGGGCGGCACCTTCGTGCTCAACACACGCCACACGCCCGAGGTCTGCGCGAAGCACTACGGCCTGTCCGGCCGCGTGATCACCATCTCCGGTGACGAGATCGGGCTGAAGCACCTCAGGGCCCAGATCGGCAACGTCTCGGCCTACGTCGCCATGGCGCACGCCATCGGCGGCTTCACGCCCGAGGCCGTGTTCGACACCTTCCTCTCCGCCCTCAAGAAGCGCCGCATCCCGGAGACCGTGCTGCAGCGCAACCGCGAGGCGCTCGAGGCGAGCCTGTCGGAGGTGAAGGAAGGCGTGTTCGACGAGGCCAAGCCCGGCACCCACCTGGTCCCGCCGTTCGCGGGCTACGGCGATCTGCCGGTCGGCGCGCAGACCGCGCTGCGGCTGTCGCAGGACAACCTGACCGCCTACTACGCCCGTACGGGCGTGCAGTTGCACTTCGAGGATCCCGAGGACAAGTGCACCGGGTGCGGACACTGCATCACGAACTGCCCCGAAGGCATCATCCACTGGGAGCCGAACGAGAAGAACGGCCTGAAGGTCACCGGCAGCGACGTCACCGAGTACTGCAAGCTCTGCGCGGAGTGCATCAGCGTCTGCCCGGAGAACCTGTTCTCCGAGATCCCGTTCAACGTGGCGTGGAAGGAAGCGGAGGTGTCGTCATGAGCACCGAACTGAACGCCCCCGCGACGCGTGTCACCACGCCCTCCGGCGACTGGTACCCCGACGCGATCGACCTGGCGGCCGTGAAGGCCGCGCACATCCCGCTCTACACCCAGCGCACCGAGATCACCTCGGACGGCAACCAGGCCGCAGCGGTCGCCGGGCTGCAGATGTGGCGCTGCCTGATCTACGCCGGCTTCCCCATCACGCCCTCGACCAAGTGGGCGGAGTTCTCGGCCGCGACCATCAACGGCCAGAAGGGCACGAAGAAGCGCGTGAAGCTCATGGAGGCCGAGCACGCGGTGGCCGACTACATGGCCGCGGCTTCCGCGGCCTGCCGCGACCTGATCTTCACCACCGCGACCAGCTCCGTCGGCCTCGACCACATGTACGAGACCATCAAGTCGATGGGCGCGAGCGGCCTCGGGAACGCGATGCTCATCAACGTCTATCGCTGCTCGGCCAACTACCCGCTGTGCATCGAGGGCGATCCTTCGGACACGCTCGGACAGCGTGACTCCGGCTGGATCCAGATCTCCTGCCGCGGCAAGCAGCAGATCTACGACACCGTCCTGCAGATGCCGTGCGTCGGCATGCACCACGACGTGCTGACCCCGACCATGCCGGGCTTCTACGGCATCAAGGACAGCCACCGCAACGCGCGCCTGATCTGCGAGCCGGATTCGGCGATCCACGAGTTCCAGGACCGCTGGATCAAGCCCTGCGCGCTGCCGGGCCTGATCAACGGCGACACGGCGATGGGCAACTGCGTCACCTCGCGCTATTTCCAGGGCTTCAAGGTCACGCAGAAGCGCCGCTTCGAGAAGACCCTCGACGTGCTGCCGCAGGTCGGGGCGGACTTCGAGCGGACCTTCGGGCGCCCCGGCGTGTCGTTCTTCGAGCTGGCCGGCTGGCCCGAGTCGGGCGGCCTGGACCTGGCGGTGGTGAGCATGGGGCCGGACTTCGGCACCTTCGAGGAGATCCGCGAGGGCTACGCGAAGAAGCACGGCCTCAAGGTGGGCGGGATGTGCATCCGTCTGCTGTCGCCGTTCCCCCGCGAGGCGGTGCGCGAGAAGCTGCGTCACGCGCGCGCGGTGCTGGTCGTCAACCAGGCGCACCACCAGACGCGCGGGCACTTGACGCTCGACGTGGCGGATGCGCTGTGCAACCTCAGCTCCCCTCCCGCCGTGATCAGCACCTTCTGCGGCATGGGCGGCGCGGACGTCTCCGTGTCCACCTGGGAGGCGATGCTCGAAAGCGGGCGGCGCGCCCTGTCCGGCGACATGCCTCCTCCCTACCAGATCTTCCACGAGGGGGCCGTGCTATGAGCAGCATCAAGGAAGTCGCCCAGCGCGATTCCTGCTTCCGGGCCGGCTCCACGCTGTGCCCCGGCTGCATGGAGTCCATGGCGCTGCAGAACATCGGCCGCGTCACCGACAACGGTGTGAAGACCTGCTTCACCATCGGCACCTCGTGCGCCGAGGTGTCCACGCTGTTCTTCCCCAACGTCGTGGCCTGGGGCCGCGGCGAGAGCTCGCCCGACGAGTTCGGCAAGAGCTTCTCGATCATCCACAACGTGTTCGAGTCGGCTCCGACCTGCGCCGAGGCCGTCCGTGACGTGGCCGACGCGCTCACCGACTGCGGCGCGCTGAAGAACCCCATCCAGGTGTTCTCGGTCTCGGGGGACGGTGGTGCGATCGCCATCGGCCTGCGGGCGCTGCTGCACACCATCAACCGGCGCTCGCGCATCACGATGATCGTGCTGGTGAACGAGGTGTTCGCCAACACCGGGTTCCAGTACAGCCCGGCGGCGACCCCCTTCTCCGATACCAGCACCACGCCGGCGGTCGGCGACGTCCCCGGCAACCTGAACCCGCCGATCGACTACCTGCACATGGCCATCGCCGCCGGCGCCGACCTGGTCGCCCAGGTGAGCCCGGCCCACAGCCGCATGTTCCAGAAGACCATCGAGGACTCGATGGCGGTCAAGGGCACGGCGATCGTCTTCGTGCCGGCGCCCTGCATCAGCGGCTGGAAGTACGTGGACGGCAAGACCATCGACCTGGCTCTCGACGGTGCCCGGGCGGGCGTCTACCCGACGTTCGTCTGGAAGCGCGGCGAGGGCGGCAAAGTCGTGGACTGCAAGCGCGAGGCGAAGGACCGGCCGAGCCTCGAAGAGTTCCTCGCCGAGCAGCGGCGCTTCGTGCACATCGTCGAGCGCGACCGCAAGACCGGCGAGGTCCGCGTGAAGCCCGGACGCGAACACCACGTCGAGGCCTTCCGCACCTGGGTGCAGGACAACGTCGAGCGCCTGTATCAGCTCGCGGAGATCAAGAAGTAGCAGCGTTTCAGTGTGGGGCCGCACCAACGGGGCCGGGCGATGAGCCCGGCCTCGAACTTATTGACGGCGGGTCGGTGCCCCACGGGGATCGTCAGGGCCCGCTCGAACCGCGCGATCCATGCCCGTCCAACATCAACTGCGCTTCGGCCGCGATCCACGCGCGCAGGATCCCCGCGCCGCTCAGGACGCCGCCGCGATCCACCGGGGCCTGCCGCGTGAGCCGGGCGATCTCGGTCCAGTCGAACGCGCGGAAGCCCGGGACCCCCTCCACCACCAGGAACAGGCGCTGCCTGGCGCGGTCCCCTGCGAGACATGCCCAGCGGCGGCCGTCGCGCAGGAACACCAGGCTGCCGTCGATCAGGAGGTCGAATGCGCGTTCGGCTCCTTCGTCCACGACCGAGACCTCGCCACCCCGGTCGGCGATGTAGGCGAACCGGCCGCCGTCCGGACTGATCACGAGGTCGCGCGCGCGCGGCTCGGTCTTCACGACCGTGCCGTCCAGGACCACCAGGGACCGGCCGCCTCTTCGGGCGATGTAGCCGAAGCGATTCGTCGTCCGCCCGAACACCGGTGTCTGGATCGAATCGCACCACATGCCCCGCTCGCGGCCCACGAACACCGCCTCGCCTTCGGCGCACCGTGCGACATAGCAGAGTGAATCGTCGGCGGGCCGGTATGCGAGCGAGTGGGCGAAGCGGTAGGGCCCGGCGTCCGAGCCGTTCTCGCGGACGAACCAGTCCGCATCGTTTCGCACGATGCCCGCGAGCCGGGTCGCATCGGAATTGCGGCTCCTCTCAGATTTCCGTGTGAGCCCGGCCCGTTCACAGCACGATCCTCGCCCACGGGTTGTGGCGTAGCCCGCAGCGCTGGAGGATCTTCAACTTGAAGTACTCCGGGTCGCGATAACCCCTCGCCTGGAAGCGCAGCGCCGCGATCTGGCTGTTCGTGGCCTCGGCCAGCCC
>JANXPZ010000079.1 GCA_025357055.1 Candidatus Eiseniibacteriota bacterium | reverse complement strand
GGGCTGGCCGAGGCCACGAACAGCCAGATCGCGGCGCTGCGCTTCCAGGCGAGGGGTTATCGCGACCCGGAGTACTTCAAGTTGAAGATCCTCCAGCGCTGCGGGCTACGCCACAACCCGTGGGCGAGGATCGTGCTGTGAGGCCGGGCTCACACGGAAATCTGAGAGGAGCCCTTGTTTGCTGTCAATGCCAGTGGAAGCAGTTGGTTTGATCGGGCCGATGTGATTGTGTGGTATGACAATGTGCTGGCAGCATCGGCGCGGATCTCCCAGCCTGGCCACTACACGTTCGAGCTTGCGCCGCCCCTGACGGTGTCGAAGGTGTACTTCTACATCGCCGGCCAGTTGTTTCGGTTGGACAACATGTCCGTGTGCCTGAACGTCGCGGTGCCAACCCGCGCGACGACCTGGGGGCAGATCAAGTCGATGTACCGTTGAATCGAGGTCATTGAGGCGGGTCAATCCTGAGGGACTGATTCGCTCTCTAGCTTTCGCGGTGGTGCTACGCAGCCTCACCGGGATCTGCCCCCCGAAGGTCATGCAGTCGTGCTCGGCATCGCGGCAGGTGCGATCCGCCGCCGCAGGAAGCGCGCGGTCATCACCCGGCGCTGGCGCCTGATCGCCTGGCTGATGAAGAACCTGCCCGACGCCGTCTACCATCGGATCGGCTGAAGGTCCGGAGACCCGCGGTCGCGCGACGAGCCTTCCCTGGCCCGGCCCCTCCTGGTCGATGGCGCGGGGAGCCTCCCGCAGGGATCGGACCGGCTCGAGATGCCGGACGCGGAGCCACCTGCTTGCTTTGCACCCCCCACCCGGTTAGCGTATCCCGTCCTTTTCTAGGGGCGCCCTCCGTGGGCGCTCCTGCTCCCCGCGTCCGGCGTGCCGGAGCGGGTCCCTCGGCCGGCATGGGATCCAGGCGATGGCGCAGACGTTCCACAACTTCATCGGTGGGCGCTGGGTCCCGGCGCGTTCTGGCCGGACCTTCGCCAACTCGAACCCTGCCAATGGCGAGGTCCTGGGCGAGTTCCCGGCCTCGGCCCCCGAGGACGTGAACGACGCGGTCGAGGCGGCGGCGAGGGCTTACCCCGCGTGGCGTCTCACGCCCGCTCCCCGGCGGGCCGAGATCCTGTTGCGGGCCGGCGAGATCATGCGCGCGCGCAAGCAGGAGCTGGCCCGCGCGATGACGCGCGAGATGGGCAAGGTGCTGGCCGAGGCCGGCGGCGACGTCCAGGAAGGCATCGACATGGCCTTCCACGCGGCGGGCGAGGGCCGGCGCCTGCACGGCGTCACCACGCCGAGCGAGATGCCCGACAAGTGGGCGATGTCCGTGCGCGTGCCGATCGGCGTGGTGGGCGTGATCACGCCCTGGAACTTCCCCTTCGCCATCCCGACCTGGAAGCTCATGCCCGCGCTGGTGGCGGGCAATACCGCGGTCTTCAAGCCGGCCACCGACACGCCGGAGCTGGCCTGGCACCTGGCGGGCATCTTCGAGCAGGCCGGACTGCCGGCGGGGGTGCTGAACCTGGTCTTCGGCAGCGGCTCGCAGGTCGGCGATCCGCTGGTGGCGGATCCGCGCGTGCCGGTCCTCTCGTTCACCGGCTCGACCGAGGTGGGGCTCGGCATCTCGACCCGCGCCGGAGCGCTGGGCAAGCGGGTCGCGCTCGAGATGGGCGGCAAGAACGCGGTGATCGTGATGGACGACGCGGACCTGGCGCTGGCGACCGAGGCGATCCTGTGGAGCGCCTTCGGCACGACCGGCCAGCGCTGCACGGCCTGCAGCCGCGTGCTGGCGCACGAGCGCGTGCACGACGAACTCGTGCAGCGGCTGGCGGACGGCGCGCGCGGACTCAAGCTCGGCGACGGGCTCGACCCCGCGTCCCAGGTGGGGCCGCTGATCAATCGCGGGCAGGTCGAGCGCGTCCAGGACTACGTCAAGATCGGTTTCGACGAGGGCGCGAAGCTGGTGGCGGGCGGCGTGCCGGCCACCGAGGGGGCGCTGGCGAAGGGGTGCTTCTACCGGCCCACGGTGTTCGCCGGCGTCAGGCCCGACGCGCGCATCGCGGTCGAGGAGATCTTCGGCCCGGTGTTGTCGGTGGTGAGGGTGACGGACTTCGCCGAGGCGGTGCGGATCAACAACGCCTCGCGCTTCGGCCTCTCGTCGTCCATCTTCACCCGCGACGTGAACCGCGCGTTCGCGGCGATGCGGGACCTCGACACGGGCATCGTCTACGTCAACCACGGCACGACCGGGGCCGAGATCCACCTGCCGTTCGGTGGCATGCGCGGCACGGGCAACGGGCACCGTGAGGCCGGGCACACGCTGCTCGACCCGTTCACCGAGTGGAAGAGCGTCTACGTGGATTTCAGCGGCCGCCTGCAGCGGGCGCAGATCGACAGGGGCTAGGCCGAGCATCATCCGGGCCGCAGGCGGCGGACCCGGGACCGACAACGCCAGGCAGATGGGGGCCGGGATGAACCTTCACGAATATCAGGCCAAGGAGTTGTTCGCGCGCTACGGGCTGCCGGTGCTGCCGGGTCAGGTGGCGGTCACGCCCGAGGAGGCCGGCGACATCGCGGCCGCGCTGGGTGGCACGGTGGTGATCAAGGCGCAGGTGCTGGTGGGCGGGCGCGGCAAGGCCGGCGGGGTGAAGCTGGCTCGCACGCCCGAGGAGGCGGTCGAGAAGGCTCGCGACATCCTGGCGCTCATCATCAAGGGCCTGCCGGTGCGGAAGGTCCTGGTGACCCGGGCCGTCGACATCGCGCGCGAGCTGTACCTCTCGATCGTGCTGGACCGCAGCCGCAAGCTGCCGCTGGTGATGCTCTCGGCCGAGGGCGGCGTGGACATCGAGGAGGTCGCGCGCACCGCGCCCGAGAAGATCATCAAGTGGCCGATCCCGCTCGACGGCCCGCGCCCCTACCAGGCGCGCGCCCTGTTCAAGCCGCTGCTCCAGGACGGCCGGCAGGTCCAGCAGGCGGCGGACATCCTGATGAAGCTGTGGCGGGTCTGGTCCGAGGGCGACTGCCAGCTGGCCGAGATCAACCCGCTCGCGATCACGACCGAGGGCAAGGTCCTGGCGCTCGACGCCAAGGTCTCGCTCGACGACAACGCCGACATCCGCCACCGTGACTGGGAGAGCTGGCGCGATCCGGCCGACGAGACGCCGGGGCAGCGGCTGGCCCGCGAGAAGGGGCTCTCGTACGTCAAGCTCGACGGCGACATCGGCTGCGTGGTGAACGGCGCGGGGCTGGCCATGGCGACGATGGACCTGATCAAGCACTACGGCGGCGAGCCGGCCAACTTCCTCGACATCGGCGGCTCCTCGAGCCCCGAGAAGGTGACCGCCGCGCTGCGCATCATCACCGGGGAGCCCCGATCGCGCGTGCGGGCCATCCTCTTCAACATCTTCGGCGGCATCACCCGCTGCGACGACGTGGCGAACGGCATCGTGCGCTCGCTCGAGGAGTCGCCGCTCGGCGTTCCGCTCGTGATCCGGCTCACCGGGACGAATGACGAGGTGGCGCGCAAGATCCTGGCGGACCACGGTCTGTCGGCCACCACCAGCATGGACGAGGGCGTGCGCACCGTGATCGCCCGGGCGCAGGAGGTGACGGCGTGAGCATCCTGATCGACAAGAACACCCGCCTGGTCGTGCAGGGCATCACCGGCCGCGACGGCGCGTTCCACACCCGGCAGATGCTGGACTACGGGACCAAGGTGGTGGCGGGCAGCACCCCGGGCAAGGGGGGCGAGGTCGTCCACGGGGTCCCGGTCTTCGACAGCGTGGCCGAGGCCGTCGCGGCCACGAAGGCCAACGCCTCGGTGATCTACGTGCCCGCCGCCGCCGCGGCCGACGCCATCTACGAGGCCGCCGACGCGGGCCTGGGCCTTATCGTCTGCATCACCGAAGGCCTGCCGGTGCGCGACGCGCTGGCGGCGTGGCACTACGTGGCGCAGATGCGGGAGCGGGGCACGAACGGCAAGCCGCGCCTGCTGGGCCCCAACTGCCCCGGGCTGATCAGCCCGGGACAGAGCAAGGTGGGCATCCTGCCCGGCCGCATCACCAGGCCGGGGCCGATCGGCGTGATCTCGCGCAGCGGGACGCTGACCTACGAGGTCGTCCAGCAGCTCACCCACGCCGGGCTCGGCCAGACCACCTGCCTCGGGATCGGCGGTGACCCGGTCATCGGCACCAACTTCATCGATGCCCTGACGCTCTTCGAGGCCGACCCGAAGACCGAGGCCATCGTCCTGATCGGCGAGATCGGCGGCACCGACGAGGAAGAGGCGGCCCTGTTCATCAGGCGCCGCGTGAGCAAGCCGGTGGTGGCGTTCATCGCCGGCCAGACCGCGCCCCCGGGCAAGCGCATGGGGCACGCCGGGGCGATCATCGCGGGCGGCACGGGCACCGCGGCCGAGAAGATGGCGGCCTTCGAGGCGGTGGGCGTGCCGGTGGCGCGGATCCCCTCGGAGATCCCCGGCCTGATCGCCGGGGCGCTGGGGCGCAGACGCTCGCACGGGACCCGGGTGACCCCGGGCCGGGCGAAGAAGAAGGTGGCGAGCCCGGCGAGGAAGCCGGCGCGCAAGGCGAAGCCCGCAGCCGGGCGCGCCAGGACCGCGGCACGTCCCGTGCGCAAGCCCGGCCGGCCGACGCCGAAGAAGTCGCCTGTCCGCAAGACGTCGCGGAGTCGTCGGCCGCGCTGAATCACCGACCACACCCCGGGTGCCGCACGAAGGTCCGGGTCCACCCAAGGAGCAACCATTGGCGCTCGAACGAACACTTTTCATCGTCAAGCCGGATGCCGTCCAGCGGAACCTCATCGGCCGGATCCTCGCGCACGTCGAGGCGCAGGACTTCCGCGTCGCCGAGGCCCGGCTGGCCCGGCTCACTCGCGAGGAGGCCCAGACCTTCTACGCCGAGCACCTGGGCAAGCCTTTCTTCAACGATCTGGTGGAATACATGACCTCCGGTCCGGTGCTGCTGGTCTGCCTGGAGCGGGAGGGGGCCGTGGCCGAACTTCGGCAGGTCGTGGGCGCGACCGATCCGGCCCAGGCCGCCCCCGGTACGGTGCGGAAGCTCTTCGGGGAGAGCAAGCAGGCCAACTCGGTCCACGCCTCGGACAGCCCGGCCAGTTCCGAGCGCGAGGTGAGGCTATTCTTCGGAACGGCGGCCCTGGTCCGGTGACCCCCCGACCTTCGGCTCCGGCCGGGCGCCCCCGGGTCCGGCCCGGTGCCCCGCAAACGACCTGTTCGCAGCATCCTGGCCGGGCTCGAAAGCCGGGTGGACGCGGCTCTCGGGCCTGTGCTAACTTCCCCCTGCTTCACACCCCGCCCAGGCGGGTTTATTTTGTATGTCCAGATTTGCCATAGATCTCGGCTCGTTGCGTCAGGGCAGGACCCTCGTCGAGCTCGAGGCTGCGGCCCAGGAGATGGACTTGCCGCCCGACGGTTGGGCCGGTCCGGTCCGGGGCGCGTTCGAGGTCGAGAAGACGGGTGAGAAGGTGACGGTCCGCGGCTCGGTGGCCGCGACTGCACGGCTCGAGTGTGTGCGTTGCCTGGCGGAGTTCGACTTTCCGGTCCAGGCGCCGCTGGAGGTCTTCGCCGAGCGTGCCGGCAGCGGCCGGCAGCGCGACGAGGAAGCGCTCGAGCGCGACGATTACATGAAGTTCCATGACGGGCGGCAGCTCGATCTGCGCGCCAACGCGCGCGAGTTGCTGCTGTTGGAGCTCCCGATGGGTCCTCGTTGCCGGGAGGACTGCCGGGGGCTGTGTCCGAGGTGCGGCGCGGACTTGAACGTGGGGCCCTGCGGGTGCCCGCGCGCGTGATCTGGCTCCGGACGGTTTGAGCGAGGAGGAAGGACAGCCATGGCGGTACCCAAGCGGAGACATTCCAGCACCCGCGGCAAGAAGCGCCGCACGCACTGGAAGCTCAAGCAGCCGGGGCTCAACACCTGCGGCCATTGCAGCTCTCCCAAGCAGTCGCACCGGATCTGTCCGAACTGCGGCTGGTACGACGGCGAAGAGATCGTCCCGCCGCGCGAGGACTAGGGGTATTCCGGGACCCGCATGATGGCGGACTCGGTTCCCCACATCGGTATCGACGCCATGGGAGGCGACCACGGCCCTCAGGCTGTGGTCGATGGCGTCGTGCTTGCCCAGCGCCAGATGCCGGGCCGTTTCCGTGTCACCCTGGTCGGTGACGAGCCCGAGATCCGCGCTGCGTTGAGCCATGCCCGCGCGGAGTCGCGCCTGCCCCTCGAGGTGGTGCACGCGGCCGAACGCATCGAGATGTCCGAGAAGGCCGCGAGCGCGGCCCGGCGCAAGAGCGGCTCCTCGCTCGGCGTGCTGACCCAGTTGCACAAGGACGGCAAGGTGGACGGTCTCTTCAGTGCCGGGAACACGGGCGCGATGGTGGCCACCTCCCTGCTGGGCCTGGGCCGGATCGAGTCGGTCTCGCGGCCGGCGCTGGCGGCGGTCATGCCCAATCCGAGCGGCGGCACGGTGGTGCTCGACGTGGGGGCCAACTCGGACTGCAAGCCTTCGTGGCTCGTCCAGTTCGCCCACATGGGCTCGGTCTACGCGCGCTACGTCCTGGGCCGCACGGAGCCGCGGGTCGGGCTGCTCTCGATCGGCGAGGAAGACACCAAGGGCAACTCCCTGGTCCTGGAGACGCTGCCGCTGCTGCGGCGCGCCCGGCACCTGAACTTCGTGGGCAACGTCGAGGGGCGCGACGTCCTCAAGGGCACCTGCGACGTCGTCGTGACGGACGGTTTCACCGGCAACGTGGTGCTGAAGACCGCCGAGGGCGTGGCGACCATGCTGGGACAGAAGCTGAAGCAGGAGCTCAAACACGACCCGCTCGCCCGGGTCGGGGCCCTGTTCCTGATGCCCGCGCTCAAGCGCGTCAAGGCCGAGGTGGACTGGGAGGAATACGGCGCCGCACCCCTGCTCGGAGTGAACGGGGTCTGCTTCGTGGGGCACGGCTCGAGCGGGCCGCGGGCCGTCTCCAGCGCGATCCGCACGCTCGTCCGTTTCGTGGAACTGCGGGTGAACGAGCGCATCCGTGAAGAGATCGAGGCGGATCATGACTCGGCGGCCTGACGCGGTGCGCGGCGCGGCACGGGTGACCGCGGCCGGCGGGGTGGCCTCATGAGACTGGCATTCCTGTTCCCGGGCCAGGGAGCCCAGGCGGTCGGCATGGGCAGGGCGCTGGCCGAGGCCTTCCCGGTGGCCCGCGAGGTCTTCGCCGAGGCGGACGAGGCGCTGGGTTTCAGCCTCTCCGAGATCTGCTGGGAGGGCCCGGCCGAGCGGCTCCGGGAGACGCGCTATACCCAGCCGGCGCTGCTCACGCACAGCGTGGCGGCCTGGCGGCTGGTGGAGCAGTCGGGACTGCGGCCCGAGTGGACCGCGGGGCACAGCCTGGGCGAGTACTCGGCCTGCGTGGCCGCAGGGGCGCTCGAGTTCCGCGATGCGGTGCGGCTCGTGCACCTGCGCGGCACACTCATGTTCGAGGCCGGGCGGCAGCAGCCGGGCGCCATGGCCGCGATGCTGGGCGTGGACCGCGAGGCGGCGGAGCGCATCTGCAGCGCGGCGGCGCAGAAGGGGATCGTCGTGCCGGCGAACCTCAACGCCCCGGGACAGATCGTGATCTCGGGGGAGAGACCGGCGGTCGAGGAGGCCGCGCGGATCGGTCCCGAACTCGGCGCGAAGCGCGTCGTGATGCTCGAGGTGAGCGGGGCGTTCCACTCGCCGTTGATGGAGTCGGCGGCCCGCGGGCTGGCCGAGGCGCTCGACCAGACGACCATCCGCGAGCCGCGCTGCCCGGTGATCGCCAACGTCTCGGCCGCGCCGCTGTCGCGGGCGGACGAGATCCGCGAGGCCCTGAAGCGCCAGGTGCTGGGGGCCGTGCGCTGGGAGGATTCCATGCGTTTCCTGCTCGAGTCGGGTGCTGAGGGCTTCGTGGAGATCGGTACGGGCCGCGTGCTGCGCGGCCTGCTGCGGAGCATCGAGAAGGCCGCCGCATCCTGGAACATCGAGGACCCCGCGACGCTCGAAGCCACGTTGGGCGAACTGGGCGTGCAGCGCGCGGTCCCGGAGGGCGCCTGATGGAACAGAACACGGAGCGGACGTCGACCGGCGTGGACCGGGAGCTGGCGGGGCAGGTCGCCTTCGTCACGGGCGGCGCGGCGGGGATCGGGCTGGCGATCGCGAGGAAGCTGGGGACGCGAGGTGCGCGCCTGGCGCTCTTCGATCGCGATGCGACCGCGGTGGCGATCGCCGCCGAGGAGCTGCGATCGCAGGGGGTCGAGGCGCGCGCGCAGGCGATGGACGTGGCGGACTCCGCCTCGGTGGAGGCCTCGTTCCAGGAGGCGGTCGGGGCCTGGGGACGCGTGGACATCCTGGTGAACAACGCCGGGATCACGCGCGACGGGTTGCTCGTCCGGATGACGGACGAGCAGTGGGACCAGGTGCTGGCCGTGAACCTCAAGGGCGCCTTCAACGGGTGCCGCGCGGTCGCGCGGCCCATGATGAAGGCGCGCTACGGCCGCATCGTGAACATCTCGTCCGTGGTGGGACTCATGGGCAACGGCGGACAGACCAACTACTCGGCTTCCAAGGCCGGGCTGCTGGGCCTGAGCCGGTCGCTGGCCCGCGAGCTGGCCTCGCGGGGCATCACGGTGAACGCAGTCTGCCCGGGATTCATCGAGACCCGGATGACCGCGAACCTGCCCGAGACGGCACGCGCG
>JANXPZ010000063.1 GCA_025357055.1 Candidatus Eiseniibacteriota bacterium | reverse complement strand
CGGGTGCGGGCACGATCGCCGCGCCGGCTAGGCGGCCCGGCCGCTGCCGTCACCGAAGGCCTCCCCGCCGAGGCTCGAGACGGACGCTCCCGCGCTCTCCGAGAGGCGCAGCCCGACCACGCCGGACGGGTGGACCAGGTGCGAGCCCACCGCGGTGAGCACGACGAAGAATCCCGCGACCTGCTGATTCATGAAGTCCGAGAGCCGCTGGCTCTCCCGCTGCAGCGGCATCCAGACCTTGCCCTGCAACGTCAGCCCGTCGGACAGCACGACCTCGGTCTCTTCTTCGCGCCAGGGCTGGAAGCCCCGCGTGAAGATGTCGGTCTGCAGCACCAGCCGGCCGGGCGTGACGCGCACCAGCCGGGACTTGTTGAACAGGTGGATACGCCCTTCCTCGCCGACCGCGGCGGGCAGGAACGGCGACGTTTCGTTCAGCTTCTCGAGGATGGTCTGGTGCCGGGCGCCGGAGGCGTCCAGGTCGAGGAAGATCGAGCCGACCACGCCCTGCAGGTCCCGGGACCACAGGGTGACGGACACGCGACGCTTCGGGATGTAGTGATCCATCGTGGACCTCGCCAGACCCTTCCCGGGCCGGGATGTGTGGCATGGATGCGCTCGTGGTCTCGGGGGCGGCACCTCTATGCAACCGCCCTGCCGCCAGCGCCCTGCCGCCACCCGGAGGCGCGCAACCCGCACAGGGAAGGCCCGCGCTCACCTGCCGCGGTCCAGGACCCGGGATGTCCGTCCCGGGCGGCGTTGCACTCCGCAATGAAAGGCCGCAGTGGCGCATGGTCCTGCACGGGCCCGGACTCCCGTTCTGATACACTTCACGCCATGTCTCACGGCCTTGCTACGGGCCCCCGCGGCCCCCGCGGCAACCCCTGGCCGGAGGTGCGCCCGTGGCTCCTGATGTTCGTGGCGGCGCTGGGCCTGCGGGTCGCCAACGCCTGGTTCGCCACCGGGCCTCACGCCCAGCCCGCGTCCGACCCCGCGACCTACGACACCGTGGCGTGGAACCTGGCCCGGGGGGCGGGCTTCGCGCTCGACGGCGCGGGCGGGGCCTACGCGACGGCGTTCGTGCCGCCGCTGCTGCCCTGGATCACGAGCCTGCTCTACCGCGCCGTCGGCCACGACTACTTCGCCGCCGTGTTGCTCGGCTGCGTGATCGGCAGCCTGGTCCCGCTGCTGCTGGCGGCCTTCGCGACCCGCATGTTCGGCAGCCCGGTCGGGCGGCTGGCCGGCTGGCTCGCCGTCGTGCACCCACTCCTCGTCTACTTCTGCGGTTACCTGCTCACCGAGACCCCGTTCACCGTCACGCTCCTGCTGGCCCTGCTCCTGAGCGCCGAGTGGGTGAAGACGCCGCGCCCGGGTCGCGCCTTCGGAACCGGCATCGCCTGGGGACTGGCAGCGCTCACTCGTCCCACCGCGCTCGCGCTGCCGCTGCTGGTCGTGGCGTGGGCCTGGGTGCCCCTCGGGTTCGCCCTGCCGGCGCGCACCCGGCTGCGCCAGATCGCATTGCTGCTGATCGGGCTCGCGCTCACGGTGGGGCCCTGGACCTTGCGCAACGCGCTCGTGCTGCGCGCCTTCGTCCCGGTGACGACGGGCGCGGGCGGAGCCCTGCTGGTGGGCAACAACGCCGGGGCCTGGGACGTTCCTGCCAACCGCGGCGGTGGTTCCAACGACCTCTGGGAAGAGTTGGCCCGGACCGAGTATCGAGGGCTCTCCGAGACGGAGGCAGACGTGCGCGCCCGCGCCCGCGCGGTCGCCTTCCTGCGCGAGCGCTCTTCCGAGTGGCCCGCGATGGCGGTGGCGAAGTCCGCGCGCTTCTGGCGGCTCTCGGCCGACGCCGGGCCCACGCGCGCCTGGCAGCGGGTGGCCCTGCCGCTGGGACGGCTGCTGCGCGCGATGGATCCCCTGCTGCTGTGGTCGGCCGTGGTGCTGCCGCTGGCGCTCTGGGGCCTCGGGCTCTCCCTGCGCGGTCCGCGGCGGTGGTTCCAGTCCCTGAGCCTGTGGGTGATCCTCTACTTCACCTGGCTGGGGATCGTGTTCTTCGGCTCGCTCAGGATGCGCGTGCCGATCGAGCCGCTGGTGGTCCTCTTCGCCGCCGCCGGACTCCACGACCTGGGGCGACGCCTGCAGGCGCGACGCCGCGGGTTGCGGGTGGTGGCGGGCAGCAGGGGCTAGCGAGCGGGGCCGCGGAGGGCCCGCGGATCACTTCGGGATGACGCTCGCGACCTTGAAGCGGAAGGAGTAGGTCCGCGGCTGGTCCTCGATGCGGAAGACCAGGTCCACCCCGAATTCCTTGTCCGAGAACTGCGGAGCGGTCGTGTCCTCGGGCAGCAGCGGGCGGTGCAACTGCTGGTCGCTGCCCGCCGGGTCCACGAGGTAGTCCATCGGCAGCACATAGTCGCTGTAGCGCTGCAGCCCCGTGATCTGCGTCGGCGCCTGCACGTTGAAGCGATCGGCCCAGCGCGTGGGCGAATGGGCGACCTGGCCGGTCCCCTCCCGCGGGTCGTGGAACACCGAGCGATCCCACTCGATCCACACCGGCCGGTTCTGGCGGTTCTCCACCTGAAAGTAGAGGACGTTCGGCGAGGGCCGGAAGTAGAACGAAAGGTCGCGATCCTGGAAGGTGAAGCGCTCGCTCCCCGGCAGCACCTGCGTGAACCGGTAGCGGTAGAGCGCGGCCGCCGATTCCGGAGCGGAGGCGAGGGAGTCACTGGCCCCGCTCACGAGGGTCTGGCCCTCGGCCGCCGGCGGCGCCACCGGCGCCGCCACACCAGGCGCCGCTCCGCCCGGAGGGCTGGAGGCACAGCCACTCAGGGACGCGGCCGCGGCAAGTGCGGCGAGCAGGGGCAGGCTCTTCATGAAGGCCACACGGGGAGACTAGCCGCGCGGGGAATGGCGCGTCAAGGACGGATGGGACCCGTCCGGACCCGTGGGCGCGGCCGCAGCGACGGACCGCCCGGGCGGCCGCTCAGGGCGTGAAGCGCTGCTTCTCCATCAGCACCGCCGCGCTCTGCGAGCCCAGGGTGAAGACCGCCTTGAAGGTGCCCTCCACCCCCACCTGCGCCCCTTCGCGGGGAGCCCCACCGCCCCGGCTCACGACGCTCAGCACGCCCGTGCCGTCGTCCACCCGGTAGGCGCCGTAGCCCAGGGCCCCCGCGCTCAGTCCCACGGTGCCCGCGATGCGAACGACCTGTCCGTCGAAGCGCGTGGGGTCGTCCAGCAACGTCTTGATCGGAGTCACGCCACCGCGGCAACCGAGTCCCGCGACGAGCGCGGCCCCGATGGCGGCCAGCGCCAGGAACCTGGTGATGGGACGGAAGTGCATCGTGTGCTCTCCTCTCGATCGTGATGCGATGGATCGCGCGGCCCTGACCATGGACTCCGGCGGCGACGAGGGTAGCACGCCGCTCGCGGGACGGCTCAGGCGGCCGCGCCCGTCCGCGCCAGCAACTGCCGGAGCGCCTCCTCGAGCCCGGGGAAGCGGAACGCATGCCCCGCGTCCTGCAGCCGCCGTGGCGTCACGCGCGCGCTCGCGAGCAGCGTCCCGTCCGCCATCTCGCCGAAGAGGGCGCGCAACGCGAGGGCGGGCACGGGCAGGAGCGCCGGGCGGCCGAGGACGCGTCCGAGCGTCCGGGTGAAGGTGAGGTTCGTCACCGCGCCGGGCGCGACCACGTTGACCGGGCCCGCGAGGCCTTCGTCGGCGAGCGCGCGCTCCAGGACGTCGATCACGTCATCGAGGACCACCCAGCTCCACCAGGCGCGCCCGTCCCCGAGCGGCCCGCCCAGGCCGAAGCGGAACGACGGCAGCAGACGGGCGAGAGCGCCGCCCCGGGGCGTCAGGACGAGCCCCAGGCGAGGGTGCACGACACGGATGCCGCGAGCGGCACAGGGCGCCGCAGCCTCCTCCCACGCGCGGCACACCTCCGGCAGGAAGCCCGCGCCCGGCGGACTCGCCTCATCGAGCAGCTCGTCGCCGCGGTCGCCGTAGAAGCCGATCGCCGAGATCGAGACGAGCACGCGGGGCGGACGTTCGAGGTCCGCGAGGCGCCGGGCCAGCAGCCGGGTCCCGGCCACGCGGCTCTCGCGGATGAGCACCTTGCGCCGCGGCGTCCAGCGCGCCGCGAGGGGCTCGCCGGCGAGGTGCACGACCGCATCGAAGCCCTCGAGCCCGCGAGCTTCGAGCCTGCCGCCCGCCGGGTCCCAGCCGACCTCGCCGGGCCCCTCCGCGCGTCGCGTGAGGACGCTGGTCTCGTGGCCCCGGGCACGGAGCCGGGGCAGAAGCGCGGAGCCGATCAGGCCCCGCGCCCCGCTGACCAGCACGCGCAGGGGGGGCATCAGCCGCCTCTGGACCGGGTCCGGCCCGCCCTCTGCGCGCCCGCCATGCCCGCCGTCCTACTCCGACTTCTTGTCCATCGAGGCCATGAAGACCCTGAGGAAGTCGATCGGCACCGGGAAGATCGTGGTCGAGTTGTTCTCGGTCGCGATCGCCGCCAGCGTCTGGAGATACCGCAGCTGCAGCGCGGTCGGCTCCTTCGCCATCACGGTCGCCGCCTCGGTCAGCCGGGTGGCCGCCTGGTATTCGCCCTCGGCGTTGATGATCTTGGCGCGACGCTCGCGCTCGGCCTCGGCCTGCCGCGCGATGGCGCGCTGCATCTCCTGCGGCAGGTCCACGTTCTTGACCTCGACCGTGGTGACCTTCACGCCCCAGGGCTCGGTCTGGCGGTCGATCACCTGCTGCAGAGCCGTGTTCAGCTTCTCGCGCTCGGCGAGCAGCTCGTCCAGCTCGGCCTGGCCCAGGATCGAGCGCAGAGTGGTCTGGGCGATCTGCGAGGTGGCGTACAGGTAGTTCTCCACCTGCACCACCGCCTGCTTCGGGTCGATCACGCGGAAGTAGACCACCGCGTTCACCTTCACCGTGACGTTGTCCTTGGTGATGACGTCCTGCGATGGAACGTCCATGGTGACCGTGCGCAGACCGACCTTGACCGGGCGGTCGACCAGCGGGATGAGGAACACGAGCCCCGGCCCGCGTTCGCCGACCAGCCGGCCCAGGCGGAACACCACCAGGCGCTCGTACTCGCGCACGACGCGGATCGCGTTCGCCAGGATGATGATCCCGAGGAACAACAGGAACAGCAGAAAAGGTGCGAGCACCATGTCAGGCCTCCTGGGAGGGGCGCACGCGGAGGGTGAGTCCCTCGACGCCCGTGATGACCACTTCCGAACCCGTCTCCACATTCGATTCGCTCGTCGCGTTCCACAGCTCGCCGCCGATGCGCACCTGGCCCGCGGGCGCCAGGCGGCCCACCACCACGGCCCGCCTGCCGATCAGCCCCGCGCGTCCGGTCTCGACCCGGAGGCCCTGTGCGCGCAGGCCCTTGCCCACGATGAAGAGGAAGAAGATTGCGGTCGTGCCCGTGGCCCCGGCGATGATGGACCACGAGAGCCGCGTGCCATCGCCCTGGAAGAGCATCACCGAGCCCAGCACCAGGGAGATGACGCCGCCCGTGGCGAGCATCCCGTGGCTCGCGACCTTCACCTCGGCGATGAAGAACGCGATGGCCAGCACGATGAGCGCGACGCCGGCGTAGTTCACGGACAAGGTCGAGAGCGCGAAGAAGGCGAGGATCAGGCAGATGCCGCCCACCACGCCGGGCAGGATGGCGCCGGGATTCTGGAGCTCGAAGAGCAGCCCGTAGAAACCGAGCAGCATGAGGATGTAGGCCACGTTGGGGTCCACCAGCACCCCCAGCAGCTTCTGGCGCAGCCCGGGCTCGAGGGTGTCGCGCGGCAGGCCCGAGAGCGCGAGCGTGGTCTCGAGGCCGGGGCGCGAGAGGGCGATACCGTCGGCCTGTGCGAGCAGCTCATCCAGGGAGCCAGCGACGAAGTCCACGACCCCGAGGTTCAGCGCCTCGTCCTCGCTCGCCGCCACCGCCCGGCGCACCGCGTCCTCGGCCCATTGGACGTTGCGGCCGCGCTGCCGGGCGATGGTGCGCGCAAAGGCGGCCGCGTCGCTGGTGGCCTTGCGCGCCAGCGTCGAGTCCATGCCGCCCTGCAGGTTCACGGGCGTGGCGGCGCCGATGTTCGTGCCCGGCGCCATCCCCGCGATGTCGGCCGCCATGACGATGAACACCCCGGCCGACGCCGCCCGCGCGCCCGCGGGCGAGACGTAGGCGATGATCGGCACCTCCGAGACGAGCATCCGCTTGACCATGGCGCGCATGCTCGACTCGAGCCCGCCCGGGGTGTCGAGCTCGATCACCAGCGCCTTGTAGTCCTCCCGCTCGGCGCGGTCCAGGGCGGCGTCCAGCGCCTCGGCCGAGACCGGCGAGATCGGGCCCTCGAGGCGCAGGACGAGGACGCGTCCCGTCTTCGGCGCCGGCGCCGGGCGTTCCGTCCGGCGCGGCTCGGCGGGTCGGCTCGGCGCGGCGCGCGCACGGGGCACGCTCGCGAACAGCAGGCCCACCGCGGCGACCAGGACGAGCAGGACGCCGAGAGCGCCCAGCGCCACCGGGAGCGGCAGAGGACCGCGTCGGCGCCGGCAACCCGTCCCGCCGTCCGCCCGTGTGAAGGCCCGCACCCCGCGGGATCCGCTCTTCATGAGACCTCCTCCTCGGGACGCCGCGCCAGCGCCGCGCGCCACGCTTCGGGATACTTGAGCCCGCTGCCCGTGTCGTAGATCACGACGCGCGACTGCGGCCCCACCTCGCCGCTCGCCCGCATCTGCCGCAGCGCCGCGAGCGTCGCACCGCCCTCGGGGCAGGCGAGACATCCCTCGCTCGCCGCCAGGCCGAGCATGCCGTCCAGCATCTCCTCCTCGCTCACCGCCAGCGCCGTGCCGTTGGATTCCCGCAATGCGCGCAGGATGAGCCGGTCGGCGAACGGCGCGGGCACCCGCAGCCCGCTCGCCACCGTCACCGCGTCCGCCCAGGGCTCGGCCCGGTCGGCGCCCTGCTCGAAGGCGCGCACCACGGGTGCGCAGCCCCGCGTCTGCACGGCCACGAGCCTCGGCAGCGGGCCGGTCGTCCAGCCCAGTTCCTCCAGTTCGAGGAAGGCCCGCCACATCCCGACCAGCCCGGTGCCTCCGCCGGTAGGATAGAGAATCACCTCCGGCAGGCGCCAGCCCGATTGCTCGGCGATCTCGTAGCCCAGCGTCTTCTTGCCTTCGAGCCGGAAGGGCTCCTTGAAGGTGGCCACGTTCCACCACTCCGGCGCGGGCGCCCACGAGGCCAGCGCCCTGCCGGCATCGGAGATGGTGCCGGGCACCAGCCTCACCTCGGCGCCGAAGGCCCGCTGCTCGAGCACGAACGCCTCGGGCGTGTCCGCGGGGACGGTGATGCGGCACCGCAGGCCCGCGGCCGCGGCATAG
>JANXPZ010000046.1 GCA_025357055.1 Candidatus Eiseniibacteriota bacterium | reverse complement strand
CGGTTCGTCGTATCCCCTCGTCGTGCGGCTTCTACCAGGCCCAGCCGCCGGGCCTCCCGAACTCCCATGAGCATGTCGTCCATGGGGGTGACACTCTCACTGCGGAGTTAGGGGGTGACAAAGTCACTGCGGAACGACAGCGGCTCCCGCCCCGCTTCCCGCGCGGCCGGCTTTTCGCTAGAGTCCTTCCGATGGCCCTGCCGGGGGAGCCTGCCGCGGGGTCCCCTCCGCGTCTGGCCCGGCCCCGGGCCCACGACCACCCCTGTCATCCCGAAGGAGCACCTTTCGTGATCCCATCGCTCGTTGAATCGCTCGCCATCGAGAATACGACCCGGATCGTGCTGCTCGTCCTCGACGGACTCGGCGACCTGCCGAACCCCGACCGCGAATGGCTCTCTCCCCTCGAGGCGGCACGCACGCCCAACTTCGACGCGCTCGCGCCGCGCTGTGCGCTCGGGCGGATCCTGCCGGTGGCCCAGGGCATCACGCCCGGCAGCGGACCCGGCCATCTCGCCCTCTTCGGCTACGACCCGCTCGAGACCGTGGTGGGCCGCGGCGTGCTGGAGGCCATCGGCGCCGACTTCGAGCTCCAGCCGGGTGACGTCGCGGCGCGCGCGAACTTCTGCACCGTGGACGGCGCCGGGGTGATCACCGACCGGCGCGCGGGCCGCATCCCGAGCGAGGAGTGCGCGCGGCTGGTGGCGCGGCTTCAGGCCGCGCTCCCGCGCATCGAGGACGTCGAGATCCTGCTGCGGCCGGGCAAGGGCCACCGCTTCGTGGCGGTGCTGCGCGGTCCGGGACTGGCGGGCGAGGTGAGTGACGCCGATCCGCACAAGGAGGGGAAGAAGGTCCCGTCCGCAGTACCGCTGACGACGGAGGCCGGCGCGGCGAAGACCGCCCGCATCGTCAACACGCTGGTCGCGCGGGCCGCGGAGGTGCTGAAGGAGGAGCGCCCGGCGAACGCGGCGCTGATGCGCGGGTTCTCGGCGCGTCCGCACTTCCCGGGCTTCCGCGAGCGCTTCAAGCTGCGCGCCGCGGCGCTGGCCGCCTACCCGATGTACCGCGGCGTGGCGCAGCTCGCCGGCATGGCGGTGCTGCCCGTGGGCGACACGCCCGGCGACGCCTTCGCCGCGGCCGGGAAGGCATGGAACGACCACGATTTCTTCTTCATCCACATCAAGGGCACCGACCAGGCAGGGGAGGACGGCGATTTCGACGCCAAGGTCGCGACCATCGAGGCCGTGGACCAGGCCCTGCCCGCGTTGCTCGCGCTCCGGCCCGACGTGCTGTGCGTGAGCGGCGACCACTCGACACCGGTGCCGGTGAAGCAGCACTCCTGGCACCCGGTGCCGACGCTGGTGCACGCGCCCTTCTGCGGCGCGGACCGGCTGCCCCGCTTCCACGAACGGAACGCGCGCGCCGGCAGTCTCGGCGTGTTCCCGAGCAAGGACCTGATGGCCGTGCTGATGGCGAACGCCGGCCGCCTCGACAAGTACGGAGCGTGAACGTGCGGACCTCATGGTGGTTGCTGTGCGCAGCGGTCCTCCTGGCGACGACATCGGACGCCGGGGCTCAACTCCCCGCGCCGCTCGGCGGCGCCGGACTCTACCCGTTCCCGGGCGCGCATCCGGGTCCGGCTTCCGCGGTCTCGGCCGGGCTCGGGCTCTCCGACCGCTGGCTGGGTGACGAGCCCTTCGACAATCCAGCGGCCGGGCCGGCGCGCGGGATCATGGTGGCGCCCGTGTTCCAGCGCGTGAAGCGCCAGGACCTGCCCGCGGACTACGACTACGACGAGATCCAGGGCTACTTCGACCTGGCGGGGGGGTGGCTCTCGCTGCCGGTGCGCGGGATCGGCGTCACGCTCTACGCTTTCGAGCCCGTGCTGCGGCTCGAGGACGCGACATTCGTCACGAGGCAGGATCCCGAGCAGGTGCTGCCCCCCCGCGCCTTCAGCGCCACGAGCAGCGCGCGCGAGTTGCGCGCCGGGCTCGCGCTCTCACACGTCTGGCGTGGCGCACGGTTCGGCGCGGCCGCCGAGTGGACCCGCCGCGAAGACTCCTACGACTTCAACGAGCTCCAGGGCACCCCGCAGCCGGGACTGAGCCACCTGGACTTCTCGGGTGATGGCGTCGGCTTCCAGGTCGGCGCTCGCGTCCCGGTCGCTTCCGCCGTCGTGCTCGGCGGGGCGTTGCGCTACGTGCCGTCGCTCGGCCTCGTCGGGCGGCAGACCATCGAAGCCGCGGACCTGGCGCAGGATGTCTCGGCCAGGCGCGACGCGGGCTGGGACGGCGGCGTCTCGGCGTGCTGGACCGTGAGCGACGCGTTCCGCGTGCTCGCCTCGGTGGGCGGACGCACCGCGCAGGCGTGGGAGGGCTTCGGCGTCTCCGCCGGCCGCGAGGCGGACTGGAGTGCGGGTCTCGAATACGAAGAGCCCGGGCAGCCATGGGCGTTCCGCCTCGGCCTGGGCCAGGAGCAGCAGGACGGTGTGCCGGAGCCGCGTGCCGGCGTGTACGCGCTGGGGCTGGGCTGGAAGGCCGACGCATTGCGGCTGGACCTGGGCGTGCTGCGCCGTTCGTTCGAGCGCGCGGGGAAGGCCACGTCGTACGACGACCGGGTCGTGGCCGGCGCGACGATCGGGTTCTGAGGGGAATCGGGCTCAAGGGCGAGCGCCCGCGCCCGGGCATCCGGCTTCGGGTTCGCGCCCGCTCCCGTGTGCTAGACTGCGCCCGCTTCCGGCCCGGTTGCCCCGGCCCGGGACGGATGGCCGGACCCCGGGGCCCGCGGTTCCCCGAACTTCCTGAGCGAGAGTGGCGGAACTGGCAGACGCGCCGGATTTAGGATCCGGTGGGGAAACTCGTGGGGGTTCAAATCCCCCCTCTCGCAGAATCCCCAGCCCGATGTTCCTTACACGTCACGGAGTGAGACTCGACGCATGAACCTAAAGGTACGTTCGACGGGCAGCTGGCAGCATACGCTGGACATCGAGATCCCGGTGGAAGAGGTGGACCAGAGGCTGGAGGAGGTCGCGCGCCAGTTACAGCGCCGCGCGAGCCTGCCCGGCTTTCGCAAGGGCCGGGTGCCGCTGGAGATGGTGCGCCAGCAGTACGCGGAGACGGTGGAGCAGGAGTTCCTGGAGACCTTCGTGCCCCGCTTCGCCACCGAGGCCATCGCCGAGGCGAAGCTCATGCCGGTCATCACGCCGCTCGTGCGCAACCTCAGCTTCGGGCCCGGCAAGCCGCTGACCTTCGAGGCGGTGATCGAGGTCCGGCCGGAGGTGGAGGCGAAGGACTACAAGGGCATCAAGGTCCGGCGGAGCACCAGTGCCGTGGAGGACACGGCGGTGGCCGCGGTCCTGCAGCAGCTCCGCGAGGACTCGGCCGTCTTCGCGGACCTGGCCCGGCCGGCCGAGCGCGGGGACGTCGTGCTGCTGGACTCGGTCCGGGTGGACGCCAACGGCCGGCGCATGTCGGGGACCCGGGCGAAGAACCGGCGCATCGAGCTGGGAGCCGCCGGGGTGGCGCCCGAGCTCGACCACGGGCTGCTGGGGGCCGAGGCTGGCCAGGAGCGCACCGTCGAGATCCAGTACCCGGCCGACTACCCGGCCGAGGAACTGGCCGGGAAGAGCGCCCGGTACCTGGTTTCCGTGCGAAAAATCCAGGAGAAGAAACTGCGTGACCTGGACGATAACCTTGCGAAGGAGGTCTTCGGGCTGGAGTCGCTCGAAGAACTGCGCTCGCGGGTGCGCCTGAACCTCGAAGGGGAGGAGCGCGTCCGGGTCCGACGCGAGCTGGACTCGGAGGTCTCGGTCGAGCTCATCCAACGCAATCCCTTCGACCTGCCCGGCGGGCTGATGCAGCGCACGCTCGAGCGGGTGATCGAGGAGGCGGTCCAGGGGCGGACGGTCCCCGAGGACCTGCGCAAGCAACTCGAGGAACGCTACCGTCCGGGTGTGGAACGGTCGCTGAAGCGCGAGGTCCTGCTGGACGCGGTGGCGCGCCAGGAGAAGCTCGAGGTCAGCGACGAGGAGGTGGCCGGGGAGATCCAGCGCATGGCGCAGTCGGACCCGCGGCAGGCCGCCCGGGTGCGGGCGCGCTACCAGTCGGCCGAGCGCCGCGAAGCACTGCGCGACTCGCTGCTGGAACACAGGGCGCTGGACTGGTTGATCGACGCGGCCGAGATCGAGGACGTGGCGGCGGCTGCATCGCCGCTCATCATGCCGGCCGGCCGCTGAGTCGGGACGGAACAGGGAGGTAGCGGGACTATGGGGCTGGTTCCCATCGTGGTGGAACAGACGGGCCGCGGCGAGCGCGCCTACGACATCTATTCGCGGTTGCTCAAGGACCGCATCATCTTCATCGGCACGCCCATCGACGACACGATCGCCAACCTGGTGATCGCGCAGATGATCTTCCTCGAGGGCGAGGATCCCGACCGCGACATCAACCTGTACATCCACAGCCCGGGCGGCTACGTGACCGCCGGGCTCGCCATCTACGACACCATGCAGTTCGTCAAGCCCGCCGTGGCCACGCTCTGCATGGGCCAGGCGGCCAGCATGGCGGCCGTGCTGCTGGCGGCGGGGGCGAAGGGGAAGCGCTCGGCGCTGCCCAATTCGCGCATCATGATCCACCAGCCCTCGGGCGGCACGCAGGGGCAGACCACCGACATCGAGATCTACACCCGGGAGATGGTCAAGATGCGCGACCAGCTCAACGGCATCATGGCGAAGCACACCGGCAAGTCGGTGGATCAGATTTCGAAGGACATGGACCGCAACTACTTCATGTCGGTCCAGGAGTCCAAAGAGTACGGCCTCATCGACGAGATTATCGAGAAGCGTCGCTAGGGAGACGGGATCCCCGATGAAGAAGCGCATCGCCACTCCGCATCCCATCCGCTGCTCGTTCTGCGGCCGCGGCCAGGACGAGGTCGCACGCCTCGTCTCCGGGCCGTCGGTGTACATCTGCAGCGAGTGCGTCAAGCTCTGCAACGACATCCTCGAAGGCGAGCTCGAGCGCGAGCAGCCCGCGCCCGGGGGGCAGCTGCCCAAGCCGGCCGAGCTCAAGAAGCTGCTCGACGAGTACGTCATCGGGCAGCACCAGGCCAAGAAGACGCTCGCCGTGGCGGTCTACAACCACTACAAGCGCATCTACTCGCCCGCGCAGCACGGCGAGGTCGAGATCGAGAAGTCGAACATCGCGCTGATCGGCCCCACGGGCGTCGGCAAGACCCTGCTGGCCCGCACGCTCGCGCGTTTCCTCAAGGTGCCCTTCGCCATCGTGGACGCCACCTGCCTGACCGAGGCGGGCTACGTCGGCGAGGACGTCGAGAACATCCTCGTGCGCCTGCTCCAGTCGGCCGACTTCAACCTGGTGAACGCCGAGCACGGGATCGTCTACATCGACGAGATCGACAAGATCTCTCGCAAGAGCGAGAACCCGAGCATCACCCGCGACGTCTCGGGCGAGGGCGTGCAGCAGGCGCTCCTGAAGATCCTCGAGGGCACGATCGCGAACGTCCCGCCGCAGGGCGGGCGCAAGCATCCCCAGCAGAAGTACATCGAGGTCAACACCAAGGACATCCTGTTCATCTGCGGCGGCGCGTTCGACGGGCTGGACAAGATCGTCGAGCGCCGCGTCGGGCAGAAGCTGCTGGGCTTCGGCGCCGACATCCGCAGCAAGCACGACCGCAAGGCCGGCGAGCTGCTGGCGCAGGTCGAGCCCGAGGACCTGCTGCGCTACGGCCTCATCCCGGAGCTGGTGGGCCGCCTGCCGGTGGTGGGCGTGCTCGAGTCGCTCGACGAGGACTCCCTGGTCTCGATCCTGACCGAGCCCAAGAACGCGATCACCAAGCAGTATCAGCGCTTCTTCGAGATGGAGAGCGTGAAGCTCGACTTCACCGAGGATGCGCTGCGCGCCATCGCCCAGCTCGCCATCAAGCGGGGCACAGGCGCGCGCGGGCTGCGCGCGGTGATCGAGGAGTCCATGCTGGACGTGATGTACGA
This sequence comes from Candidatus Eiseniibacteriota bacterium, assembly GCA_025357055.1. Taxonomy (GTDB): domain Bacteria; phylum Eisenbacteria; class RBG-16-71-46; order RBG-16-71-46; family RBG-16-71-46; genus JANXPZ01. The sequence goes on along the minus strand of JANXPZ010000046.1, from coordinate 3,513 downwards.
CCTCCCCTCGCGCGCCGACGTCATGGGCTGCACCATCTCGAAGGAGTGCATCCTGAACGCGGCCCCGCCGCTGCTCACCTTCCGTGGCGAGCGGGAGAAGCGGCGCAAGGAGGCCTGAGCCCGGTTCCGCGTGCGGCCGGACGCCGAGTCCGGTCGCGCGCGGGGCCTGCCCCGGCAGGCCGCCCGCCTGCCGCTCGCATCCGGCTGACGCAGGCTGTAAGGTGACGCGCGAGTGACCTTCGCGCGGGAGTCCGGTCCCGGTCCTCCCGTACGAACCCGCACAAGGAGTCCTCGTGTCGCCCAGCAGCCCTCGCCCGAAGCGCCGTCCGCCTGCGAACCCGAAGTCCGCCCCGGCCGAAGTCCCTGCGCAGGAGAAGACCGGGCGCGCCCCGGCGCTCGTCGTCACCCGCGGGGAGGAGACCTTCCAGGTCCGCGACCGCCTGCCCCTGCTGCCGCTGCGCGACGTCGTCGTGTTCCCCTCGATGACCATCCCGCTGCTGGTGGGGCGGCTGCCGTCCATCAACGCGCTCGAGAAGGCCGTGGCGCGCGACCGGCTGCTCTTCGTGACGGCGCAGACGCGCAGCGAGGTGGCCGATCCGACCCACGAGGAGCTCCACCCGGTGGGCACGCTGGCGCGGGTGCTCCAGCTCTTCCGTCTGCCCGACGGCACCATGCGGGTGCTGGTCGAGGGTCTGGCCCGCTGCCGTGCCCGGCGCTTCCTCTGGTCGAACGACTACTTCACCGTGAACCTCGCGCTCGAGCCCGAGGCCGCGCCGGCCGGCGGGGCGGAGCTCGAGGCGGCGCAGCGGCACGTGCTGGGGCAGTTCACCGACTACGTGCGCCTGAACCGGCGCATCCCCGACGAGGTCCTCGCCACTGCCAGCGCCCTGACCGACCCGGTGGCCCTGAGCTACACGCTCGCGGCGCACCTGCTGGTCAAGGTGCCGCAGAAGCAGCGGATGCTCGAGGCCGCGGGCCCGGCCGAGCGGCTGCGCCTGCTGGGCGAGACGCTGGGGGCGGAGCTGGAGATCCTCAAGCTCGAGCGCAAGATCGAGGGGCAGGTCCGCTCGCAGGTGCACCGCAATCAGAAGGAGTTCTATCTCAACGAGCAGCTCAAGGCGATCCGCAAGGAGCTCGGCCACCAGAACGAGTTCGCCAGCGAGATCGACGAGCTGAGCGCGGCCATCCGCAAGGCCCGCCTGCCGCGCGAGGTGCTGGCGAAGGCGATGAAGGAGCTGGACCGGCTCTCCAAGATGAGCTTCATGTCGCCCGAGGCCACGGTGGTGCGCAACTACCTGGACTGGCTGGTGTCGCTGCCCTGGGCGAAGGCCTCCCGCGACCAGGCCGACATGGCGAAGGTCGAGAGCATCCTCGACGAGGACCACTTCGGGCTGCAGAAGGTGAAGGAGCGCATCGTCGAGTACCTGGCGGTGCTGAAGCTGACGAAGCAGAACAAGGGCCCCATCCTGTGCCTGGTGGGGCCGCCGGGGGTGGGCAAGACTTCGCTCGGCCGCTCGATCGCCCGTTCGCTCTCGCGCCGCTTCGTGCGCGTCGCGCTCGGTGGCGTGCGCGACGAGGCCGAGATCCGCGGGCACCGGCGCACCTACATCGGCTCGCTGCCGGGGCGCGTCATCCAGAGCATCCGCCGGGCGGGCACGCGCAACCCGGTCTTCCTGCTCGACGAGATCGACAAGCTCGGCGCCGACTTCCGCGGCGATCCCGCCTCGGCGCTGCTCGAGGTGCTGGACCCCGAGCAGAACCACACCTTCAACGACCACTACCTCGAGGTGGACTTCGACCTCTCGCAGGTGATGTTCATCTGCACCGCCAACTCCCAGCACTCGATCCCGCCGGCGCTCGTGGACCGCATGGAGACCCTCCGGCTGCCGTCCTATCACGAGAGCGAGAAGGTGCAGATCGCGCGGCGCTTCCTCATCCCCAAGCAGATCAAGGCGGCCGGGCTCGACCCCGCCGACGTGCAGATCGCCGCGCCGGCGCTGGCCGCGCTCATCCGCAGCTACACGCGCGAGGCCGGCGTGCGCAGCCTGGAGCGCGAGATCGCCGGGTTGTGCCGCAAGGCGGCCCGGCGCAAGGCCGCGGGCCGCCTCGACGGTCCGATGAACGTCGCGCTCGCCAACCTGCACCGCTTCCTGGGGCCGCCCAAGTACATCGACCTGGCGGTGGAGCGCGTCGACCGGGTGGGGCTGGCGAACGGCCTGGCCTGGACCGAGGCGGGGGGCGACGTGCTCACGATCGAGGTGAGCATCCTGCCCGGCAAGGGCGAGCTGCAGCTCACCGGGAAGCTGGGCGAGGTGATGCGCGAGTCCGCGCAGGCGGCGCTCACCTGGATCCGCTCCCGCGCCGAGCGCCTGGGACTCGACAAGCAGTTCCACCGCGACGTCGACGTGCACGTGCACGTGCCGGAGGGCGCGACCCCCAAGGACGGTCCCTCCGCCGGCATCTCGATCGCGCTGGCGATGGTGAGCGCGCTCACCGGCATCCCGACGCGGCACGAGATCGCCATGACCGGCGAGATCACGCTGCGCGGGAACGTCATCGCCGTGGGCGGCCTCATCGAGAAGTCGCTGGCCGCCCGGCGCGCGGGGCTCGAGGTGATGCTGCTGCCCCGGTCGAACGAGAAGGACATCGCCGAGCTGCCCGAGGAGGTGCGGGAGGGTCTCGAGCTCGTGCTGGTCGACAGCATGGACCAGGTCCTCGAGCGGGCGCTCGAACGCAAGGTCGAGCCGCGCGCCGCGGCGCCGCTGCCGCCGGCCGCCGCGCCCGCCGCGAAGCCACAGGAGGAGGGACCGGCCGAGTACGCCCACTGAGCGGCGGGCCCTCCGGGGGCGACACGGCGAGCAGAGGCACCGTGCGCTCGCCCTGCTGCCCCGGGGGGCCCTGCCGGACAGAGCGAGCGCCGGGGCCGGCCCGTCATGAAAGTCCTCGTCGCCGAGTCGCTCGACCCCGCCGGCCTCGCGCGCCTGCGCGACGCCGGGCACGAGGTCGTGGAGTGCGCGGGGCTCGAGGGCCCTGCGCTCGCCGAAGCGCTGCACGGCGTGCAGGCGCTGGTGGTGCGGGGCGGCACGCGGGTGACCGAAGAGGTGCTGCGCGGAGCGCCCACGCTGAGGATCGTGGTGCGCGTCGGGACGGGGCTCGACCACGTGGATCTGGCGGCGGCCCGCGAGCGGGGCGTGCAGGTCGCCGACACGCCGCTCGCCAGTGTCGTCTCGGTCGCCGAGCACACTTTCGCGCTGCTGCTCGCGCTCGAGCGTCACCTCGCGCGGGCCGACGCGGACCTGCGCCGGGGCGTGTGGTCGCACTCGCAGCACGTGGGTCGGGAGTTGTACGGCCGCGTGCTCGGGCTCGTGGGCTTCGGCCTGGTCGGCCGTGAGGTCGCCTGGCGCGCGCGCGCCTTCGGCAGGAGTTCCTCCAGCGTGGCGCGCCGCGTCCACTCGTAGCCCGCGGGCACCAGGTCGAGCAGCGCGTCGCTCCAGCGCACCTCCATGCCGAAGG
>JANXPZ010000045.1 GCA_025357055.1 Candidatus Eiseniibacteriota bacterium | reverse complement strand
CCACTCCGCGCCTTTCTATTCGGAGGTGACTCGTGGACGACGCGGCGCCCCGCCTGCCGGACCCGGCTCCGGGCGGCACCCTGCAGGGCTTCCAGGACCTGATGCCCTGGCGGGTGCAGGACATCCTGCTGGTCTCCAGTCTCTACGACGCCTTCACGCTGCAGGAGGACGGGCGGCTCAACGAGCTCATCCTGAGCGAGTACCTCGACCTCAACCTCCATCACACGCCGGGGATCACCCACGTCTCGAGCGGAGCCGAGGCACTGGCCCTGGCCCGCCAGCAGCCGCGTTTCAACCTCATCGTCACCACGATCCAGACCGGCGACATGGACGCGACCGACCTGGCCCGGGCGGTCCGCGCGGCCGGCCTCGACGTGCCGGTCGTGGTGCTGGCCTACGACGACCGGGAGCTCACCGACTTCGTTACGCGCGCCGACACCGCAGGCATCGAGCGCTGCTTCCTCTGGCAGGGCAACGCGCGCATCCTCCTGGCCATCGTCAACACCATCGAGGACCAGCGCAACGCGGCGCACGACACCCGCACGACCGGCGTGCGCGTCATCCTCCTGGTCGAGGACAGCATCCGCTACTACTCCTCGTTCCTGCCGACGATCTACACCGAGATCATCCGCCAGTCCGAGCGGCTCATCAGCGAGGGCGTGAACCTCTCGCACAAGCTGGTGCGGCTGCGCGCGCGCCCCAAGATCCTCCTGTGCACGACCTTCGAGGAGGCCTGGGAGCGCTTCCTGGCCCACCGCGACCACCTGCTGGGCATCATCACCGACGTGGAGTTCCCGCGCGGCCGTGAGCTGACGGGCGAGGCCGGCTTCGAGCTGGCCCGCATGGCGCGCGAGCACACGCCCGACCTGCCCATCCTGATCCAGTCGGGCCGCGCGGAGTTCGCCGCCCGCGCGCAGGCTGCCGGCATGCCCTTCCTGCTCAAGGGCTCGGATGCCATGCTCCACGACCTGCGCCGCTTCCTGGTGGAGCAGTTCGCCTTCGGCGACTTCGTCTTCCGGCTGCCCGATGGACGCGAGGTGGACCTCGCCACCGATCTCAAGTCGCTCGAAGCGAAGCTGCAGACGGTGCCCGCGGAGAGCGTCGGCTACCACGCCGAGCGCAACCACTTCTCCAACTGGCTCACCGCCCGCACCGAGTTCGCGCTGGCCCACCGGCTGCGCCCGCGCAAGGTCTCGCACTACGCCAGCCTCGAAGGGCTCCGCGACGACCTGGTGGACTCGATCGCCGGCTACCGCCGCGAGCAGGCCGAGACGCTGGTCGGGGACTTCGACCGCGCGACGTTCGACCCCGAGTCCCCCTTCTTCCTCCGCATCGGCGGAGGCTCGCTCGGCGGCAAGGCGCGGGGCCTCGCCTTCGTGCGGCGGCTGCTCGGCCTGCGCCAGTTGAGCCACCGCTTCCCCGACGTGCACATCGGCGTGCCGGCGGCGGTGGTGCTGGCCACCGACGTGTTCGACCGCTTCCTGGTCGAGAACGACCTGCTCGACCTGGCCCTGCACTCGAGTGACGAGGACGAGATCCAGCGGCGCTTCCTCGCCGCGCACTTTCCCGGCGACGTGCTGGCCGACCTCGAGGCGTTCCTCGCCGCGGTGCGCTGCCCGCTGGCAGTGCGCTCTTCCAGCCTGCTCGAGGACTCGCAGTACCAGCCCTTCACCGGCGTCTACGAGACCTTCATGCTGCCGAACCACGACCCCGACCCGCGCGTGCGGCTCGAGCGGCTCCTGGACGCCATCCGGCGCGTGTACGCCTCCACCTTCAGCCGTCACGCGCGGGGCTACCTGCGCGCCACGCCCTACCGCCTTGAAGAGGAGAAGATGGCGGTCATCCTGCAGAAGGTGGTCGGCGCGCCCCACGGCGGCCGCTTCTATCCAGACTTCTCCGGCGTGGCCCGTTCCTTCAACTTCTATCCCACCCTCCCGCTCAAGTCCGAGGACGGCGTGGCCGCCGTCGCGCTGGGCATGGGACGCTCGGTGGTCGAGGGCGAGAAGTGCCTGTCCTTCTGCCCGCGTTACCCGCAGCACCTGCTGCAGTTCTCGACCGTGAAGGACATGGTCAAGAACTCGCAGCGCCAGTTCTGGGCGCTGGAACTGGATCCCGCCGCGAGCGGGGACCCCGATCGCGAACTGCGGGAGAGCCGCTTCGACCTGGAGGTGGCCGAGGCCGACGGGACGCTCTTCGCGCTCGGCTCCACCTACTCGCACGAGAACGGCGCGGTCTACGACGGTCTGTCGCGACCCGGCGCGCGCCTGGTCTCCTTCGCGCCCGTGCTCAAGCACGGCGTCTTCCCGCTCGCCGAGATCCTCGAGGCGCTGCTCGACATCGCCGGACGCGGCATGAACCGCGCCACCGAGCTCGAGTTCGCGGTGCGCCTCGACGTGCCAACCGGACAGCCGCGCGAGTTCGGCTTCCTGCAGATGCGCCCGCTCGTGCTGGCGCGCGAGACCGAGGCGCTCGAGATCGACGACGCCGACCCCGCGCGGCTGCTGTGCCTGAGCCCCAAGGTGCTGGGCAACGGCCAGGTGGACGGCCTGCGTCACGTGGTGGTCGTGGACTTCCACCGCTTCGACCGCGCCCAGAGCCCGCAGGCCGCCCGCGCCGTGGCGCGCTTCAACGCCGAGTTGCTCTCGCGCGGGGCGCACTACCTGCTGATCGGCGTGGGGCGCTGGGGCTCGACCGACCCCTGGCTCGGCATCCCGGTCACCTGGGACGAGATCTCCGGCGCGCGCGTGATCGTCGAGGCCGGCTTCCGCGACCTGCGCGTCACGCCCTCGCAGGGCAGCCACTTCTTCCAGAACCTCACCTCATTCCAGATCGGCTACTTCACCGCCAACCCGGAGTTGGGCGAGGGCTTCGTGGACTGGGACTGGCTCGCGGCACAGCCCGCCGAAGCCGTGGAGGGCCACGTGCGCCTGCTGCGCTTCGAGCAACCGCTGCTCGTGAAGATGAACGGCAGACAGAACCGCGGGGTCATCCACAAACCCGGCGCGTGAGCAGGCGCGGCCCTCCACCGGGCCCGGCGTTTGAGTTCCGCAGCCTGCGGGCGGACAATCAACACCACATCGGCCGCAGCAATGTCGCCTTCATTGCCCGAAACGCGGGCAGGTCGCACCCCCGGACCAGGCGGCGTTGCGTGTGCCCCTCGGAAGGTGCGCCATGACCCGGACACCAGTGCCTCTGCTTGCCGTCGCACTCCTCGCCACCGTCCACACCGTCGCCATCCGCCCGGCCGCCGCCGCGTGGCCGCACGATCCGAACAACGGCAACGTGGCGCTGTGCACCGCCGCAGCCAATCAGCAATACCCCACGATCGTTTCGGACGGCGCGGGCGGCGCGATCGTGACCTGGAACGACTCCCGCGTCGGCACCTCCGACATCTACGTGCAGCGGGTGAACGCCGCGGGGGTGGCGCAGTGGACCGCGAACGGCGTGGCCCTGTGCACCGCCACGAGCGACCAGAGCTCCCCGACGATCGCCGCGGACGGTGCGGGCGGCGCGATCGTCACCTGGCACGACTACCGCAGCGGCAACTACGACATCTACGCGCAGCGCATCAGCTCGGCGGGTGCGGCCCAGTGGACGGCGAACGGCGTGGCCCTGTGCACCGCCACGGTCGACCAGGGCTCCCCGACGATCGCCGCGGACGGTGCGGGCGGCGCGATCGTCACCTGGCACGAGAGCCGCGGCAGCACCAGCTTCGACATCTACGCGCAGCG
>JANXPZ010000039.1 GCA_025357055.1 Candidatus Eiseniibacteriota bacterium | reverse complement strand
GGGACCTACCACCACAGCATGGTGGTGGGCAGCCTGGCGGAACGCGCCGCGGAGGCGATCGGCGCCAACTCGCTGCTGGCGCGGGTCTCGGCCTACTACCACGACATCGGCAAGCTGGCGAAGCCCGAGTACTTCAACGAGAACATGCTGCCCCACGTGCGCAATCCGCACGAGAAACTCTCGCCCAACATGAGCACGCTCATCGTGAAGTCGCACCTCAACGAAGGGCTGGAGATGGCGCGGCGCGAGCACCTGCCGCGCGCGGTGCGCGCCGCCATCCCCGAGCACCACGGCACCATGGCGATGGCCTTCTTCTACGGCAAGGCGCTCGAGCAGGATCCCGGGGCGCAGCGCGAGGACTTCTCCTACCCCGGCCCCAGGCCGCGCTCGCGGGAGACCGCCATCCTGATGCTCGCCGACGGCGTCGAGGGCGCCTCGCGCGCACTCACCGAGCCGACCCCGAGCCGGATCCGCGGGCTCGTGACGCGCACCCTCGAGGATCGCGTGCAGCAGGGGCAACTCGACGAGTGCGGGCTGACGCTGCAGGAACTGGCGAAGATCCGCGAGTCCTTCATCCCGGTGCTGATCGCAACCTTCCACGTGCGGGTCAAGTACCCCGAGATCCCGCGGCCCGCCGATGCCCGTCTCCGTCGTTAGCCCGCGGGGGCTCACGGGCGTGGCCGCGCCGCTGCGCGCCACCGTGCTGGCGGCACTCGCGCTCGAGGGCCGCCGCGCGGGCGAGGTCGCGGTGGTGCTCGCCGATGACGCGAAGTTGCGCGAGCTGAACCGGCAGTGGCGCGACCTCGACCGCACGACCGACGTGCTCTCGTTCGGCTATGACGAGGGCGGGGACGACGAGGTGGACGGCGACATCGTGGTCTCGCTCGAGCGAGTGCGGGAGCAGGCGAAGCGCTTCCGCGTGACCCCGGGAAGGGAGCTGGCGCGCGTGGTCGTCCACGGTGCCCTGCACCTGGCGGGGCTCGACCACCAGGGCTCCGCGGAGCGCCGGCGCATGCGCCTCCGCGAGGATCGCGTCCTGCGCGCCGCCCGCGAGACGATCGCGGAACTGGACGAGGCGCTGAAGCCGGCGCAGCGCGCGGCGCAAGGGCGCTGAGCAGCGCACGCGCGGTGACGCGCCGGCCGGAGGCCGACATGTGGCGATGCCTTCTGCTGGCGTTGCTCCTCGGCTCCCTGGCGTTGGCGGCGGACGCTCGGGCCGTGCTGCCCGGCCTTCCCGCCTTCGCCCGGACCCGGTGGGTGGTCCAGGGGCCCGAGGAGATCGTCACTTATCTCGCGTTCGATCCCGACGCGGTGCGGGACCGGCTCCCGTCCGGGCTGCGATTCATCACGGTGGGTGAGCTGGCGGACGGCGGGGTCACCTGGGCGAGGGAACAACTCGGCCGGCGGCCCGCGCTGGCCTCGTGGGGCGTCTCGTTCCTCGAGATCGTCCGGGCGCGGACCTTCACCGTGGACGGCCGCGCCCCGCGCTGGCCGTCGCACGGCGCCGCGGCTCTCTGGCTCGCCCGCGTCGCCCCGGCCGATCCGGGCGCCGACCTCGGCCCCGGCCGGCCGTTGGTGGCGCTGGAGCTCTGGATGCCCGACCGCGCATACGCACGGTACATGCGCGAAAAGGGGTACCAGGCCGCGTACGGCGACGTGCGCCTCCGCCGGGATTCGAGCGGGCGCTGGCTGGGATCCGTGGAGGTCCCTGGACTCGAGGTGACTGTCGCGTGCAGGCCGGCAGGCCCGGTCGGGGGCGGTCCGATGTCCGCCGGGATGCAGGCGTTCTTCCCGCCCGCGAACTCCACGGTGACCGACACCGTCCGCGTGGCCTTCGCCGGGCACCGCGAACAGGCCTGCGGCAGCGGAACGTCCTGGGAGCTGCGTGGCACGCATCCCATCGTGGGCGGGATCCTGCTCGGCGAGACGAGCTACCAGTACGGCTACCATCTGATCGGCGGGACGTACCCGCGCTGACGGGAGGCTGCGTCGCGTCCGGCGCACGCGCCCGGTCTGCCGTCCGGGTCGCTCACGTCGCCGGTCGCGCGCTCGCGACGGCGTGGCCGCGCCCGGGCCTGGCAAGACCCGACAGGGCGCAGCGCACACGCTCTTCGAGCGGAGCGTCCGGGGCTGTCCCGCATCGCGCGGCCGCGCGGCGCGCTTCCTCGGCGCGCAATCCGAGTACGCGCAACCAGGGCACGACCTCCTCCACCGCGGCCGCCCGGACGCGCGCCTCGTCGGCTGCGGTTGCGGCAAGGGCGCGAGCGCCATCGGCAGCGGCTGCGGCCAGCGCCCGGGCCTCGTTGGTGACGGTGGTGCGAGCGCGGGCCTCCTCGCCGATCGCGGTGCGAGTGCGGGTCTCCTGGGCGGCGGCCGCACGCGCACGCGTTTCTTCCGTCGCGCACCGTGCCGCTTCGCGCTTCCGGCTCATGAAGCCTGCCCCGAACGCGCACTCGGCCGCATACTGATTGTGGGCCCGGCACCGCAGCCGCATCCCTGCCACGGTGGCCCTTCCGCCCCGGGCCACCGGCTCGACGTGGTCGAACTCGATCCGGGTGCGCGCCTTGCAGCGGTGACCGGCGGCGCTCACGAACGTGCATTGCCCGCCATCGCGCTGCCACACCGCGCGACGGACGTCGGCGGGTACGTGGCGCGGGTTCGTGTCTGTCCGCTTCTGGTGCGGGCGTGGCCGGCCGGTCGCCGCGAACTTGCGCTGCTCGAGCTGGCCGATGAGCGCGTCCAGGGCGCGGTCGAGCACTTCGGCGACCTCCCCGGAAGGGACCGCGTGCCCGAGCAAGGCCTGGGCGTGGCGCAGTTTGTCGTGCGTGCCCTTGCCGATCGTGAGCTGGAGCGAGTAGCGCCCCGGCGCTGCAGGCGTCAGCCGGGCGGACGTGGCGTAGGCCGCAACTCGCTCTGGAGCGAGTTGCGTGTCATCGAACTTTACTCGCTCTGGAGCGAGTTGGTCGCAGGCGAAGTCGTCGGACTCGAATTGCCCCGGAGCGAGTTGGCCGTCCGCCGGGAGCGCCGTCACGAGCGGGAGCAGCTCCGAACGCGGGAAGCGCTGGGCCAGCCACTCCTCGATCTCGGACTTGCTCCTGCCGGCGGCGGCGCCGAGCAGTTCATCCGCGTTGGCCGGGTTCAGGTACGGGCCCAGCAGGAGCACCCCGGTGAGGTTCAGCTGGCCGTCCGCCAGGGCCGGGAAGATGGCCGGGAACCGCCAGGCCGTCCTGGCTGCCTGGATGCGCTTGTATGCAGCGTCCTCGGAGAAGCGCAGCTCGTGGGAGCAGTAGGAGAACATCGAGGGGTGGGCGGCAGGCAGGTACAGCTTGCGCGCGTCCACCTCGGCCAGGTGGGCGAGGAGCATGGCGGTGGTGGTGCGGTCCTGCGCGACCAGTGCTCTCAGCCCGCGCAGCAGGACCGGGTCGGGAACGTGCGTCAGCGAGTAGTGATTCACGGCGGGTGACTCCGCGGGGGCGGGTCACGGGGGCGGAACTGCTCATTGATACCACGCCCATTTCCGGCGCTCGCAGAGCCCCGCTGCGCGCGCAACGAGGAGCGGCGCGAGTTCAGTCTCGTCGTGGAAGAACGGGCGCCGCCGACGCGCGCCTGGCGCGTCGACGTGGGCTGCTGGAGCGCGTCCGCCGGGGCGGCAGCGTGCGCGCGCGAAATCCTGTCAAGAAGAATCTTCTCCGTGGCCCGGCCCCGAGGAGCGCAAGCACCGGGGCCCGCGGAAGTCCCGCGCCCCGCCGATTCCTGTCCCTGTCAGTCGCCCGTCCGGGCTCGCGAGCGTGGCCGCACCGCTGCCCGCTGCCGCGCGGGTGGCGCCCGCCGTGCGCCGCCCCCCCCGGGTTGACCGCAGCGGGTCCATCGTAGACTCTTCGTGTCATGCAACCATCGCAGAACGAGCCCCCGCGCCGCGCCACGGCCGCCGGGCGGCTCCGCACCTACCTCATCGCGGGCCTGCTCGCGCTCGCGCCCACGGCCATCACGCTGTGGGTGCTGGTCGTCCTGCTCAACTGGACGGACAACCTGCTCGGGCGCTACCTGCGCTTCCAGGTGCTCGGCGACCACCGCATCCCCGGCCTGGGCCTGGTGGCCACGTTCGTCCTGCTGCTGATCGTGGGCTGGATGGTCACCGTCATCGGCCGCTGGCTGGGTGGACGGCCGATGCTCCGGATGTGGGACCACCTGCTGAGCCGCATCCCCGGCGTGGGCATCCTCTACGGTTCGACCAAGTCCTTCGGCGAGGCGTTCTTCCAGAGCCGGGAGACCACCTTCAAGCAGGTGGTGCTGGTGCCCTGGCCCTCGCCGGGGATCTACCGCATCGGCTTCGTCGCCGCGCGCGCGAGCGCGGCCGTGCGCCGGCACCTCGGGGACGACATCGAGGTCGTGTTCCTGCCGCACACGCCCAACCCGGCCTCGGGCTTCGTCCACTACGTGCCGCGCGCGCAGCTCATCACCCTGGACTGGGCGGTGGAAGAGGCGCTCAAGGTCATCGTCTCGGGCGGCGTGCTGCAACCGGGCGACCTCGCCCCGTCCGCCGCGCGCGTTGCCGCGTCCGCGCCCGCTTCGTCCGAGGAGCGCCCCGGTGGCTCTGGTTAGTGCCGAGGGGGTCGTCCTCAAGACGCACGCGCTCGGTGACACGAGCCGCATCGTCGTGGTCTACACGCGCGAGCACGGCATGGTGCGCCTGGTGGCGAAGGGCGCGCGCAAGACGCCGAGCCGGTTCGGTTATGCGCTCGAGCCGCTCTCGCGCGGGCGCTACGTCTACTACTTCAAGACCGACCGCGACCTGCACCTGCTGTCGCAGGCCGACACGCTCACCGCGACCGGCAGCCGGCTCACGGAACTCACGCGACTCGCGCACGCCGAGGCGGCGCTGGAACTCATCGACCGGCTGGTGTGGGGCGAGGAGCCGCACGCGGAGCTCTACGACCTGCTGGTGCGGGCGCTCGAGGCCGTGGTCGCCGCGCCCGAGGCGGCGCTGCCCGCCATCACCATCGCCTTCGAGCTGCAGGTGGCGAGCCTGCTCGGCTATCGCCCGCGGCTCGACGCCTGCGCCCAGTGCGGCAGCCCGCTCTCGCTCGAGCTGCTCTTCTCGCCCGCGCGCGGCGGCATGCTTTGCGACCGCTGCGCCGCCGAGGGCGGTGTCCTGAAGCTCTCGGCCGACGCGCTGGCCGGGCTCTCGCTGCTGCTCTCGCGCCCGGTGGGCGAGGCCGGCGACTACGTCGAGGTGAAGCGCACGGGCGAGATCCTGCGCGTCATCGAAGCCTTCCTGCGTCACCACTTCCACCGCTTCCAGGGCCTGCGCTCGCTCGAGCTGTTGCGCGCGCTGCAGGGCCCCGGCTCGTCGGAGGCTGCCTGATGGTCCTTGAGCCCGCCCGTTCGCTGCAGGAGATGATGCTCGCCCTCGAGACGTACTGGGCCGAGCGCGGCTGCACCATCCAGCAGCCCTATCCGTCCGAGGTCGGCGCCGGGACCTTCAACCCGGCCACCTTCTTGCGCTCGCTCGGTCCCGAGCCGTGGCGCGTCGCCTATGTCGAGCCCTCGCGACGTCCCAAGGACGGCCGCTATGGCGAGAACCCGAATCGCTTCCAGCAGTTCTTCCAGTACCAGGTGCTGCTGAAGCCCTCGCCGATCGACGTGGTCGAGCAGTACTTCGACTCGTTGCGCGCGCTCGGCATCGATCCCGCGGGACACGACCTGCGGCTGGTCGAGGACGACTGGGAGTCGCCGACCCTGGGCGCGGCGGGGGTGGGCTGGCAGGTGTGGATGGACGGCCAGGAGATCTCGCAGTTCACCTACTTCCAGCAGTGCGGCGGCATCGAACTGCCCGTGGTCTCGGCCGAGCTGACCTACGGCCTCGACCGCATCGGCATGATGCTGCAGGGCACCGACCGCGTGCAGGACCTGGTGTGGTCGCCGGGGCGCCGCGATGCCGCGGGGCGCGTGCTGGCGGAGGAGGTCCGCTGGGGCGACCTGTGGCTGCGCAACGAGTGGGAGTGGTCGCACTACAACTTCGAGCAGGCGCCGGTGGACGCGCTGTTCGAGATGTTCAAGATCTGGGAGGGCGAGGCCGTCCGGCTGCTCGACCTCCGGCTGGTGAACCCCGGCTACGATGCGGTCATCAAGTGCTCGCACGCCTTCAATCTGCTGGACGCGCGCGGCGCGATCTCGGTGAGCGAGCGTGTCGGCTACATCGGGCGCGTGCGGAAGATCGCGCGCCGGGCGGCGGTGGCCTGCACGAAGCTGCGCGAGGAACTGGGCTATCCGCTCATCAAGGACCCGGCGGAGCGCGCGAAGTGGGTGAAGCCGCCTGCCCCCGAAGCGGGCGTGACCGGGGCCGCGCCGGAGGCGCGGCCTGCGAAAGAGTCACCCGCGAAGCGGGGGGCCCGGTCATGAGCCGCGACCTGCTGTTCGAGATCGGCGCCGAGGAACTGCCGGCCGGCTACATCCCGCCAGCGCTGGAGCAGCTCGAGCGCGGGATCACCGCCGGGCTCGCCGACGCGCGTCTCGCGCACGGCGCGGTGCGCACGCGCGCCACGCCGCGTCGGCTGGCGCTCTACGTCGAGTCGCTCGAGGAGCGCCAGCCCGACCGCGACGAGGAAGTGATGGGCCCGGCCGCGCGCGTGGCGTACGACGCCGAAGGCAGGCCCACGAAGGCGCTGCTCGGTTTCTGCCAGGGCAAGGGCGCCGACCTCGCAGACGTGCGGCGGGTCGAAACGCCGAAGGGCGAGTACGTGGCCGTGACCGTGCACCAGGCGGGCCGGCCCGCGTCCGAGGTGCTGCCCGCGCTGCTCGCCGGACTCGCCCGCGGCCTCACCTTCCCCAAGGTGATGCGCTGGCTCGACGACGACACGCGCTTCGCCCGCCCGGTGCGCTGGCTCGTGGCGCTCCTGGGCGACGAGGTGCTGCCGGTGCGCGCCTTCGGTCTCGAGGCCGGGCGCGAGACGCGCGGCCACCGCTTCCTTTCGCCCGCGCCCGTCCGGCTCGTCCGCGCACAGGACTACCTCGCCGCGCTCGAGCAGGTGTCCGTGGTGGCCGCGCCGCTGGCGTTGCGCGCGCGCATCGCCAAGCAGGTCGCCGCCGTCGCCGCGGAGCGCGGGGGTCGCCCGGTGGCCGACGAGGAGCTGCTGGAGATCTGCAGCTACCTGGTGGAGTGGCCCACGGCTTTCGCCGGCTCGTTCGACGAGCACTACCTCGACCTGCCGCGCGAGGTCATCGTCACGGCGCTGCGCGAGCACCAGCGCTTCTTCGCGGTCGAGCGCGAGGACGGGGGCCTGCTGCCCTGCTTCATCGCGGTGCGCAACGGCGACGAGCGCGGGCTCGACGTCATCCGCAAGGGCAACGAGGGCGTGCTCATCGCGCGGCTCGAGGACGCGAAGTTCTACTGGGAGGCCGACCTCAAGCACCCGCCCGCCGCGCGCGTCGAAGCGCTCGCTGGCGTGGTGTGGATGGAGGGCCTGGGCTCGCTGCGCGAGAAGGCGGCGCGGCTCGAGACCCTGGCCGGGCTCGTGGCGAAGTGGGTCGCGCCGGCCGCCGCGGCGGCGGCGACGCGCGCGGCGCTGCTGTGCAAGACCGACCTGCTCTCCGAGATGATCGGCAGTGGCAAGGAGTACGCGAGCCTCGAGGGCGTGATGGGCGGGCACTACGCTCGCCGCGCGGGTGAGCCCGAGGACGTGGCCGCGGCCATCGCGGAGCAGTACCGGCCGCGGGGGCCGGCCGACTCGCTGCCGCTGTCCGACGCCGGGGCGGTGCTCGCGATCGCGGACAAGCTCGACCACGTCGCCGGCGCGTTCGTCGCGGGCAAGGTGCCGAGCGGGAGCGAGGACCCCTACGGTGTGCGCCGCGCCGCCAACGGCGTGGTGCGCATCCTGGTGGAACGCGGACTGCACCTCGACCTGGGCGAGGCCACGGAGCAGGCGCTGGCGCCGTTCCTGGCCGCGAACGCGGCGCTGGCGAAGGACGAACTGCTGGCGAAGCTGGGCGCGTTCTGGCGCGAGCGGGTCCGCGGGACGCTCGAGGAGCGCGGCGTGCGCTACGACGCCTGCGAGGCGGCGCTCGAAGCGCGGCTCGCGACGGAGAGTGGCGACCGGCCGGGCTGGTGCGACCCGCCCGACTGTCTCCGGCGCGGACAGGTCATGGACGTGTTCCGCGCCGACGAGCGCTTCGAGCCGCTGGTCGTGCTCTTCAAGCGCGTGGCCAACATCCTCGCCAAGGCGAGCGAGACGCTGCCGGACCGTTTGGACCCGGCGCGGCTCGCCGAGCCGCTGGAGCAGGAGCTGGCCGCCGCGTTGGAGCAGGCGCGCAGTCGCACCGAGCCGCTCTGGCGGACGCGCGACTACGAGGCCATCCTGCCCGCCCTGCTCGAGATGGAGCAGGTCATCCACGGCTTCTTCGATGCGGTGCTGGTCAACGCCGATGACCTGCCGACGCGACTGAACCGCCTGCGGCTGCTGAGCGACGTGCGCGCGCTCTTCGTGCGCGGCTGGGACCTGTCGAAGATCGTGGTCGAGGGCGAGCGGGCCCAGTAGGGGGGTAGTCGCAAGCGGAGGCGGGGCAGGGCCGTGCCCCGCCCGCTGTAGCACCGCAGTGATTCTGTCACCCCTACTCCGCAGTGATTCTGTCACCCCCCAGCCCCTGCCTTCGCGGGTAGGAGGTTAGGGTTGTACGGCTTGCGCCAGGGGTGTGCCTTGGCAGGTGGGCGGGCGTTGGTGAGT
>JANXPZ010000027.1 GCA_025357055.1 Candidatus Eiseniibacteriota bacterium | reverse complement strand
CGCCGAGGTTGCCGATCAGGATGACCGACTGCGGCGCCCCCGGCTTGTCCACCAGGTAGAACGTGCGCGCGGTCGCGGCCGGCGTCGCGCCCGCCGGGCGGGCGGGCACCGGCCCCTTCGCCCAGGCGCCGAAGCGCGCCTCGGCGAGCGCGCGGGCCCCGGCCAGCGTGATGTCGCCGACGAACAGCAGCTTGGCGTTACCGGGACGGTAGTGGGTCTCGTAGAAGCGCGTGACCTGCGCGCGGTCCAGCGCCGCGGTCGCGGCCTCGGTCCCCCCCTGCGGGTGCCCGTAAGGGTGCGCCGCGCCGAACAGGATGGCGTGGAACGCCAGCGGGGCCATCGCGGTGGGCTGGTCGCGCAGCTGGAGGATGTTGTTCTTCCGCAGTTCCCGCTGCCGGGTGATCTCCGAATCGGGGAACGCCGGCCGCAGTGCGACGTCGGCCATCAGGTCGAGCGCCGCCGTCAGGCGCGCCTTGGCGACGTGCAGGCTGATCTGCGCGTGGTCCATCCCCGCACCCGTGCCGAATTGCGCGCCGAGGTAATCGGCCTCCTCGGAGATCTCCATCGCGGTGCGCTTGCCGGCGCCTTCGTCGAGCATGCCGGCGACGAAGCTGGCGAGCCCGGGGCTTCCCGGCGGGTCGTAGGCGGCTCCGGCCCGCACCATCAGCATGCAGTCCACCACCGGGACCTCGTGCATCTCGACCACCGCCAGCTGCAGCCCGTTGGGCAGCGTCTGGGTCTGCACCACCGGCACCTTCAGCGGCTTGAGCGGGCCCAGCGTCGGCGGCTTCGTGCGATCGACCGGCGCGTCCGCGGCGAACCCCGCCCCCGCGGCCAGCGCGAGCACCACGCAGGCCGCAGCGACGCGCCGCACGAGGTTCGTGACGAGCGAGTTCATGGCTTCCTCCCTTCCGTCACCGCCAGCTCCGTCTTGCCCTGCGGCACGATGCTGAGCACCACCCGGTGCGCGCCAGTCACGTACTCCCGGGCCACGCGCTGGATGTCGGCGGTGGTCAGCTTCTGGTAGCGCTCGAGGTCCTGGTTGAAGTAGTCCGGCGTTCCGGCGAAGTAGTCGTAGTAGTTGAGCTGATTCGCCTTGCCCGAGAAGCCGCCGACCTGCTGCATGCCGTCGAGGAACTGCGCCTCGGCGCCGTTCTTGACCCGCTGCAGCTCACGCTCGGTCGGACCGCTCTGCGCGAGCCGTGTCAGCTCCTCGTCGATCACCCGCTGCAACTCGTCCAGCGCGTGGCCGGGCGTGGCGGTGGCGAACATCGTCAGCTTGCCGTCCTTGCGGCCGGCATCGTTGTAGACCGCGACCTGGTTGGCGATCTGCAGCTCGTAGACCAGCCGCTTGTAGAGCCGCGACGACTTGCCGCCGCCCAGGATCTGGCTCATGACGTCGAGAGCCGCGTCATCCGGACCGAAGAGGCGCCCGGTGTGCCACACGTCGTAGACCCGCGGCAGCTGCACCCGGTCCTCCAGCGTGCCGAACACGTCGGACTCGAGCTTCACCGGCGGCGGCGGGGTACGCACCACCTCGGGGCCGCGCGGGATGCCGCCGAACCAGCGCTCCACCTGGCGGCGGGTCTGGGCCGGATCGATGTCCCCGGCGATCACCAGCACCGAGTTGTTGGGCGTGTAGTAGGAGCGGAAGAAGCCCTGCACGTCCTCGAGCGAGGCGGCCTGCAGGTCGGCCATCGAGCCGATGACCGGCCAGCTGTACGGATGCTCGGGCGGATAGAGACGCTTGAGGATGTTCTCCTCGGCGAGCCCGTAGGGCCGGTTCTCGTAGGACTGCCGGCGCTCGTTCTGCACCACGCCCTTCTGCAGCTCCACCTTCTCGGCGGTGATCTCCGGCGTCAGGAAGCCCATGCGATCCGAGTCCAGGTAGAGCATGAGTGCCAGGGAGTTCGAGGGGCCGTCCTCGTAGTAGTTGGTGCGGTCCTCGGTGGTGGAGCCGTTGTTGTCGGCCCCCGCGGCCTCGAGCAGCCGGTCGAAGTCCCCGGTCGGCACGTTCTGCGAGCCCATGAACATCATGTGCTCGAACAGGTGGGCGAAGCCGGTCCGTCCCGGCTTCTCGTCACCCGACCCCACGTGGTACCAGATGTTCGCGCTGACGATGGGCAGCGCGTGGTCCTCGTGCAGGATGACCTTGAGCCCGTTGGGCAGGGTGAAACTGGTGTAGGGCACGCTCAACGCGCCGGCGGCCTGGAGCCCGCGCGGGGCGGCGACCACCGCCAGCAGCGCGACCCCGAAGGCCAGGCGGCGCAGCGACGCCCGCAGGCGACTTCCTTCCATGTCGGACCTCTCGAAATGGGTGGGGAACGACCGGTCCCGCGCGACGACCTCCGGCGCGCGGCCAGGTGGGGCGAGGGTAGCAGAACCCGCCACCGGGGATTCGTACGACGGGACCCGCGAAAGCGCGAGCCGCAGGGGCGGGATTCCGACCGGCGCCGGCTGGCGGACGCCGAACGCGCCACCGGACCGCGGCAGACCGTGGTCCGATCGCGTTCGCAGCAGCGGTTCATGAGTAGTCCGGGCTACCGCAGCTCCTTCGTCACCTTCATCAGCCCTTCGTCGTCGGGCTCGACCGTGTAGCCCCGCTTGGCGAACAACGCCAGCATGCGGGCGTTGTCGGCCGTGGTCTGGGCCTCCATGCGCTGCAGGCCCCAGCCGCGGGCGATCTCCTCGCAGGTGTCGGTCAGCACGCCGCCCAGGCCGCGGTTCTGCCAGGCGTCGCTCACCAGCACGGCGTACTCCGCGGCTTCGTGCTCGGGCTCGGCCACCAGCCGCCCCACTCCCACCAGCCGCGGCTCGCCGCCCTCGCGCTCGGCCACGATGGCGATCTCGCGATCGTAGTCGGTGAAGCAGTAGCGCATGGCGGCCTCGTGCGTGGCCCACTGGAACATGTAGCGGAAGCGCATGTAGAGGGTCTCGCGCGAGCAGGCGGCCAGCATCGCCATCCAGTGCGGCTCGTCCTCGGGGCGGATGGGCCGCAGCAGCAGCCGCTCGCCGTCGGGGAGCGAGACGTGGCGCTCGAGCTCCTCGGGATAGGGCCGCAGCGCCAGGTGGGCGTACGGCTTGCCCGGGTGCGCCAGCCGCTCGCGGTCCACGATGATGCGCGCGTCGAGCGCGATCACCTCCTCGGGCGTGGCGAGCAGCGGGTTGACGTCGAGCTCCTGGATCCCGGGATGGTCCGCCACCAAATAGGAGACGCGCATCAGGGCCTCGATGAGCCGGTCCAGGTTCACGCCGGGCCGCCCGCGGTAGCCCTGCAGGAGCGGCCAGGCCCGCAACGACTCGAGCATGCGCCGGGCGAGACGCTCGTTGAGCGGCGGCAGACCCAGCGACCGGTCGCGCAGCACCTCGGCGGCCACCCCTCCCATGCCGGCCAGCATCACGGTGCCGAACACCGGGTCCCGGCGCGCGCCGACGATCAGCTCGAGCCCGTCGCGCGAGCGCACCATGCGCTGGACGGTCACGCCGGTGACGCGCGCGTCGGGCCGCGCCCGCCGCGCCCCGGTGACGATGCGTTCGTAGGCCGCGCGCACCTCGTCGGCGCTCTCCAGGTCCAGCGCCACGCCGCCCACGTCGCTCTTGTGGGTGATGTCGGGCGAATCGAGCTTGAGCACCACCGGGTAGCCCAGGTCCGCCGCGATCCGCACGGCCCCGGCCGCGTCCGCCGCCGGCACCGGCCGCGCGACCGCGATGCCGTAGGCCTCGAGCACGGTCTTCGACGCGGCTTCGGAGAGCGTGTCGCCCTCCGGCGGCACCAGCGAGGCGAAGCGTGACTTGAGCGCCTGCCGGTCGAGCGGGAACTCCACCGGGATGTCGCGGGGCGTCTCGTAGAGCGTCTCCCGGTTGCGCGCGTAGGCGACCAGCGTCATGAAGGCCTGCACCGCCTCGTCGGGCGTGCCGTAGGTCGCCACGCCGGCGCGCGCCAGGATCTGCACGCCCTCGCGCATGCTGGCCCCGCCCATCCACGAGGCGAGCACGGGCTTCTTCACCTTCGCCGCCAGGGCGCCCAATTCCATCGCGGTCGCGGTCGGGTTGGTCATGGCCTGGGGCGTGAGGATCGCGAGCACCGCATCCACGCCCCGGTCGGCGGCCACGAGCTCGGCGGCCCGGGCGTAGCGCTTCGAGTTGGCGTCGCCCAGCACGTCCACGGGATTGCCGTGCGACCAGGCGGGCGGCAGGTTCTCGTCCAGCGCCTCGATCGTCGCCGGCGCGAGTTCGGCCAGCACGCCCCGCCTCGCGATGAGCGCGTCCGTCGCCATCACGCCCGGCCCGCCGGCGTTGGTGACGATGCCCAGCCGCGGGCCGGCCGGGCTGCGATAGCGCCCCACCAGCCCCGCGACGTTGAAGATGTCGGCGATCTCGTAGACCCGCACCACGCCGGCGCGCGCGAAGGCGGCGTCGAAGACCTCGTCCTCCGAGGCCAGCGCGCCGGTGTGCGAGGCGGCGGCCTTCGCCGACTCGGGGAAGCGCCCGGCCTTGTAGGCGATGATCGGCTTGCTCAGGGCGAAGGCGCGCGCGGCGCTCAGGAACCTGCGCGCGTCGGTCAGCGACTCGATGTAGAGCAGGATCGAGCGGGTCCGCTCGTCCTCGCCCAGGTAGTCGATCAGGTCGCCGAAATCCGCGTCCAGCATGTTGCCGACCGAGACGAAGGTGGAGAACCCGATGCCCTGTTCGAGCGCCCAGTCGAGGACCGAGGTGCAGAGCGCGCCCGACTGCGAGATGAAGGCCACGCTGCCGGCCTTCGGCATGCCGTGCGCGAAGGTGACGTTGAGGCTCGCCTCCGGGACGATGAAGCCCAGGCAGTTGGGACCGAGCACGCGCATGCCGTCGAAGCGCCGCACCTCGGCCCCCACGCGCTGCTCGAGCGCCGCTCCCTCGGCCCCGGTCTCGCGAAAGCCCGCCGAGATGATGACCAGGCCGCGGATGCCCGCCTCGCCGCAGGCGCGCACCACGTCGGGCACCTCGCCGGCCGGCGAGCAGATCACGGCCAGGTCGGGCGTGCGCGGCAGCTGGCCGAGGTCCGGCCAGCACTGCACGCCGAGCACCGACTCGTGCGCGGGATTCACCGGGTAGACCACCCCGCGGAAGCCCGAGCCGACCAGGTTCCTGAGCACCGTGCCCGAGACGCTCTTCGGGTTCTGCGAAGCCCCGATCAGCGCGATGCGCTGCGGCTTGAAGATGCGGTCGAGCGGATGCAACTCAGGCCGTCCCGGACCCGCTCGCCGCCGGCCGCGCCCCCGCCCCGCTCTTGAGCAGCGTGGTCATCAGCAGCAGGCCGAAGGCCGAGACCACGCCGACCGCGGCGAACGCGAACCACATCAACTGCGGCTGGTGGAGCGTGTTCCTGGCGTACTCGTACACCGGCCCGCCGATCAACCCCGCGAGGAAATACCCCAGCGCGATCGGCAGGAAGGCGAAGCCCATGTACATGCCGACCTGGTCGGGGGGCGCGATGCTGCCGAGATAGCGATAGAAGTGGGCCGAGTAGATCATCTCGCCCACGGCGAAGATCAGGATCCCGACGCCCACGATCCAGACCGAGGGCGCGATGCCGATGAAGGCGATGCCCGCCGCGGCGACCAGGGCCGCGATGAAGATGGCCCGCCCCGGCGCCAGATCGCGGACGAAGTACCCGACCACCACCTGAAGGCAGACGATCGCGAGCGCGTCGAGCGAGATCACGAAGCCCAGCGCCCGGGTCGAGGCGTGGAGGTCATCGGTCAGGTAGAGCGGCAGCGGGCCGTAGAACTGGAAGAACATGCTCCAGAAGCCGGCGACCAGCAGCACCAGCGCCATCAGCGGCCCGTTCAGCAACACGCGGCCGAAGTCCCCGAGGAACGCCCCGAAGCTCTTGCGGGCCTCCGCACCGGCCGCGGCCACCGGCTCGCGGAACGTGAACAGGATCAGCAGGAACGCCAGGACGGCCGCACCGGCGCTGAAGTAGAACACCGGCTCCACCCCCGCCCGGTCGCGCACCTGCCCGCTCAGGTTGGGACCGATGAACCCGCCGATGTTGACCAGCGTGTAGTAGATCGAGAAGCCCAGCGCCCGTTGCGGCTCGGTGCAGACCTTCTGCACCGTGCCCGTGATCGAGGGCTTGATCAGCGATGCCCCCATCGCGATCAGGAACAGCGCGCCCAGGATGGGCACCGTGCCCTGCACCGTGACCGTGAGGAAGTAGCCCACCGCAAGCAGCGCGTAGGCCAGGAGCATCGCCCGGCGGTAGCCCAGCAGGTCGGCGAGGAAGCCCGAGAAGGCCGCGAGCCCGTAGGTGAAGAGCCCGAAGTAGCCCCCGACGTTGATGGCCAGGGAATTCGAGAACCCCCGCGACTTGGTCAGGAAGAGGACCAGGATGGTCGTCATCCCGTAGAACGCGACGCGCTCGAACAACTCCGAGAGGTTCGCCGTCCAGAAGGACGCGTGGTACTCGCGCAGCGAGCGGAAGAACTTCGCGACACCTTGGAACACGGTGAGCCTCCCGACGGGGCGTTCGTGGGATCGAGAACGGCGAAAGCCAGGGACTGGGCCGGCCCGCCCCGTGGAGCGGAGGGCCCGGGCCAGCAAGGCCAAGTTACCGCAGGATGGGGACGGGCGCGAGTTGGGGATAGGAACGGCGGCGCGAAGCCGAGGACCGCTCGTTCGCACGATCCTCCGCCTGAACGTCTACCCGAAGAAGGCCCCGTGCTTGTCTTCTTCGACGATCCCCACCAACTTCGCCAGGCCGCGACTTGGCGGCTCCGGCTCATAGACGTGCCACTTCAGATCCTGACGCATCCAGTACAGCGTCCATGTCCCCCGGGAGCGAACGTAACGGAACCGGGCGATGCCCTTGCGGGTCCACTCGCCCCGATGGCGCCAGGGAGGCCGTTCCTCGAACACCGAGACGCTGTGCCCCTCGACTTCGTGCACGAATCGAAGCTCGTGCGAGAACTGCGACGGCGAGCGCCGCCGGCACAACGCCCCGACGGTGCTCTCAATCGTCTGGAGTTCCAGGTCACAGAAGGCCATCGTGCTCACTCCGATTCTCGTGGTTGTGACGGGTGCCTTTCCGCATGGTCAGAGGTGAGCGCGGCCTTGGCGCTGCGGTCGATCACCGTGTCCGCGAGGGCCCGATGGCCGCTTCGCTCAGCGCGCTCCCTGCCGCAGCTCCGCCCGGATCCGCATCCAGATCTCGCAGTAGCGCCACTCGGCCGGTGCGTCCGGCTCCTGCCGGTGGTCGGGCCGGAGCACCAGGTCACCGGTCGCGAGCAGGGCCTGCTTCACGTCGGGGTTCTGCCGGACCTTCTCGCGCATGGCCGCCACGATGAGCCGGTAGTGCCGGTCGGGCCGCGCGGAGCGGTAGGCGAAACGGTGGCCTTCGAACGTCACCCAGCCGATGCCCATGCGCTCCATGTTCTGCTCAGCCAGCGCCCCCGCGCTCTTGGCCTCGAAGGCGGTCATCCGCGCCACCGAGTCGCGCGTGAACGCCCACGTGGCGCCGGGAACGCGCGCCCGCGGGTCGTTGGGCCCCTCCGGGTAGAGCATCATCTGCCAGAAGCCCTCGAGGCTCGAATAGCGCCTGCCCCGGAAGGTGAACGGGGTCGCCGCGAAGTTGGACAACAGGCCCAACTCGTGGCGCTTGGAGACGATCACCTCCCCCGGTCCGGCCGCCTGCGGCAGGATCTCCCACTCCGGAGCGCCTTCCTGCGGAACCGGCGCCCACCAGTGGGCGGGGTAGCTCGCCCGGGCGGCGAGGAGCGCATCCGCAGAGGGACTTGCCAGCCGCGGCAGATCGGCGGCCGCGGCAAGCGCCGTCAGCGTGACGGCCAGGATCAGGGATCCCAAACTCGCGAGGCTCCGTGTCATCGCACACGCTCCACTCGACGGTCCTGGGCCGCAGCGCCGGATCGCCCGCGCCGCGGCCTGCGCGCGACCGGCCCGGGTCGGACTGGACCCGGGCCGGAGACCGCGCGTCGATGTCCGCTACTTCACGTTCTTGAGGATTCCCATCAGGAAGTCCCAGTATTTCTCGACGGTGCTGATGTGCATCTTCTCGTCCGGCGAGTGCACGCCCTCGAGCGTCGGCCCGAAGGAGAGCATGTCCATCCCGGGGTATTTCTCGCCGATGATGCCGCACTCGAGACCGGCGTGGATGGCCTTCACCTCGACGGTCTTGCCGTAGAGCGCCTGGTAGGTGGACTTGGCCACCTTGAGCACCTCGGAGTCCATGTTCGGCTTCCAGCCCGGGTAGCCGTCCGACTGCTTCACCTTGGCCCCGCCCAGCTCGAGGATGACCCGCACGGTGTCGCAGATCTCGTCGATCTCCGAGGCCACCGAGCTGCGCTGGCTGCTCACCAGCTCCACCGACTTCGCCGTGCTCTTGATGATGGCGACGTTGGTCGAGGTCTCGATCAGGCCGGGGATGTCGGAGCTCATCTTGATGACGCCGTGCGGCATCGCCACCAGCGTCTGCAGCACCTTCATCTGCACGGCCTTCTTGAATACGATGCGGCGCCGGATCCCCTTGGCCTCGGTCAGCGTCAGGTTCAGACCGGGGTCCGCGACCCCGAGCTCGGCCCGGATGGTCGCCTGGCACTTCGCCACCAGCTCGGCGGCGACCGGCCAGATCTTCTTCGGCACGAACACCAGCGCCTCGGCCTCGCGCGGGATGGCGTTGTGCTTGTTGCCGCCCTCGATCGAGGCCATCCGCACGCCCAGCTCCGAGAGCGCGAACAGCGTGCGCGCCAGGAGCTTGATCGAGTTGCCGCGGTTCTTGTCGATCTCCAGGCCCGAGTGGCCGCCCTTGAGTCCCGTGATCTTGAGCAGCCCCGCCATCGCCGCCGCCGGCGCAGCGTCGGTCGTCAGGGCCCAGCGGGCCGCCGTGTTCCGCCCGCCCGAGCAGCCGACGTAGACCGCGCCCTCCTCCTCGGAGTCGAGGTTCAGCAGGGTCTTGCCGGTGAGGAAGTCGGGGCCCAGGTTGTTCGCGCCCGTCAGGCCGGTCTCCTCGTCCACGGTGAACAGGAACTCGAGCGGCCCGTGCTCGAGGCTCTTGTCCTCCATGATGGCGAGGCTCGTCGCCACCGCGACGCCGTTGTCCGCCCCCAGCGTGGTGCCGTCGGCCATCAGCATGTCGCCCTTGCGCACCAGCACGATGGGATCCTTGAGGAAGTCGTGCACGGTGTCCTTGTTCTTCTCGCAGACCATGTCGAGGTGGCCCTGCAGCACCACGGTGCGGACCCGTTCGCGGCCGGGCGAGGCGGGCTTGCTCACCACCACGTTGCCGAACTTGTCGGCCCGGGCCTCGAGCCCGAGCTGCCTGCCGACCCCCAGCACATACTTCGTGATCGCCGCCTCGTTCTTGGAACCGCGCGGGATCTTCGAGATCGCCGCGAAGTACTTCCAGAGCAGTCCAGGCTTCAGTCCTTCGATCGCACTCGACACAGCCAGGCTCCTTTCTCGAGTCCAGGGAGGGCGCGAAGGGAGCCCGGGGCGCCCGGTCCCGCGCCCCGTCCCTTCGCGTCCTTCCGACGTGGATCCTTCGTTACTGTCTGATCCGGCCCTCTAGACCATCGCGCTCGGGGGCGCCGGATCCTCCGGTCGTCCCGCGTTGGCGAGCGGCACGCGGATCAGCACCCAGCCGATCACCAGGAACACCAGCAGGCTGACGCCGAAGGGCGCCGGGAAGAAGTTCGACATGCCCGGCAGCCACGTGTCGTACTTGAGATTCGCGACCGCCAGTCCGGCAAACAGCAACCCGATGAGGGCCTCCCCGGCGATCAGGCCGGCGGCGAGCAGCGTGCCGTTGTTGCCGCTCCGGATGGTCTGGGCCTCGTTGAGCCCGCGCTTCTTCGCGATGCTGTCGAAGACGCCCTTGATGAGCCCGCCGATGAAGATGGCGAACGAGGTCTCGAGCGGCAGGTACATGCCGACGCACACCAGCATCGGGCTCTTCACCTGCACCAGGATGAAGCCGAACGCCATCAGCATGCCGACGATGATGAGCGGCCAGGCCATGTCGTGGCCGACGATGCCGCTGGCCAGGATCGCCATCAGGCTGGCCTGGGGGGCAGGGTAGGCCTTGCCGCCCAGCCCGGTGCCGCCCATCGCGATGTCGCCCTGGTTGAGGATGACGAGCGGGATGAACATCACGGCCGCGGCCAGCGCGACGCCGATCATGTCGCCGAGCTGCATCTTCCAGGGCGTGCCGCCCAGGATGTGCCCGACCTTGAGGTCCTGCAGCATCTCGCCCGCGACCGCGGCCGTGACACAGGCCACCGCCGCCACCCCCAGCACCGCGGCCACGCCGGGCATCCCCGAGACCCCGAGCGCCACCATCAGCAGCGCAGCGATGATGAGCGTGGAGATGGTCAGGCCGCTGATCGGGTTGTTGCTCGAGCCGATCAGCCCGACCAGGTTGCCCGACACCGCGGAGAAGAAGAATCCCGCCACGACCATCACGAGCGTGGCCACCAGCGCCGCGGTGACGTGGTGCGTGAAGTACAGGTAGAGCGCGAAGACCGCGATCGTGGAGAGCACGATGCCGACGAACACCCAGTTGAAGGGCAGGTCACGGTCGGTGCGGATCACGTCGTGCTTGCCGGACGCGGCCTTCTTGACGTCGCCCATGGCCCGCGACAGGCCGGAGCCCAGGCTCTTGCGCATGCGGAAGAGCGTGAACCCCGCGCTCATGAGCATGCCGCCGATGGCGATCGGGCGCACGATGCCGCGCCAGACCTGGTTGGCCATCGTCACCCAGGTGTCGTGGGCGGTGACGTCCACCCCCGTGCCCTGCAGCGACGCGGCGAGCTGCGGCCCGTTGAAATACAGGAGCAGCGGCACGAACAGGCCCCAGGCCAGCAGACCACCGGTGAAGTTCAGCGCGGCGAGCTTGGGCCCGATGATGTAGCCCACGCCCATGTAGGCCGGGCTCACGCCCGGCGTGGTGATGAGCGCGCCGCCGCCGGCCTGGATCGAGGCGCCGTTGCCCAGCGTGATCTTCTTCCCGGCGAAGGAGATGAAGCGCTCCCAGCTCGAGGCGAAGACGTTCAGCGACCGCATCGCCTGGATGACCGCACCCAGCCCCATCGCCCAGAACAGGAACTTCGCACCGGTCTGTCCGCCCTGGCCGGCCTTGTGGATCTCGGCGGCCGCGACGGACTCGGGGAACGGGAGTTCCTTGTCCTCGACCATCACGCGCCGCAGGATGGTGACGAAGAGGATGCCCAGGATGCCGCCGATCAGCAGGATCGCGCTGGCCTCGAAGTAGTGCTGCGGGCTCCAGAACTCCGTCCACACGCCCGCGATCAGGAAGGCCGGGAGCGTGAAGATCGCGCCCGCCGCGACCGACTCACCGATCGAGCCGACGGTTCGCGCGTAGTTCTCCTCGAGGATCGTGCCCTTCCAGACCTTGAGCAGCGCCATGCCGATGACCGCCGCCGGATAGGTGGCGGCGATGGTCATGCCCGCCTTCAGACCGAGGTAGGCATTGGCCGCGCCCAGCACCACGCACATGATCAGGCCGATCAGCAGCGCCTTGATCGAGACTTCCCGCATGGTCGAGTTGGCCGGGACGTAGGACTTGCTCTTCTGCTCCTCCATTGTCGCTCCTCCATACGAACGAGCTGCGGCAGGCGGCCGGCGCGACCTGGTCCATCCCGGAGCACGGGATCCAGTGCCGGTGGGGCGTTCTTCGACAGCGGGGAGCGCGTCCGGCCCGGACGGCACTTCCCAGGGAACGAGGCAGGTTAGCCGTCAGGATTCCCTTGCGCAAGCACTACTTAGGCGAGCGCGGCGAGCGCTCAGACCGGCGCCGTGGCCGAGTCGATCAACTCAGGGCTGCAGGCAGCGAAGCGGCGGCCATCGGCTTCTGCGACCGCGCACTCTGCCGCCAAGATGTCACATGGACAGGGCCCGACCGGGACCCTGTCCATGTGACGATTACCGCCCGGGATCGCTCCAGAACCGTCGGAACTCCTCCGCCAGGCGCCACGAACCGATCTTCCGCGGCCGAAGTACAGCAGCTCGTCGCGCCTCAGCGAAGCTCCTGGCCTTGATTGGATACTCGAGCCGCACGGTCGCCACCTTGGTCGTCTCGGCGATCTCCCCGGTGGAGAAGAGGCTGTCGAGTTGCCCGTAGGTGAGGGTCAGGCCCGGTCGAAGGTCGAGCTGGAACCACGAGTAGGACGCCGCCCACAGGTTCTTGTGGTTCATCACCCGGCACACCTGGACCGGCGGCTCCAAGTTTTGCCACATCGTGTCGAGCACCGCATCCTTCGGCAACTGGTTGACGATGCGCGGCAAGCGACAGAAGGCCCCGCCGGACTGCGCGCAGGCCTTCGCTGGCAGCAGCAATGCCCCCAGTTGAAGCGTCAGCGCGACGATGGCCGCGGTGAGGGTCGTCTTCGTAATGCTCATTCCTAGACGGGCTCCGAGAACTTGAAGGCGCACTTGATGCAGCCCCATGTGCAACAGCAAGCGAGGATACACTTGCAGTTCATGCAATTCCAGGGCGGCTGTGGCGGATCCTGGCCGAACATCTCAGCGTGGCGGTCCTTCAGGACCCGCGTGAATGCCACGCCTAGACCAATCCACAGGCTTGGGCCGCGCGCTACTCAGGCGAGCGCGGCACCGGCTCAGACTGGCGCTGGCGTCCCATCCACGACGATGCGGGCCAGCGAGCGCCCCAGCCGCTGGCGCACGCGCGCCAGCAGGGCGATGGCGACGACCACGAGGCCCACCACGAGCCCCCACCACAGCCCGGCCGCGCCCCCGCCGAGCCCGAAGCCGAACCACAGGCTGGCCGGCAGCCCGATGAGCCAGAACGCGAGCACGTTCAGGAGCACCGGGGCACGCGTGTCCCCCACACCGCGCAGGACACCGATCGAGACCACCTGGATCCCGTCGAAGACCTGGAACACCCCGGCGATGGGCAGCAGCAGCGTGGCGACGGCGACCACGGGCGCCTCGGTGGAGAAGAGCCGGGCCATGGGCTCCGGCAGCGCCACGAGCGCGAGGCCGCAGAGCAGCATGAAAGCAGCCCCGGCACCGAGCGAAGCGGCCGCGGCGCGGCGCGCGCGAGCGCCGTCGCCGGCCCCCACGGCCTGACCGACCAGCACGGCCGCCGCCCCGCCGATACCCTGCGGCACCATGAACGTGACCGACGCCACGGTCAGGGCGATCTGGTGCGCCGCCATGGGGACGGTGCCGAGCCGGCCCATCAGCAGGGCCACGAGCGCGAAGATGCCGTACTCGAGCTGCATCTGCAGGCCGATCGGGAACCCCAGCCGCAGCATGCGCGCGAGCGCCGCCCGGTCGAGCGCTTCGCGGCGCAGGGGCAGCAGCAGCGGCCGCAGTTCGCGCCACGCCAGCGCGAGCAGGCCCAGCGCCAGCGCGAAACGGCTCACGGTGGCGGCGAGGCCCGCCCCCACCACGCCCAGGGCGGGGCTGCCCAGTTCACCGAAGACGAGCGCCCAGCCCAACGCCGCGTTGAGCACGTTCGCGCCCAGGATGGTGACGACGATGGCGCGCATGCGACCCATGGCCTGCAGGCTCTGGCGCAGCACCAGGAAGAAGAAGAACGGGAAGATCCCGGGGATCGAGACCTCGATGTAGCGCGCCGCCAGCGGCACCACTTCCGTGGGCTGGCGCAGCAGAACGAGCACGGACCGCATCGGGAGGAACAGCAGCGCGGTCAGCGCTCCGAGGCCAGCGGCCAGCACCAGGCCCCGCTGGACCCCGCGGGCCACGCCCTCGCGGTCATCCGCCCCGTGCGCCTGGGCCACAATCGGGTCGAGACTCATCAACGTGCCCCAGCCCAGCACGATCAGCCAGACGAAGCAGAGGTTCCCCAGCGCCGCGGCGGCCAGGTCGGTGGCCGAGACGTGCCCCACCATGACCGTGGTCACGACCCCCATGAGCATCATGCCCAGCTGCACGACGACCACGGGCAGCGCCAGCGCCCACAACCGCCGCAGATCGTCGGAGGTCGGGAACAGGTGGTGCGAGCGCACGCGCGCCGGGATGCCGGAAGGAGCGGTCATGGGGCTGGCAGGATGCCCGGAACGCGGCGCGGAAGCCAATCGGCCACCCGGCGGCCGGGGGGGGGCGACTCTCGACGTGACCGTGGGACGACCCCCCGGCCGGTCGTTCAGGGGCGCGGCTTCTCCGGTCCGCTCGCTCCCGCGAGCTCCCGATAGATCCCGAGCAGCGTCGCTCCCATCGTCCGCACGTCGTAGCGCCGGACGTCCTCCCGGTTCGCCTGCGACATGGCTTCGCGCAGCGCCGCGTCATCGAGCAATCGCTCGAGCGCGACGGTCAGGCCCTCGACGTCCCCCGGACGGACGAACAGGGCGTTGCGCCCGTCGCGGGCCACCGCGGGGATGCCGCCCACCGGACAGGTGACGATCGGCGTGCCGCAGGCCATGGCCTCCAGCACGACCATCGGGATCCCCTCGGAATACGTGGGCAGCGCGAACAGCGTGCAGGTCTGCAGGAGCCGCACGACTTCGGCGCGCCCGCACCAGCCGGCCACCTCGACCGACCCGGCCAGCCCGAGCGCACGCACGCGCTCGCGCAGCTGGTCCTCCAGTTTGTAGCCGCCGAACACCGCGCGCAGGCCAGGACGGCGGCCGTGCAGGCGCGCGAGGGCCTCCAGCAGGTCGTAGGCCCCCTTGCCCGGGACGAACCAGCCGAGGAAGAGGACGGTGGCCGCCTCGCGCTGGACTGCCGGCTGCGCGCGGAACTCATCGAGGTCGACCGGATTGGGCAGGACGTACATCCTGCATCCCGGGGCGAGGGCGCGCAGGCTCGCGGCCATCTCCTCGGTGAGCACCATCAGCGCCTGGCAGCGCCGCAGCGTCGCGCGGATGGCCCGCTGGCGCAGGGCGCCGCTGCCCTCGTAGAAGTCCATGAAGTAGGTCGGATGGACGTGCAGCAGGACCCGCGCGCCCTTCCCCCACGAGAGCCAGGCATAGGCCAGCTTCCGCCAGAAGCTGGAATGCCAGGAGGCATGCAGGTGCACGAGCGCGCCCGGCGGCAGCGGCGTGAGCGCGAAGCGGAGCAGCTGCCGGACCGAGAAGAGCGTCTTGGCCGCGATCCCGCCGTCGATCGTCGAAGGATGGAGCCTGACGTCCAGGCCGTCGGCGTGCGGCCCGAAGAGCCCGTTCCGCTCGTAGAGAGCGTTCACCCGCGAGATCCCGCCCTTGGCTTCGAGGGCCGGGGTCACGACGACGACCCGCCTCGGCTGCGGTCCCTGCCGCGCTACGAGCGCCACCATGCCCTGAGCGTGAGCCCGAGGAACCTCGCGTTGCCGATGAGATAGCGCCTCCACATCCGGCGGGGTTCCTGGATCAGGCGGAAGAGCCACTCCAGGCCGGCGTCCTGCATCCAGCGGGGAGCGCGGCGCGTCACCCCCGCCAGCAGGTCGAAGCTGCCGCCGACGCCCATCGCGAAGAGGGGACCGATCCGTTCGAGGTTGCGCGACAGGAAGAATTCCTTGCGGGGGCTGGAGATCGCGACAAAGAGCAGCCGGGCGCCGGACCTGCGGATCTCGTCGGCGACCGCCTCGTCGTCGTCGAAATAGCCGTGGTGCCGCCCGGCGATCACGAGACGCGGGTGCAGCTTCAACACGGCGACCTCGAAAGCCACGAGCACCTCGGCTTTGGCCCCGAGGAAGTAGACGGGGTAGCCCTGGCGCTCCGCCAGCTCGAGGAGCCGTTCCATCAGGTCGGGGCCGGCCACCCGCCCCGACAGGGCCACGCCCAGGAGACGGGCGGCCCAGACGATCGACTGACCGTCCGCGTTCACGAGGTCGCAGGCGCGCAGGGTCTCGCGGAAGCCCGGGACGTCCTCCATCATCACGGTCTCGGCCGCGTTGATGAAGGCGTGCTGGACGGGTCGCCGCTGTTCGATCAGCTCGTGGCAGCGCGCGACGGTCTCGTCGATCGTCAGCAGATCGACCGGCACGCCAAAGAGCTCGACCTTCCCTGCCACTGCAACCTCCAGCCCGAGCGATCGATGGGGGATGACTGCTCTCGCGTCACTTGGGGCCTGCGCCCAGCCGGAAATCTCCTCCAGCGGGGCCTCGCTTCCTCGCCATCAGTCTGCCACCGCTGCCGGTCCACCCGCAACCCGGTCCCGCCACCGCGTGGAGCGGGTGCCCGGCCGCGACTACACGGCCAGGGCGGTCGTGTCCCCCCGTCGCGGACGACGCTTCAGCGCCTCGGTCCACAACACGCAGGCGAGGCCCGCGGCCACGCTGAGCAGCAGGTCACCGGGATGCAGCGGGGCGAAGTGGAGAATCCGCTGGGCGACGGGAACGAACAGGACCACGGCGAGCAGGATCGTCGTGCCGCCGACCACCCAGCGAAGCGCGGCGTTGGGAACGCGCAGCATGGCCACGAGCGAGCGGGTCCACGAGCGGTTGACGAGGATGATGACGACGAAGGCCACCACCAGGGTCGCGAAGGTGAGCGCCCGCGCCGCGTCCGTCGTGTGGCCGACGCGCGCGAGCAGGAAGACCCCGACACAGACCGCCAGGACGCTGAGCCCCTGCAGCACCGCGAGCCCGATCGTGCGCCGCGAGAACAACCGCTCGTCCGGCCTCCGGGGCGGCCGGCGCATCACGTCGGCCTCGGCGTCCTCGGCCTCGAAGATCAGCGAGCAGGCCGGGTCGATGATCAGCTCCAGGAACACGATGTGGACCGGCAGCAGGAGCAGCGGCCAGCCGGCGAAGAAGACCGGCAGCATGGAGAGTCCCGCGATCGGCACGTGCACGGCGAGGATGAAGGCGATGGCCTTCTTGATGTTGTCGAAGATGCGCCGGCCGAGGCGCACGGCCGCGACGATGGAGGAGAAGTCGTCGTCCAGCAGCACGAGCGAGGCCGCCTCGCGCGCGACGTCGGTTCCGCGCCCCCCCATGGCGATGCCGATGTGGGCGGCCTTGAGCGCCGGGGCGTCGTTGACGCCGTCGCCGGTCATGGCGACCACCTCGCGGTTCGCCTTGAGGGCGTTGACCAGGCGCAGCTTCTGCTCGGGCACGACGCGGGCGAACACCTGCACGCCGCCGATGCGCCGCGCCAGCTCCTCGTCCGACATCCGGTCGAGCTCGGGCCCGGTGATCACCGTCTCGCAGTCCGGCAGGCCGGCCTGGCGGGCGATGCTCTGGGCGGTGGCCGGGTAGTCGCCGGTGATCATCACCACGCGCACGCCGGCGGCCCGGCACTCGGCGACCGCGGCCGGAACGGTCGGCCGCAGCGGATCCTCGAGGCCGAGCAGGCCGACGAACTCGAGCTCGAGGTCATGGTGCTCCGTCGGCAACCCGGGCAGGCGCGCCGAGCCCCGTGCGACCCCGAGGACGCGCAGTCCGCTGGACGCCAGCGCCGCCACCTCCAGCGTGAGGCTCGCGCGCGCGGCGGGCGGCAGGTGACACAGGTCGGCGATGGCCTCCGGGGCGCCCTTGCTCGCGATCACGACCTCGTCGGCGCTCCCGGTCTGCCACGCCTGGCTCACGGCCAGCAGGCTCGGCGTGAGCGGATACTCACGGGCCAGCGACCACCCCGGGTGCAGATGGTCGCTGTCGGCGAGCAGGCGGCCGCCTGCGGCCTGCAGCGCGCGCTCCATCGGGTCGAACGGGTCGCGCCGGCTCGCGAGGATGGCGTTCTCGAGCAGGCCATGGAAGTCCCCGGCGAGCGGGCTCTCCAGGCCGGCGAGATCGATGGAAGCGCCGGAGACGGCGAGCCGTCGGAGCGTCATCTGGTTCTGCGTGAGCGTCCCGGTCTTGTCCACGCAGAGCACGGTGGCGGCGCCGAGCGTCTCGATGGCCGGCATGCGCCGCGTGAGCACGTTGCTGCGGGAGATGCGCCAGGCACCCAGCGCGAGGAAGACGGTCAGCACCACCGGGAACTCCTCCGGCAGCGTGGCCATGGCCATGGCGATGCCGGCGAGCAGCCCCTCCTTCCAGGCCTGGGCGGCGCCCCCGCGGGTGAGGGCGTAGGCGACCACGACGACGGCACACGCCGCCAGCCCGACCAGGGCGAAGGTGCGGACCAGCCGCCCCGTCTCCCGCTGCAGCGGGGTCGGCTCGGGCTCGACCTGCTGGAGCGCCTTGCCGATCCTGCCGAGTTGCGAGCGAGGCCCGGTGGCGAGGACCTCGACGATGCCCTGTCCCGCGGTGACGAGCGTCCCCGAGAACACCGACGGCAGATCGTCCCCGCCGGGCGGGTCGAGCGCGACCGCGGCGGCGGAGGGCGCCTTGCGCACCGGCACCGACTCCCCGGTGAGCAGCGACTCGTCCGCGGCGAGATTGATCCCACGGCGCAGCAGGCCGTCGGCCGGCACGCGGTCGCCCTCGGCGAGCACGATCAGGTCGCCACGCGCCACCTCGCGGCCCGGGATGCGCCGGTGGACCCCGTCGCGGATCACCAGGGCCCGCGGGCTCGACAGGTCGCGAAGCGCGTCCAGCGCCCGCTCCGTGCGCCGCTCCTGGATGACGGTGATGGCCATGACCACCAGCACGAAGCTGAGCAGCATCGCGGCGTCGGCCGGCTCGCCCATGAACAGGTACAGGCTCCCCGCGGCGACCAGCATGAGGAACATCGGCTCCCGCGCGACCTCGATGGCGATCGCCAGCAGCGTGCGCTTCTTCTGCTCGGGCAGTTCATTGCCGCCCTCCTGCTCGAGCCGGGCGGAGGCCTCCGCCTCGCTCAGGCCCGGCAGGCCGGCGAGGTCGAGGCTGGATGTGCCCGGGCCCGCGGGGGCGGGCCGGGCCGGGGCTGCGGATGACGAGGTCATGGCGTCTCCATCGTGCACCGGTCGCGCGGCGACCGGGTCGCGGCCGACGCCGCGGTCTTCGCTGCCGGACCGGCCGCGGCCCCTTCCGGGACCGCGGCCGGCGGGAGGATCGGGCCGCTATTCCTTCGCGCGCCGCGAGTCGAAGTAGAGGAACGCGGAGAGTCCGACGAACATCACGATCGAGAGGATCTGGGCGAACGGGATCTCGGGGTTGAAGCCCATCCGGCTCGGCAGCTCGATGAACCGGGCCAGGGAGAGGAAGTCGCCCGGCAGCTCCGGATCGGGAACGTTCGTCTTGACGAGGTTCAGCAGCGCCCCGAGCACACCCGCGAGCGCCCCGCCGGCGATGAACCCGCTGGCCAGCAGCGTGCCGCGGTTCGAGCGCGCCTCGGAGACCTTCGGGTCCTTGCTGGACTTGCCGACCCAGTGGGAGATGAGGCCGCCGATGAAGAGCGGCGTGTTGATCGCCAGCGGCAGGTACATGCCGATCGCGAACGCCAGCGGCGGGATGCCCATCATCACGAGCAGGATGGAGAGGACCAGGCCGACCGCGTAGAGCAGCCAGGTGACCGGCGCCTTGTCGAAGATGCCCGAGAGGATGGTCGCGAACAGGTTGGCCTGCGGCGCCGGCACCCGCGGGTCCATGAAGCCCGAGATGAACTGCCCGGTCGCCGGGTCCATGCGCCCGTAGGCCTGGTGGATGAGCAGTACCGTCAGGGCGACGCCCACGGCCGCGAACAGCATGCCGATCACCTTGGACAGCTCCTGGTAACGCGGCGTGGCGCCGAGCCAGTAGCCGACCTTGAGGTCGGTGACGAACCCGCCGGCCATCGAGAGCGAGGTGCAGACCACCGCGCCCATCACGATCGCGGCGTACTTGCCGAACTCGCCCTGCAGGCCGACCGCGACCAGCGCGCTCGAGCCGATGATGAGCGTCACCAGCGTCATGCCCGAGATCGGGTTGTTGCCGGTCATCGCCGTCGCGAGTGCTGCGACGGTGGTGAACAGGAAGGCGAACACGAACGCGATCGCCAAGCCGGTGAGCGCGATCTGCGGGGCCTTCGCCGCCACCACCGGGTCGCCCTTGCTCAGCAGGAAGTAGAAGAACAGGCCGATGGCGATCGCGCACAGCACGATCCCGCCCAGCACCGTGCTCATCTTGAGGTCCTTGTCGGTGCGCGGGACCTGGTCGGCGTGCGCGTGCGGGTGGAAGACCTGCTTGAAGCCGAGCGAGAACGCGCTGACGATGGTGGGCAGCGCCCGGATGATGCCGATGATGCCCGCCCCGGCCATGGCGCCCACGCCGATGCGCTGGGCGTAGAGGCGGAAGATCTGGTTGGCGTTCATGTCCGGCACGAAGCTGGGGAACCCCGGCAGCGGGGCCGGCGGGATCATGAACGCCGGGATGTGCTGGCCGAAGTGGTAGACCAGCGGCACCACGATCAGCGCCGAGAAGAACCCGCCGGCGCAGATGATGGCGGAGAAGCGCAGTCCGGTGATGTAGCCGAGCCCCAGGATCAGGCTCACGGCGTTGACGCTGATGGTGGCCTTGTACCTGGTGGCCAGGTCCTCGACCAGCGGGATGAAGCGGAAGTTCACGATCTCGTTCCAGGCCCGCAACGTGACGGCCAGGAAGTCGTACAGGCCGCCGACGCAGGCGGCGACGACCAGCGTCTTGGCCTGCTCGCCGCCCTTCTCGCCGGTGATGTAGACCTCGTTGATCGCCGTGGCCTCGGGGAAGGGCAGCTTGCCGTGCTGCTCGGCGACGAAGTAACGCCGCAGCGGGATCAGGAAGAACAGTCCGAGGGAGGCCCCCAGCACCGAGACGATGAAGATGGTGAGCAGCATCGATACGGTGCCCGGCGCGACGTTCATGATGTAGAGCGCCGGGAGCGTGAAGATCGAGCCCGCCACGATCAGCCCCGAGGCGCCGCCGATGCTCTGGATGATGACGTTCTCGAGGATGGTGTTCTTGCGCTTGAACATGCCCGAGATGCCGACCGCCAGGATGCTGATGGGGATCGCAGCCTCCATCACCTGCGCGACCTTGAGGCCCGAGTAGGTCGAGGCCACGGAGAAGACGATCACCATGATGATGCCGATGATCACCGAACGCGCCGTGAACTCCGGCACGTTGGCGGCGGCCGGCACGAACGGCTCGTAGGTCTCGCCGGGCTGCAGCTCCCGGTAGGCGGCCGGGTGCAGCTTGCGCTCTCCGGCGACCGGTCCTTCCTGCTGGCTCGGGCTCATGCTCGGACCTCCTGGTGGCTCACGGGTGGCTGGAATCCGCGCGATGCTACAGCAGCGTCCGCGCCGGAATCAACGCCGGACGGCGGCGCTTGCGGGGACCGGAGGGCGAGCAACGGCACCATGCGCTCGCCCTCCGGTCCCCGTCTGCGCGCTACTCGCCTGTTCCGACCGCGCCCGAGCCGCGATCAGCCCCCGGCGTGCCCGCGGTCGAGCACCCCGCCCGCGCGCGAGTCGGCGCGCTTGAGGAGGATGGCGAACGCCAGGCCGGCGACCCCGAGCAACGCGAACATGACCATGCTCGACTCGTAGTTGTGCGTCACGTCGCGGAGCTTGCCGTTCAGGAACGGGAAGAGACCGAGGCCGATGTTCTGGATCATGGTCATCAGGCCGAACGCCGTGCCCACCCGGTTCTCCTCGACGATCAGCGGCACGGCCGGCCACATGGCCGCGGGCACCAGCACGAAGGACGCGCCGAGCAGGAGCATCGGGAACATCGGCGGGACGTTGGTGAACGCCATGATCAGGTAGCACGGGATCATCAGCACCGCGCCCAGCATCATCAGGCTCGTGCGCTTCCCGACCCGGTCCACCATGCTGCCCGCGAACGGCGCCAGGCACATCGAGGCGAAGATGATGATGGACGACGTCCCGGGGGCGGTCGAGAACATGTGGAACAGGTTCGCGAACACCGCGGAGAAGAAGTTGCCCCCCGCGCCGGCGGTGAGCGGCAGGCCCCACTTCTCGTGGAAGAAGTCGGTGGAGAGCGCGGTGAACGGGAAGATGGCGGAGTAGAAGGTGACGCACAGCAGGACGACGTACCAGTACGAGGGGCTGAACTTCCGGATGTCGGCGAAGACGATCTTGTCGCCCGAGCCCGCCTCGGCCAGGCCCAGCACCTTCTCGCCGTGCCGGTCCATCGCGTAGTAGACCAGATTCGCGAGCAGGCTCAGCACGCACAGCCCGGCCGCCGCCCAGAGCGCCGTGTGCCAGCCCAGGCGGCTGGCGATCAGCTCCTCGGTGTTGAAGCTGAAGAGCGTGCCGAGCCGGGCGATCGCCAGCGTGAAGCCGAAGGAGAAGGCCAGCTCCTTGCCCTTGAACCAGCGCGCGAGGATGGCGCTCTGCGCCACGACCAGCGACTCGCTGCCCGCGCCGAAGACCAGCCGGCCCAGGCCCGCGACCATGACGTTCGGCGCCACCGCCACGATGCAGGCGCCGATCACGATCAAGACCGAGAAGATCAGGCTCGCCCATCGCGTGCCGATCCGGTCGATGAGCATGCCGCCCAGGAACACCACGACGATGGCGGCCACCGAGTAGAGCGTGTAGAGCCCGCCGATGGCCTGGCGGTCGGTGTGCCACGCCTTGAGCAGCGTGTCCACCAGCGCGCCGACGGAGTCGTAGGCGAAGTAACTGCCGAAGGTGAGAAGCCCGGCGATCGCGAGCACCACGAAGCGGTAGGTGCCCCGCGACGGGTGGAACGGCCCGGCGGCTGCGAACTGTGGATCGGTCATGTCGTGACGTGCCCTCCTGGAACCCGGTGAGGTCCGGCCGTGGACGCCGGTCTACGCCGCCTTGGTCTTGAAGTCCTTCCCGATCCAGTTCTTTGCCAGCACCAGCAGGACGAAGGAGCCCATCGCGATGACGCCGAAGATGAGCCACATCGGCTCGGTGTGGACGGCCCTCCCGGTGGACGGCGCCGGGCAGTAGCGGTCCATCATGGTGCCGGAGTAGAGCAGCGGCACCAGCACCTTGGTCAGGAACCACGGCAGCTGGGCCACGCCCATGTATTCGCCGGTGCGCCCCTCGGGCGCGATCTCGGCGGCGTACTGCAGGAAGCGCGGCGACCACATCGCCTCGCCGATGGTCATGAGGATCAGGTACAGGTAGAGCGTCCACCAGTAGGGGCCGATGGCCAGCAGGAACGCCGGCGCCCCCATGATGAACGTGCCCCAGATCATCATGCTGTAGACCTTCTTCTTCAGCGTCAGCGCGGCGATGATCGGCGTGAGGATGAAGATCAGGATGGGGTTGAAGTTCGAGGCGACCTCGAAGTACTGGCCGATCGGGGAGCCGGCGAACGCCCGCGAGATGTACTCGGGCAGGACGAGCCAGTTGTAGGTGAACAGCGTCTGCACCGGGATCAGGGCGAAGATGAAGAAGAAGAACTTGAGATCCGCGAGCGGGTGCCGCGCCAGGAACCGGCCGCTCGCCGGCAGCAGCGCGAGCCCGGTCCAGAGCGCCATGGCCAGCGCCGCGATCACGAAGTTGAGCGTGAGGGACGCGGGCAGGCCGGCCACGGCGGTCGCCGGGACCCGGAAGTAGAACGCGACCGCCACGCCCAGCATGAGCAGCCACATCTGGATCGGCGGGTAGCGCCCGCTCGTCCCCGCGGCCGCCTCGGCGGGCTTCTCCCCCGCCTTCTCCGCCTCGCCCTGCTCGTGCGCGGTGTCGGCCTTCGCCTTCGCGATGGCGTTCGCGACCGTCTTGCCGGTGAGCAGCACCACGGTGGAGACCAGTCCCAGCACCGTGATGGCAACGTAGAACCAGAACGTGCCGGTGATGCCCAGGCCGGCGAACTTGGGGTCGCGCAGCAGGAACGCGAAGGTGGGGAACCAGCCACCCAGGTTCATCAGGGCGTAGAGCATCGCGTAGGCCATGCCCGAAGTGCGGGGCGTGGTGAACTGCCGCACCGCCGCGTAGGCCGCGGGCTGGTACATGCCGTAACCCACGACCACGATCAGGATGCCCGCCATGGTGGCCAGGTGGAGCGGCGACCAGAGGCCGGCAGGCAGGTGCAGGAGCGTGGGCGCAGCGGCGATCAGCACGCGCCCGATGATGAGGAGCACGAACGACCAGATGAGCGCGCGGCGCACGCCCCACTTGTCGGGCACGAAGCCGAGGAAGAGCATGGCGATGGTGATGCCGCCGGTGAGCACCGCCACCATGTTGTGGGCGTAGGTGTCGGGGTTCGCCACCCCCGCGAACACCTCCTGCGAGAAGTAGATCGCGAGGTAGCCCAGCACGCCGAAGTAGGCCAGGCCCTCGAGCATGTAGCCGAGGTTCACGCCCCACAGGGCGCGCGGCGCGTGCCAGACGTCCACGAAGGGCTGGACGATCTCCTGGAACGGATTGGGCTTCACTTCGGCGGCAGCCGCGGCGGACTCGGCGCTCTGCTTCTCTTCGGTCATGGGCTCTCCCCTGTCATCGCGAAGCGGATCATGGGGCCGCCGGTCTCAGGCGCGCTCCAAGGCTATTACGAACCAAGTCGCGGGCGCGGTCAAGCCCGCGACGCTGCACCCCCCTGGAACGGTCGGGGCCGGTCCCCGGTCGGGAACCGGCCCCCCGGTCACTACTCCTGCTTCCAGGCCGGCACGCGGCCCGGCGTCCACGGAGCGCCCGCCGTTTCGGCCTGCTCCTCGAGCCGCCTCAGATCCACCTCGATCAGCGCGCGCAACTTCTCGAGCACCGGGGCGAACTGGGCCGCCGCGATGTCGTAGCACTGCTGGTGCGTCTTGGTCGGCGCCGAGGTCGAGTACCAGGCCCCGTTCACGACCTGGTTCACGCGGTCCTGCACCGCGGGCGGCACCGGCTCGTTCTTCTCGGCGAGGACGTCGTCTCCGCCGAGCGCGACCTGCAGGTCCTTGAGCCGCGACTCGATCGCGCGCGCCTCGTCGGACAGCCGCGGGTCGGCCGCCGGCGTGTCGAGCAGCGCCTTCTTGAGGTGATCGAGCCGCCGCTGCGCCTCCTTCGCGCTCTCGCCCGCGCCCAGCACCGCGCGCTGCAGCCGCGCGATCTTCTTCTGGAAGGCGAGCGTGGCGCTCCGGTCGGCGGGCGGCAGGGCCGACACACCCAGCACGTCCACCGAGAACTTCACCGGGCCGGCGAGCGGCGTGACCTTGCCCTCGGCCTGCCGGGCGAGCGAGACCTGGTAGGTGCCCGGTGCGGCCAGCGGGCCCGACGGGGGGCGATCCCAGGGTGACAACTCGCGGGGCTTGGCGAGCGAGACGGGGTTCGCAGCCGGATAGCGCAGGTCCCAGGCCACGCGGTGGAAGCCCGCGGACACCGGCCCGCTGATGCGGCGCACCACGCCACCCGCCTCGTCGGTCACGGTGAGCACGACGGCCGGGTCCTCCTCGCGCGCCTCGGCCCGCAGGATGTCCCACGGCGGATAGAACGTGTCGCCGCCCTTCTTCTGGATCTCCTTCTCCTGCCCGTGGCGCGTCTCCTTGCGGCTCTTGAATTCGTCGCGCAGGTAGTAGGTGAAGACCGCGCCGTAGGGCGGATTGGGCGCCGTGAAGAAGCCGTCACCCTGCTGGCTCTTGCCGGGGTCGCCCAGCGGGGACGATTCGATGTAGGCCCAGGCGGGCCGCGAGGGCAGCAGCGCGCTCTCCCGCGAGAGCATCGCCGCGTCGGCCGTGCGCAACGGCGAGTAGTCGTCGAGGATGTAGAAGCCGCGACCGAAGGTGGCCACGACCAGATCGTTCTCGCGCTTCTGGATGGCGAGGTCCTTCACGCAGATCGGCGGCATGCCGCCCTTGAGCTGCACCCACTTCTTCCCGCCGTCGTTGGTGAAGAACACGCCGAACTCGGTGCCCGCGAAGAGCAGGTCTCGGCTCACGTGGTCCTCGAGCAGCACCCAGACCGGGCCGTTCTCGGGCAGGTTCGCGGCGATCGGCGTCCAGCTGCGGCCCAGGTCCGCGCTCTTGAGCACGTAGGGCTTGAAGTCCCCCTGCTTGTGGTTCTCGAAGGTGGCGTAGAGCGTGTTCACGTCGTGCTGCGAGGGGGTGACCCGCGAGACGTAGGAAAGCTCGGGCACGCCGGGGAACTTCTCGACCTTCCGCCAGGCCTTCCCGCCGTCCTCGCTGATCTGGATGAGCCCGTCGTCGGTCCCGGCGAAGAGCAGGCCTTCCTTCAGCGGCGACTCCGCGATGGCCACGATGTTGCCGTAGAGCGAGGTCGAGGCGTTCTTGGCGACCGCGTCCACGCTCCAGACCCGGCCCATCAGCCTGAGCCGGTTGCGGTCGATCTGCCGCGTGAGGTCGGCGCTCACCGCCTGCCACGAGTCGCCGCGGTCGTCGCTGCGGAAGAGTTTGTTCGCCGCGAAGTAGAGCCGGGCGTGCGAGTGCGGGCTGATGAAGAGCGGCGAGTCCCAGTTCCAGCGCAGCGGCACGTTGTCGGCGCCCGGCTGCGGCTGGATGTCCGTCTGCTCGCCGGTCTTGCGGTCGTAGCGGACCAGCCCCCCGTACTGCGACATGGAGTAGACGACGTTCGGATCATCGGGGTCCACCACGCTCTGGTAGCCGTCGCCGCCGGTGGTGATGAACCAGTCCTGGTTCATGATGCCGTGGTTGGCGGTCGTGCGCGACGGGCCGCCCAGCGTGTTGTTGTCCTGCGTGCCGCCGTAGACGTTGTAGAAGGGCTTGGCGTCGTCCAGTCCCAGCTTGTAGAACTGCGTCACCGGCAGGTTCCCGAAGAAGCGCCAGTTGGCCCCGCGGTCGAAGGACTCGTAGAGCCCGCCGTCGCAGCCCGCGAGCAGGTGCTTCGTGTCGGCGGGGTCGATCCACAGCGCGTGGTCATCCACGTGCTTGTACTTCCCGCCCACCCGCCGCCAGTTCCTGCCGCCGTCCTCGGTCACCATCATCCAGGTGTCCATCGAGTAGACGCGGCCCACGACCTGCGGGTCGGGGATCAGCTCGTTGTAGTACTGGGCGCTCGGCGAGACGTAGTCGTTCATCTTCTCCCAGTTTCCGCCCGCGTCGGTCGAGCGGTAGGTGCCACCCGCCTTGTTGGCCGCCTCGATGACGGCGTAGATGACATCCGGATCGGCCGGCGAGACCGCGAGCCCGATGCGCCCCATGTCCTCCTTGGGCAGCCCGTTCTTGAGCTTCTTCCAGGTCGCGCCGGCGTCGAGGGACTTGTAGATCGCGCTCTCGGGACCGCCGTCGAGCATCGTCCAGACGTGGCGGCGGCGCTGGTAGGAGGCCGCGTAGAGCACGTCGGGGTTCCGCGGGTCGAACCACAGGTCCGTCACGCCGGTGCGCGGGCTGATCTCCAGCACCTTCTTCCAGTCCTTCCCGCCGTTGACGCTCTTGTAGAGCCCGCGATCGCCGCCGTCGGCCCACAACGGGCCCTGCGCGGCGACGTAGACCGTGTTCGGGTCGCGCGGGTCGAGCACGATCC
>JANXPZ010000193.1 GCA_025357055.1 Candidatus Eiseniibacteriota bacterium | reverse complement strand
GCGCGCTTCGCAGCGGTGACCGGCGGCGCTCACGAACGTGCACCGTCCGCCATCGCGCTGCCACACCGCGCGTCGGACCTCGGCCGGGACGTGGCGCGGGTTCGCGGATGGCCGCTTCTGGCGCGGGCGAGAACGAGTCGTGGCCGCGCACTTTCGCTGCTCGAGCCGGGCGATCAGGGCATCGAGCGCGCGGTCGAAGACCTCAGCCAACTCGCCCGAAGGGACCGCGTGCCCGAGCAGCGCCTGGGCCTGGTGCAGCTTCTCGTACGTGCCCTGGCCGACGGTGAACTGGAGGCCGTATCGCCCCGGCGCGAGCGGCGACACTCCAGGGCTCACCATTGCTGGGGACGGTTTATCACCGGTGAACTTCATCCGCCCCGGGGCGGATGAACGGTCAATCTGTCCCATAGTCAGAAGGTCGCCGGAATCGGAGTCATTCGTCAGCCCCGGGGCGGATAGGTCGGTGGTCGGCGCTGCGGCGAGGGCCTCGATCCGGGCCGGCAGGTCCGGCCGCGGGAACCGCTCGGCCAGCAGTTGCTCGATCCCGGCCTTGCTCCGGTGCGTGGCGGCCGCGAGGAACTCCTCCGTGTTCTCAGGCGTGAGACAGGGCGCCAGCATGACCAACGCACTCAGGTGCAACCTTCCGTCGGCCAGCATCGCGAACAGGGCCGGGAACTGCCGTGCCGCTCTGGCCGCCCGGATGCGCTTGCAGGCCGAGTCCTCGGACAGGTGCAGTTCCTCGACGCACCAGGCGAACATCGAGGGATACCCCGCCGCCGCGTACAGGTGCCGGGCGTCGACTTCGGCGAGGTGGGCGAGGAACTCGGCTGTGGCAGCGCGCTCCCGGGCGAGCAGTGACCGGAGATCGCGGAGCAGGGCGGAATCGGGAACGTGGGTCAGCGAGTAGTGATTCACGAGAGTGACTCCGCGGGGGCGGGTCACGGGGGCGGAACTGACTATTGATACCACGACGGTTTTCGGGGCTCGCAGAGCCCCGCTGCGCGCATGACGAGGAGCGGTGCGAGTTTGATTGCGTTGCGAAGTGTTCGCGGCCGGCTCCACGCATCCTGCGCAGCGTCGCGGGCCGTGGGAGCGGGCGCGGTAGTTCAGGCGGCGTGTGTGCTTGAAATCGTGTCAAGTGAATTCGGTGGTCCAGGGTCCAGACCGGGCACACTGGTAACAGATCAGACCATGAACCCGGTTGCACCCTCCGCGTTCCGCCCGCACACCACGGCGCCACACGGCGTCATTGGTGGCATGGATACCGCGCGACGCAGGTGGGCGCACTCCTCCCACTCTGATCCCCGCCCCGGCCGGTTGAACGGATCCCGAGACGGGCGCAGACTCCCGCCGTCATGGACGCCATCTCCGCCGCCGGGCTCGAGCGGCTCGACGAGTTCCGCTGGATGATTCCGCGCGCGGGCGCGATGCGTGTGCCCGGCGTCCTCTTCGCCGACCGGCCGTTGCTCGAACACATCCTCGCCGACCGCACCTGCGACCAGATCCGCAACGCCGCGACGATGCCGGGCATCCTCGAGGCCTCGATCGCGATGCCGGACGC
The DNA here is from genome assembly GCA_025357055.1 of Candidatus Eiseniibacteriota bacterium. Lineage (GTDB taxonomy): Bacteria > Eisenbacteria > RBG-16-71-46 > RBG-16-71-46 > RBG-16-71-46 > JANXPZ01. The sequence continues at coordinate 30,006 of JANXPZ010000193.1, read as the reverse complement.
GCACTGGGGCTACGGCCTGCCGGTCGGGGGCGTGGTGGCCTTCGACCCAGAGGAGGGCGTGGTCTCGCCCGGTGCGGTGGGCTACGACATCGGCTGCGGCGTGCGCCTGCTGCGCACGCGCCTGACGCGCGCCGAACTCGCCCCGCACGTCGAGGCGCTGGCCGACGCCTTCTTCCGCGAGGTGCCCTGCGGCGTGGGCTCCACGGGCTCGATCCGGCTCAAGCCGGCCGAATTGGGCCGTGTGCTGCGCGAAGGAGCCGGCTGGGTGGTCGGGCGGGGCATGGGCACCGCGAGCGATCTCGAGAACTGCGAGGAGGGAGGTGTGCTCGACGACGCCGATCCTGACGCGGTGAGCGCGGGTGCGAAGGGCCGCGGGCGCGACCAGCTCGGCACGCTGGGCTCGGGCAACCACTTCCTCGAGGTGCAGGAGGTGGACGAGATCCACGACGAGCAGGCGGCGCGCGTGTTCGGGCTCGAACGGGGCATGGTCACGGTGATGATCCACTGTGGCTCGCGCGGACTGGGCCACCAGGTCTGCACCGACCACGTGCGCGACGTCTCGCACAGGCTCGCGGGCTGGGGCATCACGCTGCCGGACCGGCAGCTCGCGTGCGCCCCGCTGCGTTCGCCCGAGGCCGCCGCCTACCTCGGCGCGATGCGGGCGTCGGCCAACTTCGCCTGGGCCAACCGGCAGTGCATCGCCGACGGAGTGCGCCGCGCCTTTGAGCACACGCTGCGCCGCAGCCACGAGTCGCTCGGGCTCACTCTGATCTACGACGTGGCGCACAACCTCGCCAAGTTCGAGCGTCACCGGACCGCGGCGGGCACGGTTCACTGCCTGGTGCACCGCAAGGGGGCGACGCGCGCCTTCCCGCCGGGCCACCCCGACGTGCCCGCGGCCTACCGCGCGGTGGGCCAGCCCGTGCTCGTGCCGGGCGACATGGGGCGCTATTCGTTCGTGCTGGCCGGCCGCCCGGGCTCGATGGCGCACGCCTTCGGCTCCACTTGCCACGGCGCCGGGCGCCGCATGAGCCGCACGCAGGCGGTGCGCGAGACGCGCGGCCGCGACCTGGTGGCCGAGTTGCGCGCGGCCGGCATCGCCGTGCGCTTCGAGGGCCGCGACACGCTGCGCGAGGAGACCAGCGAGGCCTACAAGGACGTGGCCGACGTGGTGCGCGTGGTCGAAGGGGCGGATCTCGCGAAGCGCGTGGCACGGCTCAGGCCCCTCCTGGTGGTGAAGGGCTAGCCGGTCCGCACGACGCCTGCTGCGGCCACCCGGGGCGGGCGCGGGCGGGGGATGCTCCGCCCCGGTGTGGCCTGTCGCGACAGACGGGCCCACCTCCGGCGGAGCCGCCCGTGCGGCGCCGGAAACGCGACGGGCTCCCGGCCGACGAGGCCGGGAGCCCGCAGGTTCCGCCCGGGGAGAGACCTACTCCACGCGGGCCAGTTCCTTGACGCTTGCATCCAGCGAGCTGGTGGCGATGTACCCGACCGCGCCCGGGGACTTCTTGACCGCGTCCTTCACGGTCGCGTCGTCCGTCATGCGCTTGGGCGCGAGCCCCTGGCCCGACAGCGAGAGCTTCGTCCACTGAGCCCTCACGATGGTGACCGGGCGCTTCACGAACTTCATGTAGAAGGTCTTGCCCACCGGCGTGTCCGGCTGGTCGATGATCTGGACCTTGCTGCCGCTGGACCAGGTCGTCGACACGCCCGCGAACATATCCACGATCTGCTCAGGCGACGCCTTCGCAGAGCTCGATGCCGAGACGATGACGCTGACCTGGGCCGTGGCATTCGGGGCGGAGAGCCCGAGGAACGCCAGCGCGACCGTCGCGACCGACACGATCCGCACGTAGTTCTTCATTGTCCGCAGCTCCTCTCCAGTGGCGGCGCGACGCCTGGGCACCGCGCCGGCGATGTCACAGGCCGAAGGTGTACGAGACGTCGAAGCGCAGTTCGGTGTAGTTGACGTCCTCGCCATGGTATTTGTAGTAGTGCTGGCTGCCGTCGAACTTGAAGGCGACTTCGGGGACGGGGCGGTAGACCAGTCCCACCGTGGACTTGTTGAACTTGCCATCGTCCGAATCGCCGGCCTCGGCGTCGCCACCGAACGACTTCTTGTTGACGGTCTCGGGGTTCGAGTAGTAGTCCCACTGCACGTAGGGGCCGAACTCGCCCAACCGGCTCTCGATCGAGTAGCCGGCGCGCATGTACCAGGTCTGGATCTGGTAGTCGCCGTTCAGGTTCACGTTCGCCGCGTCCACCGCGCCGGCCGGATCGATGAGGAAGCGGGCGCGCTGCGCGTCGTTCAGACCCGCGTTCTCCACCAGGTTGAGCACGTCGTCCACATTGCGAATGGCCTTGTGGTCGGCGGTCGCGACCTCGAACTGAAGCGTCAGGCGGTCGAGCTTGCCCTCGACGTAGCCGTTCATGACCGAGAAGTGGTCCCGCTCCATCCAGGGCAGCACGCCGCTCTTCGGAGAGCCGTCTCCGACCGAGACGTCGGAGTTCGTCCAGCCGCCGGAGTTGTAGCCCGAGAAGCCGACCGTGGCCTTTCCGCTGGCCAGCACGCAATTCAGATCGACGCCGACGGGGTACGCGTTCTTGAAGATGTCCTTGCCCTCGCCGTTGTCGGTCGTGATCGAGTAGTTGAGCACGCCCTTGGCGAAGTTGGCGCGCCCGTACACCATGGCATGGTCGTCCGCGAGACGATCAGATGGTCGGTGTCGAACGTCTCGGGGGGCTCGATGCCGTAGTAGGTCGGCGTGGCGTCGAGGTTCTCGTTGTAGAGGCCGAACCGCCGGTACTGGCGACCGACGCGCAGGTTGAACGCGTTCGAGCCGTTGTACTCACCCCACGAGTTGCGGACGGTCAGCGCCCCGCCCGACGAACCGTTGAAGTTCACGAAGGCCCGGAAGCGGTCACCGATGGGGGACTGGGCCATGAAACTGAAGAACGGCGAGGCGAATTCGTGCGGAAGGGTCTCCTTCACGATCTCCGTGCCGTCGTAGGACGGGACCCCGAACCCCTTCTCGACGCGGGTCGAGAAGTAGCCGTACACACTCAGCTGCTCCTGAGCCACCGCGAGCGCGGGGACGCACAGGAGTGCAGCCCCGATCAGGCCAAACGCGAGTCGTCGCATGACCAACCTCCTCCATGAGCCGTGGTGGAATGACCTCCAAGGGGAAGGCCATGCCAGTGGACCTTGACAAGTATCGGGCGGAAGCATCCTTGCTTTAGGCCGATCGTCGGTCTGGGCCTCCTCAAGTGGCCGGCTGTCCCGCCGACACTGGGGGGTAAGATTCGCCTTCTCGCAGGCTCCGGGTGTCTGCCGGATCCCAGGGACCGCACCAGCCGAGGTTGCCCATGGATACGACTAAAGTCAAGCCGCCCATCGTCCTCTCGCGCATCGGTCAGCGATTCGCGCGCGTCTATGTGGACCTCGGCATCCGCCAGAAGATGGTCCTCAGCGCTGCGCTCGGCGCCGTGCTGCTGGGCGCAGTGGGCTGGGTCGGACTGCAGCGCATGGACAGCCTGCGGCTCACGGTGCTCGGTCTTCAGAGGGACATGACGGGGCTCTCCAGTGTGAAAGAGACCAACATCAACCTGCTCGCCATGCTCGGTGCGGCCCAGGTCGCGGGCCAGCAGACGGACCCCGCGTTGGTGGACTTCCAGCAGCAGGCCTACGCCTACTACGCGCCGGTGGTGCGTGAGCAGCTCGCGCGCGCCGACTCCTCGCTCGCCGATTCCGCCTCGCACGCCAAGATCGACGAGGTCCAGGCCCTGATCGGCACGTTCGAGTCCGCCGGCGAGCGGGTGTTCGCGCTCGCGAAGTCCGGCGACCAGAAGGGCGCCACCGCCGCGGTCGAGGAGATGAACGGCCAGTCCCAGTCGCTGGCGGCCATGCTCACCGAGGTCGCGGTCTCGCGCGAGGTCCTGGGCCAGCAGGCGCTGGACAAGAGCCGCGCCATGTACGTGCGGGGCCGCCTGCTCATGCTGGGGCTGGTCATCGGCGGCGTGCTCAGCGTGGTCCTCATCGGCCTGGCCTCCGCGATGGTCCTGACGAAGCCCCTGCAGAACACCGTGCGCGTGCTCGAATGCCTCGGCCGGGGCGATCTCTCGCAGGACCCCGTCGCCGAGAGCCGCGACGAGATGGGCCGCATGACCGAGGTGCTCTCGCAGGCGATCCGGGACATCCGCCACACGCTCGCCGACGTCCGGGGCTCCGCCGACGAGGTCGCGCAGTCGTCCGCCGAGTTCCTGCGCGGCGCCGAGCTGATCTCGGCCGGCGCGCAGAGCCAGGCATCGAGCCTGGAAGAGACGGTCTGCAGCCTCACGACCGTCTCGGAATCGATGCAGGAGAACGCGCGCCAGGCCGAGGAGACCTGCCGGCTCGCGGGCGAGGCCCGCGCCTCGGCCCAGCGCGGCGGCGAGGTCGTCGTCTCCGCCGTCGCCTCGATGCGCGAGCTGCTCGGCTCGTCGAACCGCATCAAGGACATCAGCACGACCATCGACGAACTGGCGTTCCAGACGAACCTGCTCGCGCTCAACGCCGCGGTCGAGGCGGCGCGCGCGGGCGACCAGGGCCGCGGCTTCGCCGTGGTCGCCGGCGAGGTGCGCCTGCTCGCGCAGCGCAGCGCGGGGGCGTCGCGGGAGATCCGCACGCTCATCCAGGAGTCGGTGCAGCGCATCGAATCGAGCTCGGGTCTGGTGGAACGCTCCGGTCAGCGGCTCGAGGAGATCGTGGGCTCCGTGCAGACCGTGACCGACACCGTGAACGCCATCGCCCAGGCCAGCCGGGATCACGTGACCAGTTTCCGCGGGCTGCAGGAGGCCATCGAGCACGCGAGCAAGGTCACCGAGTCCAATGCCGCGCAGTCCGAGGAGCTCGAGGGCGCCTCGCGGTCGCTCCTGGAGCGCGGCGACCACCTGCGCGACCTGGTAGCGAGATTCAACCTCGGGAACACGGAGACGGAAGTCGTAGACGACGACGAACTGGCGGACGCGGCCTGAGGGGGGCCGGGGCCTTCCAGCCCGGCGGTCCTGCTGTGAGTCGTGCCTGCGTGTGACCTGACGCGGCCCGCCCCGGAGTCCCGGGACGGGCCGCGCGGTCGTTTCAGGGCTGTCGCTAGCCGGTCACCGTCCGTGGCGGTGCGGCCGGGATGTCCTCGCGCCGCTTGCCGCAGGGCTTGTCCACCAGCCTCGCGGCCGGCTTGCGCACGCGCAGTTTCAGCAGGTCGAAGACGAGATCCTGCTTCATCATCTGGATCGCCTTGGCCGGGTCCACGCCCTTGGGGCAGACCTGCGAGCACTCGCCCGCGAAGTGGCAGCGCCACGGTCCGCGGCCGCCCTCGAGCAACTCCCGGCGCTTCGCGAACCCGCCGTCGCGCGTGTCGCTGTTGTAGCGGTGGGCCTGGCCCAGCGGCATGGGACCGGAGTACTGCGGATCCGTCGCCATCGTCGGGCAGGCCGCCATGCAGCAGCCGCACTTGATGCAGTAGCTGAACTGCAGGTAGCGCTCCAGCTCGTGTGGTGTCTGCCAGTATTCCCCGGTCGGGCTGTCCTGTTCCTGGAGATCCTCGCGGATCAGGTAGGGCATGAGCTCGCGGTGGGCCTCGAACATCGGGTGCAGGTCGGGGACCAGGTCCTTGATGATGCCGAAATTGGGCAGCGGCCCGACCGCCACGACGTCGCTCTGCAGCTCGGAGATCTGCGTGTTGCAGGCGAGCCGCGGTCGGCCGTTGATGAGCATCCCGCACGAACCGCAGATGCCCATGCGGCACGACGAGCGCCACGCCAGGGTCGGCGCGAACAGCTCCTTCACCTTCCACAGACCGTCGAGCACGGTCATGCCCGGCGGCGAGTCGATCTTGTACTGCTCCCAGTGCGGTTCGCGGTCCTTGCCGGGCTCGTAGCGGCGGAGGTGGAAGACCACCTGCTTCATGCGCGTGTCGGGCATGTCAGCCTCCCATCCGGGACACGACGCCCGGAGCCGTTGCGGCGACCCAGGCGCCGAAGGCGAACAACGCCAGGCCGAGCACCGAGAGCGCGACGTTGATGCTCCGGCGCAGGCCGGCTCCGGGATCCAGCTCGAGCAGGATGTTCCGCAGGCCGAAGAGCCCGTGATAGAGCGCCGCGCCGAGCATGACGACGTAGGTGACGGTGAAGAACAGGTTCCTCGCGCGGGCCGCGACGTTCTGCCAGGACTCCGCCTCGCCGCCGAAGGGGTTGTTGAAGGTCGGGAACGTCCCGTTGAGGTGCATGATGGTCATGTGCAGGCCGAGGAAGACCAGGATCACCGCGCCTGCGAAGATGTGCCAGGTCCAGAGTGTGCGGTCTCGCATGGTGGCCTCCTAGTCCATGAAGAAGAAGTTGTAGCCACCCCAGACCGCGAGCACGCCCGCGATCAGCATCACCGCGATCGCCAGCGGCCGCTGCCGGCCGACCGAGGTCGCGTAGGGGTAGATGGGTTCGATGGGCCTGCCGACCGCGAAGCCGAGCTCGATCAGCGCGAGCCGGACGCCGTTGACGGCGTGGAAGGCGAAAGCGGCGAAGACCAGGTACTCGCCGGCCTTGAAGGCCGGCCCGCTGACGGCGCTCATCGCCGTCTCCCAGGCGCCCTTGCCGAAGACCCGGGCCGAGGTGACGAAGATGTGCAGCAGGAAGTAGGTGAGCAGGCCGAGCCCGGTGATGCGGTGGAGCGTGTACAGGTAACGCTCGAAGCCCCAGCGTCCGCCGCCGACCCACCCCCGGATGCCCAGCCGATTCGGATGTGCGTGGGATTCCATGATTTCCTCCGGGGCTAGTACTTGCGCTCGACCGGCTGCCACATGTCCACGGTCACGGACTTGTACTCGAGTTGCGGTCCGGTCCCGGTGTGGAAGGCCAGCGTGTGCTTGAGCCAGTTCGCGTCGTCCCGCACGGCGAAATCGCGCCGGGCGTGGGCGCCGCGTGATTCCTGACGCTTCAACGCCCCGGCCACCGTCACCTCGGCCAGGTCCACCAGGTTCTCCAGCTCGAGCGCGTGGATGAGGTTCGAGTTGTAGATCCGCGACTGGTCCGCCACGGGTGCCTGCTGCGAGCGGACGCGGAGCTCCTGGATCAGCTTCAGCGCCCTCGCCAGGTCGTTGCCGTTGCGGAACACCCCCACGCACGAGTCCATCGTCTCACGCAGCTGGCGGCGCAGTTCGTAGAGGTTCTCGCCGCCGCGCCGCGCCAGCACCTGCCTGACGTGGTCCTCGGCGCCGCGGGCCTTCTCCGCCGGAAGCGCCGCGGCCGTCCCCAGCCCGGGCAGCGCCGCCGCGATCTCCCGGCCGGTGATGCCGCCCCACACCAGGCACTCGGCCGTCGAGTTCGAGCCCAGCCGGTTCCCGCCGTGCAGCGAGACGCAGGCTGCCTCGCCCGCCGCCCAGATGCCGGCGATGCGCGTGAGCCCGTTGATGTCGGTCTCGATGCCGCCCATGGAGTAGTGGGCCACCGGGCGGATGGGGATCGGCTTCGTGATCGGGTCGATCCCCAGGAACTTGATGGTCACTTCGCGGATCAGCGGCAGCCGCGTGTTGATGCGGTCCGCGCCGAGGTGCGTGAGGTCGAGCTCGAGGTAGTCCTGCCCGTCGGGGGTCTTGAAGCCGCGCCCGGCGAGGATCTCCTCGGTCTCGGCGCGGGAGACCATGTCCCGCGGCGCGAGCTCGACGAGCTTGGGCGCGTACTTCTCCATGAAGCGCTCGCCCGTGTTGTTGCGCAGGTAGCCGCCCTCGCCGCGGCAGGCCTCGGTCATCAGGATGCCGTTGGGCACCAGTCCGGTCGGGTGGAACTGCAGGAACTCCATGTCCTCGAGCGGCAGGCCGGCCCGGTAGGCCATCGCCATGCCGTCGCCGGTGACGGTCTGCGAGTAGGTCGTGAAGCCGTAGAGGCAGCCGCCGCCGCCCGAAGCGATGAGCAGCGCCTTGCCGCGGATCGCCACGGTCTCGCCGCTGCCGGTGTCCAGGCCGACCAGCCCCGCGAAGCGGCCGTCGTGGACCAGGATGTCGGTGACGAAGAACTCGTCGTAGCGGGTGAAGTTGCGATAGCGCTGGAGCTGGTCGTAGAGCGTCTGCATCTCGAAGAAGCCGGTCTTGTCGGCTGCCAGCGTCGCGCGCGGGTAGCTGTGCCCGCCGAACGGGCGCTGGGCGATGTAGCCCTCGGCATCGCGCGTCCAGGGGATGCCCCAGTGGTCGAGCTGGCGGATCTCCTTCGGGATGGTCTCGACGAAGGTCCGCACGACGTCCTGGTCGGCCAGGAAGTCGGAGCCCTTCACGGTGTCCCAGGCGTGCAGCTCCTGCGAGTCGCCCAGGTCGGTGCGCAGCACGGCGGCCGTGCCGCCCTCGGCGCAGACGGAGTGGGCGCGCATCAGCTGCACCTTGGAGACGATGCCGATGTCGACCTGGCCCCCGAGCCGCCGGGAGATCTCCACGGCGGCTCGCAGGCCGGCCAGCCCAGCTCCCAGGATCACCACATCGTGCTTCAGTTCACGATCCATGGAGGAACCTCGTTCGTGACTACGGTGGTCAAGGATTCCCGGTGGGTGTAGACAGCGGCCTGCCACAACGCCCCGCCCACCATACATCCCGATCCACTCCGGGCGAAATGGAATCTGCGCCGCGTCGCGCAGGCGCCCGGCGCAGCGCCTGCTCAGCGGTCCGGCGCTTCCGCCAGCGGCCCGGGGAGGGCCCGCTCCCGCGCCACCGTGGCCGCCTCGGTGGGCCCGAGCACGCCATCCTCGACCACCACGCCGCGCAGCAGCTCCAGCGGCAGCATCTCGGCGTGCACGTTGCGCGGTCGCACTCCGGCGGTCGGCGCGTCCCACACCTCGGTGGTCGAGCGCTCCTCGATCTGCAGCGCCGCGGTCGTCCCGGGCAGGAACTTGCGCCGCGGCGCGAGCACGTAGACCGGCACCGAGGACTCGCGTGCCGCGAGCGTCGCGCCGTAGCCGCCCACCGCGACGATGGCGCCGCGGTCGGTGACCGCATCGGCCCCGAGCCAGAGCGCCGCGGTCTGCGAGAGCAGCATCGGGAGCGCCGCATCCACCACCAGCCAGGTCGGCACGCCCGCTAGGCCCAGCGCGGACGCCAGCGCGCGGCCGTGCAGCAGTGGCCGCCCTTCGCCCACCAGCGCGCGCGGCCCGCGGTCACGGCCGTGGAGCTCGAGCAGGGCCGCGCGCACGGTGCTGCTGCCGGAGAGCGTGGCGAGCCACGCGCCGCGCTCGGTCACGAGCGCGCTCGCGGTGCGCACCACCGCGGCCCGCGCGCCCTCGAGGTCGGCGCGCTCCGCGGCGCACGACTGTGCGAGCGCGGAGCGCATCCCGGGCGGGGTCTCGCCGCGATGCAGGCCCGCGTCGGCCACGTCGAGTGCGCGCGCCGCGAGCTGGTGGATGAGGCCGTTGGCCGCGTCCGCCGCCTGTGCCGCGCGCAGTTGGAGGAACAGGGCGGCATGAACGGCCGCTGCGTCCGTCGACGTGTCGACGGACGCCCAGCGCTCGAGGCGGGCCAGGAAGCCAAGGGCCTCCGCGCTCGCGCCGGGCTCAGGCATCGGCGCGTCCGCACGGGGCCGCTCGGAACGAGACCAGGCGAGCCGGAATCCGCATGCTGTTTGCCCCCAGGGAGGAAGGACCAGGACGCGCGGACAGTATCATGGCCCTGCATCGGCATTCCACGGCGCGAGCGGCTCTCCGGCGCGCCGCGCCGTGTCCCGGCCGCGCCGGGGCTGATCCTGGTAGCGTCCGCGATCGGGTCAGGCCGGAGACGGCTCCAGCCGGTCCTGCACGGCAGGGGTCGGGAGGGTCCCGCGCAGCGACCACTCCCGGTCCAGCCATTCCAGGAACCAGATCACGTCGCCGGACGAGGGCAGGGCGTACTCGGCGTGCGACACGACGCGATCGACCGCGACGGCGAGGCCGCCGCGGCGCCGCACCGTCGCGTGCACCGGTTCGTCGCGCGTGTCGTCGCCGAAGTAGAAGAGCAGCGTCTCCGGCCCGGCCGGCTCCAGCCAGCATTCGAGCGCGGCGGCCTTGTCCCAGCCGCCGACGGGCATCACCTCGAATCCCGTCCTGCCGTGGACGAGCGTGAGCTGGGACTCGTGGGGACGCAGGCGCCGTCTCACGCCGGCCCCGAAGGCCGGCTGCAGGCTGGGGGCGACCGCCGCGAGGTGCAGGGCGCAGGAACCGCCCCGGGACTCGAGGCGCGCCCCCGGGAAGCGCTGGCACCATCCTTCGAGTTCACGCAGCAGCGGAAGCGGCAGGGAGAGCGTGGTTCCGGTATGGGTCTCGCGCCGTCCCCGCTCGTCCAGCGTCTCGAGCCCGGAGGACCCGGCGTAGAACACGCCCTCGATGCGGACCCTGCGCCACAGGTCGTCGAGCACGCGGCTTGAGAGGAACGCCAGCCGCGCTCCGGCCCGCCGCGACAGGCGCTCGAGCAGCTCGCGGGCGCGCAACGACAAGGCGACCTTCCGCGGATCGGCGGAGAGAGGGGTGAGGGTCCCGTCGAAGTCGAGGCCCACGTGCAACGAGTCGGCGTGGCGCAACTTCTCGCTCAGCGAACCGACCGACAGCCAGAGCGGCTTGAGGCTGGCCATGACGGCGTCCTCGCATGGGTGGCCGCGCAGACTCGTCCCGGTGGCGGTCGTCACCAGTTCCGCTCGCTTTCGGGGGTGTTCGCGAGCAACGGTCCGCATGCCACGCGGAGCAACCGTACTCCTTTCGGACCGGGTGGCGTCAACCACGAAACGTGGGCCAGGACCCGGCAGCCGTCCCGTCCAGGAGGCGGGGAAAGCGCCGCCCGCGAGGCCGGGTCCATGTCCCCTGGCGCGGCCCCGCCCGGCGGTCCGGCAGCGGTTGGCAGCCTCCGGGGGCTGTGCTAGTTTGGCTTCGCCGGGCCGAGCCCTGCGCCCCGCTGCGCAGGGCTCGGCCGCGTGAAAGGCCCGCTCCGCGGGTGCCCCGCCGCGCTCGCGCCAGGCCGGGCGCCGGACCCCGGGTGGTGCCGCCAGCGGCCGGCGCAGCCTTCCGTATCGGAGAAGTCCAGAGCCTATGAAGAGCCCCCTCGCGGACCGCATCCAGCACGAGTTGCTGCCGCGTATCTCCAAACCCAATCGCTATTTGGGCAGCGCACCTCAGGCTTCGCACAAGTCCCCTGACCCGGCTGCGGTGCGTGTGCTCGTGGCGTTCCCGGATGCCCACGAGATCGGGATGTCGAACCTCGGCATCCGGATCATCCACCACGTGATCAACCAGCGCCCCGATGCGGCCGCCGAGCTCACCTTCGCTCCCTGGCCCGACGCCGAAGCCGAGATGCGGCGGCTGGCGATCCCGCTCTTCTCGCTCGACTCCCACACTCCGGCCGGGTCGTTCGACGTCCTGGGCTTCTCCCTTCAATACGAGCTGCAGTACACCAACGTGCTCATGATGCTCGACCTGGCGGGACTTCCGCTGCGCTCCATCGATCGCGACGAGCGCCATCCGCTCGTCATCGCGGGGGGGACGCAGGCCTTCAGCCCGGAGCCGATGGCCGAGTTCGTGGACGCCTTCGTGATCGGGGACGGGGAGGACGTCATCCACGCGATCGTGGACCGGGTGAAGCAGGCGAAGCTGGAGCGGCTCGGCCGCCCGGCGCTGCTGCGGCGGCTCGCGCGCGTGCGCGGCGTCTACGTGCCCCGGGGTTACGTCGGCGACGTGACGCCCGAGGGCTGGCTGGTGCCCCGGGCGCGGCCCGGCTACCCGGCGCGCGTGGAGTCGGTGTGGACGTCCCGGTTGCGCAGCGACTCGTACCCGGCCGTGCCGCTGATGCCGGTCGGCGAGATCACGCACGACCGGCTCTCGGTCGAGATCATGCGCGGCTGCACCCGCGGCTGCCGCTTCTGCCAGGCGGGCATGATCAACCGTCCGGCGCGCGAGAAGCCGGCCCAGCAGGTCGTGGAGGAGGTGCTGCGCGGATTGCAGGCGACGGGGCTCGAGGAGGTCTCGCTGGTCTCGCTCTCCTCCACCGACCACACGCAGATCACGGGACTGGTGAACGCGCTGGCCGACGAACTGTGCCCGGCGCGGGTGCAGATCGCCCTACCCTCGACCCGGCCCGACAACCTGCCGCCCGAGCTGGCGCGGCGGCTGGCCGGGCAGAAGAAGAGCTCCCTCACCCTCGCGCCCGAGGCCGGCAGCCAGCGCCTGCGCGACGTGATCAACAAGAACCACTCCGAGGAGGAGCTGCTGGCCTCGGTCGCCACGGCGGCGCGCGAGGGCTACAACGGCGTGAAGCTCTACTTCATGTGCGGGCTGCCCGGCGAGACCGACGAGGACCTGCAGGCGATCATCGACCTTTCGGTCAAGGCCTGGCAGCGCGCCCGGGCCGAGGGGCGCAGGAACTTCCACGTCACCGTGAGCGTCTCGCCGCACGTGCCCAAGCCGCACACGCCCTTCGCCTGGGCCGGGCAGGTCCCGACGGCCGAGCTCGTGCGCCGGCTCGGCCGGTTGCGCGCCGCGGCCCGGGGCACGCCCGTCACGCTGAAGTACCGCGATGCGGAGACCTCGCTGCTCGAGGGCGTGTTCACCCGCGGCGACCGCCGCATGGGCGGGATGGTGGAGGAAGCCTGGCGGCGCGGCTGCCGTTTCGATGCCTGGAGCGAGCACCTGCGATTCGGCATCTGGCTCGAAGTGTTCCGCGACCAGGGGCTGGACCCCGAGCGCGCCCTCGAGGAGCGCTCGCCGGGAGTCGAGCAGCCCTGGGACGTGGTGCAGTCCCCCGTGACGAAGCGCTTCCTCCTGCGTGAACGGGAGCGCGCCGGGCAGGCCGTCGTCACCGGCGACTGCCGGTTCGAGGACCGCTGCTTCTCCTGCGGCGTGACCGATTGTGAGCAGCGCCCCGGGATCCGGCAGCCGCACCCGCCGCTCGATCTGGAACAGGCGCGGGCCGCGGTCGCCCCGCCCACCTACGGCCGCAGCGCGCGCCGGCGCCCGGCCGCATCGAGCGCGCCGGTGTCGCGCGCCGCCGGTGCGCCGGTCTCCAGCGTCGCCTCGAGCACGCGATTCCGCATCCTCTTCGAAAAGGGGATCGAGCTGCGCTTCACCTCGCATCTCGATCTCATGCGCACATGGGAGCGGGCCCTGCGCCGTTCGGGGCTCCCGCTCGCCTTCAGCCAGGGGCATCACCCGCACATCAGGATGTCGTTCGGGCCGCCGCTGCCCCTGGGGTACCGTTCCCGGGCCGAGGTCTTCGACCTGGAGTTCGCCCGTCCGCCCGCCGTGGATCTGGCCGAGAGGCTCAACGCGGTGCTGCCGGGCTCGCTGCAGGTGCTGGCCTTCCGTCCCATCCTCTTCAAGACGCCTTCGCTCATGAGTCAGCTGGAAGGCGCGTCGTACCGGGTCCGCTTCCCGGGCGGGTTCCTCACGGAGGCCGGCATCGCGCCGGAGCACCTCCGGGCGGAGCTCGAGACGCGCATCGCCGGGCTGCTCGCGCAGGAGCACCTCATCGTGCGCCGGCAGAGCGAGGGACAGATCCGCGAATTCGACGCCCGTTCCTCCCTCGTCGCCCTCGAACCTTCGAGCGCCGAGACGCCGGCGGTGTTGGAGGTGCACGCGCTCTTCATCCCGCGCGGGCAGGTCCGCCCCGACGACCTCGTCGCCCTGCTCTTCCCCGGCGCGGACGTCCGCACCGTGGACGTCGAGCGCACGGTCCTGTGGGCGGTCGCGAACGGCAGGCGGCTCGATGCGCTCGAGCTGCTCGGAGCACGCACGTGATGCGGGCGGAGCGTGGATCTGGGAACAGAGGTCGGCCGGCCCGTCCGTCCGCCTCGCGAAGGACCCCGTGAAACAGCAGATCATCATCAACGCCGATTCGTGCGAGACCCGCATCGCCATCCTCGAGGAGGGCGAACTGGTCGAACTGAGGGTCGAGCGTTCCGAGCAGCGGCGCAGCGTGGGCGACATCTACAAGGGGCGGGTCAACGCGGTCCTGCCGGGCATGCAATCCGCGTTCGTGGACCTGGGGCTCGCCAAGACCGGCTTCCTCCATGCGTCGGACCTGGCCGAGAACCTCGCCGCGCTCGAGGACCTCTCCGACGTCGAGGAGAGCGGCGAGCGTGGCGGCCGCCGCCGCCGGGCCGCGGCCCCCAAGATCGAGGAGCACCTCAAGAAGGGCCAGGAGGTGCTGGTGCAGATCACCAAGGAATCGATGGGCACCAAGGGCCCGCGCATCACCCAGCAGGTGAGCCTGCCCGGGCGGTTCTGCGTGCTCATGCCGGGCGTGGACCACGTCGGCGTGTCGCGGCGCATCGAGGACCGTGCCGAGCGCCAGCGCATCAAGGCCATCATCACCGACCTCAAGCCCATCGGCGTCGGCCTGATCGCGCGCACCGCCGGCGAGGGCAAGGGCGATCCGGACTTCGCCGCCGACGTCAAGCACCTGCACAAGCTCTGGCAGAAGGTGGACAAGAAGGCCGGCACCACCCGCGCGCCCGCACTCGTGCACCGCGAGCTGGAGATGACCGCGGGGCTCATCCGCGACCTGTTCACCGACGAGGTGGACGAGGTCATCATCGACGACAAGGAGTCCTTCGCCGAGACCCAGGCCTACCTGAAGGCGGTCTCGCCCGAGTTGCGCGAGCGCGTGAAGCACTACAAGGGCCCGGACCCCATCTTCGACCACTTCGGCATCGAGACGCAGATCGAGAAGACCTTCGAGCGCAAGGTCTGGCTCAAGAAGGGCGGCTACATCTGCGTGGACCACACCGAGGCGCTGGTCGCCATCGACGTGAACACCGGGCGTTTCGTCGGCAAGAAGAACCAGGAAGAGACCATCTTCCGCACCAACCTCGAAGCGGCGCGGGAGATCCCGCGGCAGCTGCGCCTGCGCGACATCGGCGGCATCATCGTGATCGACTTCATCGACATGGAGATCGAGGCCAACAAGCGCGCCGTGCTGGACGAACTGCGCACCGAGTTGCGCGCCGATCGTGCCCGCACCCGGGCGTTCGCGGTCTCGGACCTGGGGTTGGTCGAGATGACGCGCCAGCGCGAGCGCTCGAGCCTGCTCCACTACTACACCGAGGACTGCCCGCACTGCGGCGGCCTGGGCAAGGTGGCCTCGCCCGAGACCATGCTGGTCAAGCTCGAGCGCGCCGTGCGGCGCGTGGCCGCCATGGGCGGCGAGAGGCGCATCACGGTCAAGGTGGCGCCCGAGATCGCGCTGTTCTTCGTCGAACAGGAGGCGCGGCGCTTCGCCGAACTGGAGAAGCGCTTCAAGATCCAGGTGGACCTGAAGGACGACCCGCAGCTGAAGCGCGGCGAGATGAAGGTCTTCGGCGCCGGCGGCAAGCGCGACCTGACCAAGCAGGTGGTCGGCAGCGTGCCCGGGACGTAGAGCGGACGGCAGACGGCAGCCCGCGGGCCGGGTGGAGTCCTCCGCCCGGCCCGTTCTTCGTCCGGGCTACTCCACGATCCTGAGGAAGCTCAGGGGCCGCTGGAGCCGCTCGAAGCCGGCGCGCGAGGGCGGGTCCACCTCGGCGATCACGCGTTCGAGCGCTCGCATCGCGTTGAGATCCTGCACCACCGTGATCGAAGGCGGCGCGTCGGGGACGAGCAGCACCATCCGCAGCCGCGAGCGGACCAGGTTCCATGCCTCGGCCGCCTCGCGGCTCGGCGGATAGCCCCGCAGCAGCACGATGACGTCGCTCTCCGGCGGGAGCAGGTCGAGCGCGGCGAGCTCCTCGTAGTTCGCGGGCCAGGCGTCCAGGACGAGGACCACGTGTGCGAGCCCCGGGGTCTGGACCAGGTCGCCGATCTCGTCCGGCGCGGGGATGCGCGTGAACTGAACGGTCACGCCGATGCGCAGGTCGCTGCGGTCCAGGATGAGCGGCAGGAGGGCAGGGTGGGCGGCCGGGCCGCCGTTCGGCCGACCGGCGGGGGCCGGTGGCGGGGCGACGGGCCGGGGGGGCTGGGCGGTGGTGGCCGGGCCGTTGGCCATGCAGCCGACGATCATGCCGACCGCGAGCAGGGCGGTGGCGGTCCAGGGTCTCATGGGATCTCCGGGTTCGGGTGCTCCGGGGCTCGACGGGCGGCGCAGGCGAGCCAGTATGCCACGGACGGGATCGCTCGGGTGCTGCGCTTGACCCGGCCGGGGGGGGCATGGTACAAAATACCGCTCCGCGCCCCCTTATGGGCGCTTCTTGTGTGTCCGCGGGCCCATGGCGGGAACCCGCCGTCCGCGCGCCTGCGTCTACAGGAGAATGTCCAGCGATGTACGCGATCGTGAACATCAACGGTATCCAGACCCGGGTCGAGCCCGAGGCCGTGATCCAGGTGGCGCGTCTGACCGGCGAGCCGGGCGCCAAGCTCACCTTCGATCAGGTGCTGCTCGTGGCCGACGGTGACTCGATCGCGGTCGGGCAGCCCTACGTACAGGGTGCGAGCCTGACGGCCGAGGTGGTCGAGCATTTCCGTGGCAAGAAGATCCACATCTTCAGGTACAAGCGCCGGCAGGACTACCGGAAGCGGCGCGGCTACCGCGACGACCTCACGCGTCTGCGCGTGACCGGCATCCAGCGCTAGGGAGACGTCATGGCACACAAGAAAGGCCAGTCCTCGTCCCGGAACAACCGCGAGTCGAACGCCCAGCGCCTCGGCGTGAAGCGCTTCGGCGGCGAGCGCGTGCGGTCCGGGGGCATCATCGTGCGGCAGCGGGGCACCAAGTTCTTCCCGGGCCTGAACGTGGGCATGGGCAAGGACCACACCCTGTTCGCCACGATCGACGGCCACGTCAAGTTCGTTCGTCGCAAGGTGCACGTCCTGCCGCCGGTGGCCGTCGAGGCCGTCGAGGCGGTCGAGACCGCCTAGCCGCACCGGATCCTCACGCCGCCCGGCCCCGGGTCCGAGACCCGAGGTGGGGCGGCGTTGTCGTTGGGTGCCCGTGGCCGGGCGAACGGTCGCGCGGGCGCCTGCCCGCGGCCGGGCCCGGTCCGCCCCGGGAGCGCGCGGGGCCGCCCCGCCGTCGCCACCCCCGCCAGCACGCGCCCCCTGTCTCCGCGCCCGGTCCGCACACCCCGTCTCCGGGCTTCGGGGCGCTTCGGCCGGTGTGCTAGTCTGCCGCTCCGTGCGCAAGCATGGTCCGACCAGCACCCGCGCCGTCCCGGGGGAGAAGACGCCCGGCGACGGCGTGTCGCGTTTCCGCAGGGTGCCGACGCCCGCTGACCCCGGAGCCCGAGCATGACCGACACCGTTCTCGCCGTCATCCCCGCCCGCTTCGCTGCCACGCGCTTCCCGGGCAAGCCGCTCGCGCTTCTGTGGGGCAAGCCCATGCTCCAGCACGTCTGGGAGCGGGCGCGCGCGGCGCGCGGCCTCGACGAGTTGCTGATCGCGACCGACGACGAGCGCATCGCCACGGCGGCGCGCGGCTTCGGCGCGAGGGTCGAGCTGACCTCCTCCGGTTGCGCGAGCGGCACCGACCGTGTGGCCGAGGTCTCGCGGCGGCGGCCCGGGGCCGGCCTGGTGCTCAACCTGCAGGGCGACGAGCCCGAGCTCGAGACCGATGCGGTCTCGCGGCTGGTCGAGGTGATGCGTGGCGATGCGTCCCTGCGCATGGGCACCATCGCGCACCACGAGCCCGATACCGCGCTCCTGGCCCGGCCGGAGGTGGTCAAGGTGGTGGTGGACGCCGCCGGCTTCGCGCTCTACTTTAGCCGTGCCGACCTCGCGGAGGGCTCGCGGGGCGGTCCGGCGCTGCGTCACGCGGGTGTGTACGCCTTCCGCCGCGACCTGCTCCTCGAGTTCGCCTCGTGGCAGCCGGGCGGGCTGGAACAGGCCGAGCGGCTCGAGCAACTGCGCGCGCTCGAGCGCGGCGTGCGCATCAAGGTCGTCCTGGGCGAGCGCCCGTTCGCGGGCGTGGACACCCCGGAGCAGCTGCAGACGCTGGAGAGACGCGGGCCGCGCCCCTGAGGCGCCGCCCGGCCAGGGAAGGGGAGGCACGGAGTTGCCGAAGTACGTCGTGGTCACGGGGGGTGTCGTGTCGTCCCTCGGCAAGGGGATCGCCGCGGCCTCGCTGGGGCTGCTGCTGAAGGCGCGCGGCCTGCGCGTCACGCTGCAGAAGCTCGATCCCTACCTCAACGTGGACCCCGGTACCATGAGCCCGTTCCAGCACGGCGAGGTCTTCGTCACCGACGACGGCGCCGAGAGCGATCTGGACCTGGGGCACTACGAGCGCTTCACCAACACCTCGGTGACCCGCAGCCACAACGTCACCGCCGGCCAGGTCTACGACACCATCCTCTCGAAGGAGCGGCGTGGCGACTACCTGGGCCGCACCGTGCAAGTCATCCCCCACGTCACCGACGAGATCAAGCGGCGCATCACGAACCTGGCGCTGACCTCCCAGGCGGACGTGGCCATCATCGAGATCGGCGGCACGGTGGGCGACATCGAGTCGCTGCCGTTCCTCGAGGCGGTGCGCCAGCTGCGGCTCGAGTTGCGTCGCGACGTGCTGTTCGTGCACGTGACACTGGTGCCCTACCTCAAGGTCGCGGGCGAGGTGAAGACCAAGCCCACCCAGCACTCGGTGCGCGAGTTGCGGGAGATCGGCATCCAGCCCGACATCCTGCTGTGCCGCAGCGAGGTGTCGCTCGACAGCGAGGTGCGCGAGAAGATCGCGCTGTTCTGCAACGTCCCGACCGAGGCGGTCATCGGTGCCGCCGATCGATCGTCGATCTACGAGGTGCCGCTCATGTTCCACGAGGGCGGACTCGACTCGCTGGTCGTGCAGGGGCTGGGCCTCGACACCGACGCGCCCGACCTGCGGGTCTGGGCCGACTTCGTCTCCCGCGTGCGTGAGCCCGGGAAGGAGTGCGAGATCGCGGTGGTCGGCAAGTACACGCACGTGCGCGACGCCTACAAGAGCATCGTGGAGGCCTTCGTCCACGCCGGGGCCGCCAATCGCGCGCGCGTCCGGGTGCGCTGGGTCGAGGCGGGAGACCTCGAGACGCACGGGGCCGCGGAGTCGCTCGCCGAGGTGGACGGCGTGCTCGTGCCGGGCGGCTTCGGCGAGCGCGGCATCGAAGGCAAGATCGAGGCGGCGCGCCATGCGCGCGAGCGCGGCATCCCGTACTTCGGCCTCTGCCTCGGGTTGCAGGTGGCGACCATCGAGTTCGCGCGCCACGTGGTGGGCTGGCAGGAGGCCCATTCCAGCGAGTTCGACGCGCACGCCGCGCAGAAGGTGATCGACCTGATGGCCGACCAGGAGGGCATCAGCGAGAAGGGCGGGACGATGCGGCTGGGGTCCTACCGCTGCGCGCTCAAGCCGGGCAGTCTGGCCGCGCGCGCCTACGGCCGGTCCGAGGTCGAGGAACGCCATCGTCACCGCTACGAGTTCAACAACAAGTACGCCGCGCAGCTGCAGTCGCGCGGGCTGGTGTTCTCGGGCCGCTGCGTGGGGCGGGACCTGATCGAGATCGTCGAGTTGCCCGACCACCCGTGGTTCATGGCGGTGCAGTTCCACCCCGAATTCAAGTCGCGCCCCCACGATCCACATCCGCTGTTCGTGGACTTCGTGCGGGCGGCGCTCGAGCGCCGGCGGGCGCGGTTGGGGAGTGACGCCCTCACGCGCGAGGAGGCGGGGAGCGGGACGCAGCCGGGGGCGGAGCCGCCCACGGGACCGGTGGCGGGCGCGCGGGCACCGAACCGGAGGGACGTATGAACCGCTTCTCGATCGGGACGGAGGAGGTCGGCGGGCCCGGCCTGCTGGTGATCGCGGGCCCCTGCGTGGTCGAGGGCGCCGCCTCGTGCCTCGAGGTGGCCACGCGGCTCAAGGCGCTGTGCGCCGAGCGCGGGCTGCCCTACGTGTTCAAGGCCTCCTATCGGAAGGCCAACCGCTCGAGTGGCCGCTCCTTCGCGGGCCTGGGCATGGACGAGGCGCTGGGCATCCTCGACCAGGTGAAGCGCGAGGTGGGGGTGCCGGTGCTCACCGACGTGCACGAGGTGGCCGAGGTCGCGGTGGTCGCCGAAGTGGCCGACGTGCTGCAGATCCCGGCGTTCCTCTGCCGGCAGACCGCGCTGCTGCAGGCCGCGGCGCGCACCGGCCGGACGGTGAACGTGAAGAAGGGCCAGTTCCTGCCGCCCGAGGACATGCGGCACGCGGTCGAGAAGCTGCGGCAGGCGGGTGGCGAGCGCATCCTGCTCACCGAGCGCGGCACCAGCTTCGGCTACGGTGACCTGGTGGTGGACATGCGCGGCCTGGTCGTGATGCGCGAGCTGGGCTGGCCCGTGGTCTACGACGCCACCCACAGCCTGCAGCGTCCCGGTGGCGCGGAGACCGGGGGCGACCGCCGCTTCGCCTTCCCGCTCATGCGCGCGGCCGTGGCCTGCGGGGTGGACGGGCTCTTCTTCGAGTGCCACCCCGATCCCGCGAACGCCCGCTCCGACGCCGCGACCCAGTTGCCGCTCGATCAGGCCGAAGCGTTCCTCGACGCGGCCGCGAGCGTGCGCGCCGCGGTGGGGGAGCAGCCATGACGGCGCCGCGCGCGGCCTTGGGCGGGACCTCCGGGCCGGTGCGCATCCTGTTCCTCGACGTGGACGGCACGCTCACGGACGGGGTCATCACCGAGGGTGCGGCCGGGGACCTGCGCAACTTCTGGGTGCGGGACGGCCTGGCCCTGATCTGGGCGCGTGACCTGGGACTGCTGCCGGTCGTGATCTCGGGGCGCCCGTCGCCGGCGGTCGAGAGCCGCATGCGCGACCTCGGGCTCGAGTGCTACCTCGACATCAAGGACAAGGTGGCGGTGGCCGAACGCGTGCTCACCCGCGAGGGTGCGCGCTGGGAGGACTGCGCGATGCTGGGAGACGACCTGCCGGACGTGCCGCTGCTCAACCGCGTGGGCTGGCCGATCGCCGTCGCCGATGCGCAGCCCGAGGTGCTCGCGCGGGCCCGCACCGTGACCCTGCGCGGCGGCGGCCGCGGTGCCGCGCGCGAGGCGGTGGAGCTGCTCCTGCGGCACAACGGCACCTGGGAGCAGGTGCTGCGCCGCTACGAGGCGCTGTGATGGCGCGCGACCTGATCGAACTGGCGCGCGAGGTGGTGCGCGGCGAGGCCGCTGCCGTCGCCGGGCTCGAAGTCCGGCTCGGCCCGGAGTTCCTCGCGGCGGTCGAGTGCCTGCACGGCTGCCGCGGCAAGGTGGTGGTCTCGGGCGTGGGCAAGTCCGGGCTGCTCGCCCACAAGCTCGCGGCCACGCTCACCAGCACCGGCACGCCGGCGGTGTTCCTGCACCCGGCCGATGCCTTGCACGGCGATGCCGGCCTGTTCGCCCCGGGCGACGTCGCGCTGTTCCTCTCGAAGAGCGGTGCCAGCGACGAGTTGCTGGCGCTGCTCCCCTACCTCGAGCGGCACGGCATCCCGCTCGTGAGCATCGTCGCGACCCCCGGCTCCGCTCTCGGGCGCAAGAGCGGAGCGTGCCTGGTGACCGGTCCGGTGCGCGAAGTCTGCCCCATGGACCTCACGCCGACGACCAGCATCACGGTGGCCCAGGTGATGGGCGACTGCCTGGCGGTCGCGCTGCTCGAGCGGCGTGGTTTCAAGGCCGAGGATTTCCGCTTCCTGCATCCGGGCGGGGTCATCGGCCGCTCCGCGGCGCGCCGCGTCGAGGAGTTGATGCACGAGGGGGCTGCGCTGCCGCGGGTGGGGGAGGGCACGCCCCTGCGCGAAGTGATGCTCGAGATCATGGACAAGCGGCTCGGCGTCACGACCGTGGTGGACAGCGCCGGCCGGCTGGTCGGCGTGATCACCGATGGCGACTTCAAGCGGATCCTGCTCAAGCACTCCGACCCGTGGGCCCTCACGGCGCGGGAGGTCATGGGCCGCGAGCCGAGCACCATCGCGAGAGAGGCGCTGGTGGCGGCGGCGGTGCGCCAGATGGAGGAGCGGCCTGCCGGTCCGATCACCGCGCTGGTCGTGGTGGACGGGGCGGGCCTGCCCGTCGGCGTGCTGCACCTGCATGACTGCCTTCGCGCAGGGCGGTAGCCCGGACGATTCATGAAGTGCCCCATCTCGCACTCGCGGCAGGCGTTTCACGAGTCGTCCGGGCCAGCGGTCCCTGCGGTTGTGGCATCACGTTGGGCGGGTCGCAGTTGGAGCCTGGGCCCGTGAAGACCCGGCGGCCGGCCGCGCCGTCACCCAGGCGTCAAGTCCGGGGCCGTTCAGACCGATAACCCATCAAGATTCCAACACCCAAGACGCTCTGGCACTTATCGTGCTTGCGACCCATCCCGCCCTTTGTTAGCGTGGGCTCCGACATGAAGAACCGGGCACCCATGATCCCCCGGGGACGTTCGTCTCCCCGCTTCTGCGGCCTCCCTCCGGGGGCCGTGAGCCTTGTGGCGCTGGCGCTGTCGCTGCTCGCCGCCGCGGGCTGCGGCACGGAGCGCTCCAGCGTGCCCTTGCGGGCTACCGCCGAGTTGCCGGACCAGGAGGTGAGCGATTTCGTCCTCACCGAGACCGACCAGGGTGCCCCGCAGTGGAAGCTCTACGCCCGTTACGCGGCCACCTACAACGCCCGCAACGTCATCGTCGCCCGCTCCATCCGCGTGGACTTCTTCGACGAGCAGGGCGCCCAGTCCTCCGAGCTCACCGCGCGCGAAGGCGAGATCCAGCTGCAGACGCGCGACATGACCGCGCGCGGCAACGTGGTCCTGCAGACGGGCGAGGGCACGCGCATGTCCACGCAGGAGATCCGCTTCCTGAACCGTTCCCAGAGGATCGTCTCTCCGCTCGAGCAGATGGTGCGGGTGGAGCGCGAGGGCGACGTGCTCACGGGCTACGGCTTCGAGAGCGATCCGGGCCTCAAGCGCTTCGAGTTCAAGCGCAAGGTGCAGGCGACGGTGCAGACGCGTTCGGGCGGCGGCCTCACCGAGCGCAAGGGCGGCGCGCGATGAGCGACGACGACACCGGCCGGCCCGCCGTGGACCCGCCGGGCGCGGATGCCGCCTCCCCGGGCGCCCCGATGAGTTCGCCGGGCCCGGCCGAGGGCCTGGTGGCCGCCGGGCTCGAGCGCTACTACGGGCGCTGGCGCGTGGTGGACGACGTGTCCTTCCACGTGCGCCGCGGCGAGGTCGTGGGGCTGCTCGGACCGAACGGGGCCGGCAAGACCACGTCCTTCTACATGATCGTGGGCTTGCTCCAGCCGAGCCGGGGGCGCATCCTGCTCGAGGGCCGCGACGTCACCGACGAACCCGTCTACCGGAGGGCGCGGCTCGGGCTCGGCTACCTCGCGCAGGAGTCGAGCATCTTCCGCCGCCTGACGGTCAGCGACAACGTGATGGCCGTGCTGGAGACCATGCCCCTCACCCGGGCCGAGCGCAAAGCGCGGCTGAAGCAGCTGCTGGAGGAGCTGAACCTCACGCACCTGGCGGACCGCATGGCCACGAAGCTCTCGGGCGGCGAGCGCCGCCGGGTGGAGATCACGCGGGCCCTGGCGCGGCAGCCGTCCTACATGCTGCTCGACGAGCCCTTCGTGGGCATCGACCCCATCGCGGTCGCGGAGATCCAGGACATCGTGGATCGCCTGCGCAAGCGCGGGCTCGGAGTGCTCATCACCGACCACAACGTGCGCGAGACGCTGCGGATCACCGACCGCGCGTACATCATGTACGAGGGCCGGATCCTCCTGCAGGGGACCTCGCAGGAGCTGGCCAACGACTCGAGGGCACGCGAGATCTACCTGGGCGAACGATTCAGTCTTTGACACCAGCCGCCGTACGGAGCCGATCCCATCATGGAAATGAAACCCTCGCTGAACCTGAGCCTACGGCCGGCCCTCATCATGACGCCGCGGCTGCAGCAGGCGCTCAAGCTGCTGCAGGTGCCGACGCTCGAGCTCCAGCAGATCCTCAAGCAGGAGATGATCCAGAACCCGCTGCTCGAGGAGGTGGACGAGGTCACGGAGAACGAGGACCTCGCCAAGGAGGACTCTCCCGAGGAGAAGGCCAACGAGGAGGCGGAGGACCCGGCCGAGGAAGACCCCATCGACTGGTCGGAGTACATGCAGGACGGCGCGCTCGACCGGGTCTACGTGCCCCAGCAGGAGACCTCGGTGGAGTTCCTCGAGAAGGTGCCGATCACGCGCACCTCGCTGGCCGAGAGCCTGCTCGAGCAACTCCACTTCCTCGCGCTCTCCCCGCGCGACCTGATGCTGGCGGAATTCCTGATCGGCTCGCTGGACGAGCGTGGCTGGCTGGCGACCCCGCTCGATGAGGTGGCGCAGTCCACGGGTCAGCCGCTCGAGTTGTGCGAGCGGATCCTGAAGGTCATCCAGGCGCTCGAGCCGGTGGGAGTGGGGGCGCGCGATCTGCGGGAGTGCCTGCTCATCCAGCTCGAGGCGCGCAACGAGTGCGACACGCTGTCGTGGAAACTCATCCACGACCAGTTCAACAACCTGGTGAACCGGCGCTTCCCCGAGATCGCGCGCCAGCTCAAGTGCACGCCCGAGGAGGTGCAGGCGGGGGCCGACGCGATCGCCACCCTGAATCCCAAGCCGGGCCTCCAGGTCTCGAGCGAGGATCCCCGGTACGTCGTGCCGGACCTGGTGGTCGAGCGCGTGAACGACGAGTACCTCGTCATGTTGAACGACCGCCACCTGCCCCGGCTGCGCATCTCCGCCGCCTACGAGGGCGTGATGCGCGGCAAGAAGAAGTCGGAGTGCAGCGCCGGCGAGGTCAAGACCCGCGAGTACATCCAGGGCAAGCTGAACTCGGCGCGCTGGCTCATCCAGACCATCGAGCAGCGGCGCCGCACCATGATCAAGGTGATGAACTGCATCATCCGCGAGCAGCGGGAGTTCTTCGACAAGGGGATCGCGTTCCTGCGGCCCCTCACGCTCCAGCAGGTCGCCCGGCAGATCGACATGCACGAGTCCACGGTGAGCCGCGTCTGCAGCGCGAAGTACGTGCAGACGCCGCGCGGCGTGTTCGAGCTCAAGTTCTTCTTCTCGAGCGGGCTCGAGACCGAGGACGGCGAGGATGTCTCGGCCCGGACGGCCCGGGACACCATCAAGACCCTCATCGACGAGGAGGCCAAGACCGAACCCCTGTCCGACCAGCGCATCGCGGAGCTCCTGCACGAGACGGGACTCAAGATCGCCCGGCGGACGGTGGCCAAGTACCGGGAACAGCTCAGCATCCTGCCGGCGCGGTTCCGCCGGCGCGTGTGACGTTCATCCTGGTAGGGAAAGGATTCCACGATGCAGATCAGCACGACCGCTCGCCACTGCGAGCTCGATGCCCCGGTCCGCGAATTCGCTCAGCAGCGTCTGGCGAAGCTCGAACGCTTCGCCCGTGACATCCAGGAGGCTCATCTCGTCGTCACCGCCGAGAAGTTCCGCTTCACCGCCGAGATCACCCTGCGGATCAAGCACCACGAGATGGTGAGCCGCGAGGAGTCCGACACCAGCAAGCTGGCCATCGACCAGGCCGCCGACCGGCTGGAGCAGCAGCTCCGCCGGCTCAAGGACAAGCGGACCGACCACAAGGGCCCCGTTCGCGAGCTGCCCGGGATCGCTGGCGCCGGCGACGGCGCGGAGCCCGGAATCGACCAGGAGCCGGACCTCCGGTCCGGCACGGAGGCCTAGGACCGCCGTGGAATCCATCAGCCCCGCCCGTCTCTACGAGGACCAGAAGGAGGAGCTCCACCTGGAGGTCCTCACCGAGTCGCTGGCCTCGCGCCGCGAGATCACCGTGAGCGACACGAATCGCCCGGGCATGGCGCTCATGGGGTTCGTCGAGAACTTCCTGTCCGAACGGATCCAGATCCTGGCGCAGACCGAGTTCGCGTACCTCGCCACGCTGCCCGAGGCGAAGATGCGCGACGCGGTGGACCGTCTGTTCCAGTTCTCGATCCCGCTCATCGTGGTCTGCAAGGCTCTCAACGTGCCGCCCTACTTGATCCAGCGGGCGAACGATTGCCAGGTGCCGCTGCTGCGCACGCCGGAGAGCACGACTCCGTTCATCCACAGCCTGACGCTCTACCTGGACCACATGTTCGCGCCGACGACGTCGGTCCACGCCTCACTCGTGGACGTCTACGGCTGTGGTCTGCTGTTCACCGGACAGAGCGGGATCGGCAAGTCGGAGACCGCACTCGACCTGGTCGAGCGCGGCCACCGGCTGGTGGCCGACGACATCGTCACCATCACCCGGCGTCACGGCGGCGTGCTGATCGGCGGCGGGAACCAGCTTCTGCGCCACCACATGGAGATCCGGGGACTGGGCATCATCGACGTGCAGTCGATCTTCGGCATCCGCTCGATCCGGCTGCAGAAGCGGGTCGAGGTGGAGGTGCAACTCAAGACCTGGTCGGACGAGGAGAGCTACGAGCGGGTCGGGATCGACGAGCGCAAGACCGAGATCCTGGGCGTGCCCATCCCGCACGTCGTGGTCCCCATCGTCCCGGGGAAGAACATCACGGTGATCGCCGAGGCCCTGGCGCTCAACTACCTGGTCAAGGTCTACGGCGGCTACTCGCCGGCCGAGCGGCTCAACCAGCACCTGATCGAACACATGAAGCGCAAGAGTGCCGCCACGGCCCTGGTGCGCGAGGACACGGAGTGAGTCGCATCCCGGCGCTGCTGGTGACGCACGCGGACCTGGGGGCGGCGCTGTTGCGCGCCGCCCAGCAGATCTACGGTCCGGTCCCGGACGTCGAGTTCCTCTCGAACTCCGAGCTCTCGCGGATCGACCTCGAGAACGCCATCCGGGGGCGCGTCTCGGGCTGGACCCACGGCGGGCTCGTGCTCACCGACTTCCCGGGCGGTTCCTGCCAGCAGTGCGGCCTGCTGGCCGCGCGGGGCAATGCCGAGATCCTGGTGGTCACCGGGGTGAACCTGCCGGGGTTGCTCGACTACCTGCACAACCGCGAGTTGTACCCCGTCGTCGAGCTGGCCGAACGACTCGTGACCCGGGCGCGGGACAGCGTCCGCGTCCAGCAAGCCCGTCCCGAATGAGCTGGCTGAACCATCGGGTGGACGACCGGCTCATCCACGGCCAGGTCGTGGTCGCCTGGGGCTCGGCACTGCGCCCCGCACGGCTCTACGTGGTGGACGACCAGGTGGCGGCCAGCCCCTGGGAGCGCGATCTGCTCGTCTCGGCCGCGCCGGCCGCCGAGGTGCGCGTGCTCACGGTGGCCGAGGCGGCGGCCGCCTGGGAGGCCGAGCGGAGCGCACCGGGCGGCGCGTTGCTCGTGCTGCGGGACCTGCGCACCGCCCGCGCGCTGGTCGAGTCGGGGGCCGCGGTGCCGGTCTTCACCCTCGGGGGGCTGCACTACGCTCCGGGCAAGACCAAGATCGCCGAGTACGTCTACCTGGACGACGACGACCGCGAGGACGCGCGCGCGCTGCTGCGGCGCGGGGTGAAGCTCGAGGTCCAGGACGTGCCGGCCACGCGGCCGCAGGGCCTGACAGCCCTGGACCCGACCGTCGCGCCGTGAGCCTCCAGGTCTTCGCCACGCTGTTGCTGGGGGGCGTGGCCGTGCTGGACGCCACTCCCATCGCCCAGACGCTGCTCTCGCAGCCGCTCGTGACCGCCACGCTGCTGGGCGCGATCTGGGGCGAGTGGCGCGTGGCGCTCGAAGTGGGCGTCGTGCTGCAGATCCTGGCGGCGAGCACGCTGCCGATCGGCTCGCGCACCCCCGAGGACTATGCCTCGGGCGGGGTGGTGGGCGCGGCCGTGGCGCTGACCATCGCCTCCGGGCAGCACTTCCTCATGCTGGACGATGCCGCGGCGCTGCTGGGCGTGCTTGCCGGGCTCGTCACCGCGACCTTCGGCGTGCCGCTCATCAAGTGGCAGCGGCGGCGCAACGAGGGCCTGAGCCGCTGGTGCGAGGCCGAGGTGCGGCGCGGTGACGCGGGCGCCGTCGGCACCGCGCAGCGCGCGGGCGCTGTCCTGGCTTTCGCGGTCGGTGTAGGGTATTGCGCCGCCTGCCTGGCGCTCGGCGTGTGGCTCCTGGGACCGCTGGCGGGACGCCATTCGCTGCCGCTCGCCCGTGCCTGGACGCTGGCGCAACCGTTGTGGATCGGGCTCGGCCTCGCCCAACTGCTCCAGGCGTTCGTGCAACGGCGGCTCATCCGGGCGGCGCTGTTCGCGATGGCGATGCTGGCGACCTGGCTGTTCCTCATGGTGACGGGGCACTGATGGGCAGACTGAAGAGTCGGGATCTCTGGCGCATGGCGCTGCGCAGCCTGTTCCTGCAGGCCACGTTCAACTACGAGCGCCAGCAGGGGCTGGGCTGGGCGTGGGCTTTACAGCCGGCGCTGGAGCGTCTCTACGCCGATCCGGTGGAGGTCCGGGAGCGCCTGGCCGAGCACACCGCCTACTTCAACACCCAGCCCACGCTCGCTTCGCTCGCGCTCGGCGCCGTGGCTGCGCTCGAGGAGGGCCGCGCGGCCGGCGAGGGCCCGGACGCCGTGGCCGTGGCGCGCATCAAGAGCGTGCTCGGCTCCTCGCTCGCCGCGCTCGGGGACCGGCTCTTCTGGTTCACGCTGCGGCCCTTCGCCGCCCTGCTCGGGGTGCTCGTGGCGCTCGGCGGCTCGTGGCTGGGGGCGGTCGCGCTCTGGGTGTGCTACAACCTGTTCCACCTCGGGGTGCGCTTCCTCGGGGTGGGCTGGGGGTACAGGGCCGGGACCGCGGTGCTGGACCTGGCGCAGCGACGGCGATTCGAGCGTCTGACCGGGGCCCTCGCCCTGTCGGGAACCATGCTCGCGGGCGTGACGACGGCCTGGCTGCTCGTGCCCGGCGGTGAGCCCCGCCCGCTGGTGTTCCAGGCCGTGTTCGCGGCCGGGCTCGGGCTCGGGCTGGTGGCCGCCGCGCGGCCGCGGCCCTCGCCGACCGAGTGGGCGCTGGGGGTGGGCGCGCTGTGTGTGGCAGCCACGTGGTTCCGGTGAGCCGGATGACCGCGCCGGGGTGGACCCGTCAGGGGAGTCGAGTGTGACCGAGGCCGAACTTCTGATCCGCAACCAGCTCGGGCTGCACGCCCGGGCCTGCGCGTTGTTCGTGAAGACCTCGGCCCGGTTCGCCGCGGAGGTCACCGTGCGCCGCGACGACCTCGAGGTGAACGGCAAGAGCATCATGGGCGTCATGATGCTCGCCGCCGAGGAGGGCAGTACCATCCGGGTGCGGGCCGAGGGCCCCGACGAGTGCGAGGCCGTGGCGGCCCTGCGCGAACTCGTGGACGGCAAGTTCGGGGGAGAGCCATGAAGTTCACCGGCATCGCGGCATCGCCCGGAGTGGGCGTGGCCCCGATCTACCTGCTGGAGCGCGAGGAGCTGGCGGTGCGTGACACCGCGATCCCCGCGCGGTCGGTGGATCAGGAGGTGGTGCGTTTCCATGACGCCCTCGAGACCTCGCGTGCCGACCTCACCAGCATCCGCGACCGCATCGCCCGCGAACTGAGCGAAGCGGAAGCCGGGATCTACAGCACCCACCTGATGATCCTCGACGACCCCGACCTGGTGCACGCGGTCGAGCGGGGCATCCGCGAGCAGTGCCGCAACGCGGCCTGGGTGTTCCGCGGCCACATGGCGGGCGTGGCGACGCACCTGGCGAGCGTGGGGTCGGAGCACCTGCGCGAGCGGCAGGCCGACGTGCTCGACGTGGAGCGGCGCGTGCTGCGCCACCTGCTCGGCGACGGCCACCGGGCGCTCGCCATCCCCGAGCAGCCCTGCGTGCTGGTCGCGCACGACGTGGCGCCCAGCGAGATCGCCCTGCTCGACCGCGAGCGCGTCGTCGGCATGGTGACCGAGGTGGGGTCGCGCTCCTCGCACTGCGCGATCGTCGCCCGCGGCCGGGGCATCCCGGCGGTGGTCTCCTGCCGGGGCATCATGCAGCACGCGAAGAACGGTGCGGTGGGCGCGGTGGATGGCTTTCTCGGCACGCTGGAGATCGACCCCGACGCCGAGACCACGGCGTTCTTCGCCGCCCGGCGCAAACGCATCGAGGACGAGGACCGCTCGCTGCTCCTGATCCAG
>JANXPZ010000188.1 GCA_025357055.1 Candidatus Eiseniibacteriota bacterium | reverse complement strand
ACTTCGGTCAACATCCGCAGCGCCGGGGTGGCGAGCGAGGATCGGCGGGCGCGTGGCGTGTTCGTGATCGAGGTGCCGCACCTCGCCAAGCTGCAGGACGTCATCCACACCATCCGCCAGGTGAGCGGCGTGACCCGGGTCGAGCGCCGCCAGCGGCTGCTCCGCACCACGAACCCGGAGCGCGGCGCGGTCGGGCCATGAGGGCGCTGGTGCAACGCGTCACCCACGCCCGCGTCACCGTGGACGGGCGCGTCACGGGCGAGATCGGCCCGGGACTGCTGGTGCTGCTCGGGGCGGCGCACGCGGACGCCGAGGAGCAGGCGGCGTGGCTCGCGCGGAAGCTCGCCGGGCTGCGGATCTTCGCCGACCCGGAGGGGCTCATGAACCTGGACGTGCGCCAGACCGGCGGGGCCGCGCTGGTCGTGCCACAGTTCACGCTTTACGGCGAGACGCGGCGCGGGCGCCGTCCGGACTTCACGGCAGCCGCGCACCCCGGGCAGGCCGAGCCGCTCTTCGAGCGCTTCTGCGCGCTCCTGGCGGCGCAGGGTGTCCCGGTCCAGCGCGGCGTCTTCGGGGCGCACATGGCGGTGGAACTCCTGAACGACGGGCCGGTGACGCTCCTGATCGAGACGCCGGCCGCGGGCCCGGCCCCGGCGGAGGCGGAATGACGGTGCCGCGGCGCGCCCCGGGCACGCTCTTCTACGGGGGGAGCGTGCCGATCGTGCTGGCCTCGGCCTCGCCGCGCCGCGTCACTCTACTGCGCCAGGTGGGCCTCGCCTTCACGGTGGCGGACCCGGGGCCCGATCGCGACTGGCCCGGCCACGCCGAGCCGCGCCACGGGGTGCGGGCGCTGGCGCTGGAGAAGGCCCGGCGCGTGGCCGGGCGGCGCCCGGAGGCGCTCGTCATCGGTGCCGACACGGTGGTGGTGGCCCGCAGCGTGCGGCTCGGCAAACCCACGGGCGAGGCCGAAGCCTTCGAGATGCTCAAGCAGCTTCAGGGTCGCACGCACGAGGTCTGGACGGGGCTCGCCATCGTGCGCGGCCGGGACCAGCGCACGGCTGCCGAGGTCACCAAGGTGCAGTTCGCGCGGCTGGAAGATGCGGAGTTGCGCGCCTACGCCCGCACCGGCGAGCCGCTCGACAAGGCGGGGGCTTACGGCATCCAGGGTCTGGCCGCCCAGTTCGTCCGCCGGATCGAGGGGGACTACTGGAACGTCGTCGGCCTTCCGCTCGCCCGGCTCCGCCAGTTGCTGAAGGAGTTCGCCTAGCGGGGGGCCGTGTCCCGCCGGGCCGGGGGTCCCGTCGGCCCGGCCGGTGGCGCACCGGCTTGACACCCGTTTCCGCAGACTGCTAGTCTCCGACGCTTCTTATGGATACGGGGGAGTCCCTGTGTCCGGCGACTGCGGTGTCCCGTGGCGTCGGCAGGGCTTGCCCGACGGGATCGTGTAGTGGAGGACGGCATGAAGACATATTCCGCCCGGCCGAGCGACGTCCAGCGGCAGTGGCTGGTCGTGGATGCCGAGGGCAGGACGCTGGGGCGGCTCGCGACTCAGGTCTCGATGGTGCTGCGGGGCAAGCACAAGGCGATCTACACGCCTCACATCGACACCGGCGACCACGTCGTGGTGATCAACGCGAGCAAGGTGGTGCTCACCGGGCGCAAGCCCGAGGACAAGCGGTACTTCCACCACTCAATGTATCCGGGTGGGGCCTCGTGGACCTCGATCCGCGAAGTCCTGGCGAAGCACCCCGAGCGAGTGGTGATGAAGGCGGTGCATGGCATGATGCCCAAGACGAAGCTGGGCCGCGCCATGGAGAAGAAGCTCAAGGTGTACGCGGGGCCGGAGCACCCGCACGTGGCGCAGCAGCCGGTTCTCTGGAATCCCGAGTAGGCACGAGGAGAGGCATGGCGACCGAGATCTCGAACAAGCCCCTGACAGGGCGGCGCAAGGAGGCGGTGGCTCGCGTCCAGCTGCTGCCGGGCACTGGCAAGCACCTGGTGAATGACCGCACCCCGCTCGAGTACCTGACACGGGAGACGTTGGTCCAGACGGCCTTCCACCCGCTGGTCGTGGCCGGTGCCGAGGGCAAGTACAACGTCGTGGCCCGGGTGCACGGCGGCGGGCTCACGGGCCAGGCGGGTGCCATTCGCCTGGGCGTGGCGCGGGCACTGGTGCGCGAGGACGAGAGTCTGCGGGCCGTGCTCGGCCGCGCCGGCCTTCTGACGCGCGACCCGCGCATGAAGGAACGCAAGAAGTACGGACAGCCGGGGGCGCGCAAGCGCTTCCAGTTCAGCAAGCGCTAGTCCGGGAAACCAAACCACACGCCCCGCCGGAGCGCCGGGGTCCCCCGCGAGGGGGGCAGCGCTCATGGACGACGGAGGGGGCGGAGGACAGAACCCCGAGGAGGATGGCAGTGGCAGACATCGTGATGAAGGACCTGCTCGAAGCCGGTGTGCACTTCGGGCACCAGACGCGGCGCTGGAATCCGCAGATGAAGAAGTTCATCTTCATGGAGCGGAACGGCATCTACATCATCGACCTCCAGAAGACGCTGAAGTGCGCCCAGGAGGCGAAGGCCGTGATCGAGAAGGTGGTGCGCGGGGGCGGGCACGTGCTCTTCATCGCCACCAAGAAGCAGGCCAAGCCCATCGTGGTCGAAGAAGCCACGCGCTGCGGCCAGTACCACGTCACCGAGCGCTGGCTGGGCGGCATGCTCACCAACTTCAAGACCATCCGCACCAGCATCAAGCGGCTGCACGAGCTCGACCGCATGGCGACCGATGGGACGTTCGAGAAGATGAGCAAGAAGGAGGTCTCGAGGCTCTCGCGCGAACGTGCGCGCCTGGAGTTCGCCTTCTCGGGCATCAAGGAGATGCCGGGTGTGCCGTCGCTGGTCTTCGTGATCGACACCAAGAAGGAGAAGATCGCGATCGCCGAGGCGAACCGCCTCGCGGTGCCGATCGTGGGCGTCGTGGACACCAATTGCGACCCCACCGTGGTGAACTACCCGATCCCGGGGAACGACGACGCGATCCGGGCCATCCGCCTGTTCACGCGAATGGTCGCGGACACCATCCTCGAGACGCGCGCAGTCGCGTTGGAGGGCGCTGATCAGGAGACGGTCTCGTTCGGCGGCGAAGAGGCCGAGGGCGAGGCCCAGACCGCGAGCCCTCGGTAACCGGGGAACGGGTTCTGATGAACGCCCGTCCGTGATGATGTCGCGGGCGGGCGTCGTGACGACAGGGGAGTGTGATGACGATCACCGCCGAACAGGTGAAGCAGCTCCGGGACCGCAGCGGTGCCGGGATGATGGAATGCAAGAAGGCGCTGAGCGAGGCGGGGGGCGACCTCGAAAAGGCCATCGACGTGCTGCGCAAGGCCGGCAACGCCAGGATGGAGGGTCGCACCGGGCGTGCGGCCAACGAGGGCCTGGTGGAGGCGTACATCCATCCGGGCAACCGCACGGGCGTGCTCATCGAGGTGAACTGCGAGACCGACTTCGTCGCGCGCACCCCCGAGTTCGCCGAGCTCACGCGCAATCTCGCCATGCAGGTCGCGGCGCTGGGCGCGGAGTTCGTGAAGCGCGAGGACGTGCCCGCCGAGCGCGTGGAGCGCGAGCGGGCGATCTACGCAGGCCAGGTCGAGGGACAGGGCAAGCCGGCGGCCATCGTCGAGAAGATCGTGGAGGGCAAGCTCGAGAAGTTCTACGCCGAGGTGTGCCTGCTCGATCAGCCCTACATCCGCGACGACAAGCTCAAGGCCGGCGAGCTGGTGCTGGAGGCCGCCCGCAAGACGGGCGAGAACGTCTCCGTGCGGCGCTTCACGCGGTTCCGGCTGGGACAGGAGTGAAGCAGGTGGCCGGCCGCTGGCAGCGCGTGCTGCTGAAGCTCTCGGGCGAACTGCTCGCCGGCGGAAGCGGCCACGGCATCGACGAGACGGTGATGGCCGGGCTGGCCGACGAGATCCGTGACGTGCATCGGCTCGGCGTCCAGGTCGGGGTCGTGACCGGCGGTGGCAACATCTTCCGGGGTCTGGCCGCGAGCACGCGGGGGATGGATCGCGTCGGTGCCGACACCATGGGGATGCTGGCCACGGTGATCAACGGACTGGCGCTGCAGCACGCGCTCGAGAAGCGGGGGGTCCATACCCGCGTGATGTCGGCCATCGAGATGGACCGAGTGTGCGAGCCGTACATCCGGCGCCGCGCGGTGCGGCACCTCGAGAAGGACCGCGTGGTCGTGCTGGTGGCGGGCACCGGCAACCCGTACTTCACCACCGATACGGCCGCGGTCCTGCGGGCCGTCGAGATCGGTGCCGAAGTGGTGCTCAAGGCCACCAAGGTGGACGGCATCTACAGCAGCGATCCAGTCGCCCACCCGGACGCGACGTTCCATCCGCACCTCACGTACCAGGAGATCCTCGACCGCGGTCTCGCGATCATGGATCTGACAGCGATCACCCTGCTCAAGGAGAACCACCTGCCTCTGGTGGTGTTCAACGTGGGCCAGCGCGGGAACCTGCTGAAGCTCGTGCAGGGCGGGACGCTGGGGACCTCGGTCACGGAGTGACGGCCATGACTCACAAAATGCTGGTCGAAGCCGAAGATCGGATGAAGAAGGCGGTGGACGGGGTGCGCAGGGAGTTCACGGGCATCCGCTCGGGCAAGGCGAGCCCGGCGTTGCTCGACACCGTGCGGGTGGAGGCCTACGGACAGCTCGTGCCGCTGATCCAGGTGGGGCAGGTGTCCGCGCCGGAACCACGGTTGCTCGTGGTGCAGCCGTACGACCGCAGCCTGGTGAAGGGGGTGGCCCGGGCCATCCTGCAGGCGGACCTCGGGCTCAACCCGACCGACGATGGCGTGGTCGTTCGCGTGCCCATCCCGACGCTGACGGAGGAGCGGCGCCGCGATCTGGTGAAGCTCGTCGCCCGGTTCACCGAGGAAGGCCGCGTGCACATCCGGCAGATCCGTCACGAGGTCCTCCACGAGCTCAAGAAGCAGGGCAAGGAAGGCACGCTCGCCGAGGATGAGGAGCGCCGCCTCGAGACGGAGACCCAGAAGCTGACCGACCGCTACATCGTGGTCGTGGACGAGTTGCTGAAGAAGAAGACAGCCGAGGTCATGGAGGTCTAGCGCGGGGGTCGCAGGACCGCCCGCGCTGGCGCCCCCGCGCCGGGAGCCGTGCCTGGCCCCGGGAGGATCGGTGCCCACGCGCATCCGGACGATCGAGGAACTGAAGGCTCACGGGAACCTGCCGCGCCATATCGCCATCATCATGGATGGCAACGGGCGGTGGGCGAAGGCCCGGGGGGTGCCCCGCCTGCTCGGTCACCGTGCCGGGCGGGAGTCGGTGCGCGAGGTGGTGCGCGGGTGTGCCGCGCTGGGGGTCGAAGTCCTCACCCTCTACACCTTCTCGACCGAGAACTGGAATCGCCCCGCGCGCGAGATCGCGGCGCTGATGACCATGCTGCGCGTGAGCCTGCGCCACGAGCGGACCGAGCTCAAGGCGAACAACGTGCGCCTGCAGGTCATCGGCCGGATCATGGACCTCCCGGCGCCGGTGCGGCGCGCCATCGAGGAGACCCAGCACTACCTGGCCGGATCGACCGGGATGCTGCTGAACCTGGCGCTCTCCTACGGGGGCCGCGTCGAGCTGGTGGACGCCGTCCGTCGCATGCTGGGCGAAGGCGCGGAGCGCCGTCTGCAGCCCCAGGACGTGGACGAGGAGCTGGTGTCGAGCTTCCTCTACACCGCGGGCCTGCCCGACCCGGACCTGCTCATCCGCACGAGCGGGGAGATGCGCATCTCGAACTTCATGCTCTGGCAGCTCGCCTACACCGAGTTCTGGGTCACCGACA
>JANXPZ010000049.1 GCA_025357055.1 Candidatus Eiseniibacteriota bacterium | reverse complement strand
TCGCGCCCGTGCGGATCCAGGCGTTGAAGTCCACCGGATCGCCGTTGCGCGCGTCCCACTCGGCCGAGGACTGGAGCAGTCCGCTCAGGTGGATGTTGACCGGGATGTTCCTGGCCTGGTGCACGCGCAGGATCTCGTCGAAGCCGCTGCTGCTCTCGGCGCCCGAGCGACCGTGGAAGACGTCGCTGTAGGTGAGACCCTGGTTGCCGAAGTGCATGAATGCGACGTTCGCCTCGTAGGCCGCGGTCCGCTGTCCGTCCAGCGGAGCGACCAGGCGGTCGAGTTCGCGGCCGTGTGCGAACGTGATGACCGCGGCCCGCTTTGGCGCAGCGGTGCCCCGCGGCAGCGAAGCGGCGAGCCAGCCCTGCTCGAGGTGGAAGGCGGCCCGGCCGGACCCGAGCGGCGTGCCCGCGTCGCGCGCGGAGGTGGCGAGGCGGGCCGGGAAGTCGGCGCCGGGCTCGAGCACCAGCATGCGGTCCCAGGCGAACGGGGCGGGCCCCTTGAGCGGGGCGGGTAGGTCGGAATTGCGCCCCGCGCCCTCGTCCAGCAGCAGGACCGCCCGGACCTTTTCGCGCTCGAAGTGGTTCAGTCGGTCGTGGATGCCGACCGGGGCGACCAGGCTCACGCGAAAGATGAGGTCATCGCCCTCATCGTAGTACAATGATAGGATGTTAGCCGCGCTCTCCAGCGGGCTGGCGCCCGGGCGGATCTGCCCGATGCCGACCACCGAACCCTTCGGCCAGGTGTCGGAGCGGGCGAGCAACTGCTCGGCACGGCGCGGGACGTCGGCGAAAGCAGCGAGGGCGAGGAGCGAGCCCAGGAGGACGAGGAAGGTGACGATGATGCGGGGGCGGGCAAGTCGCATGGGATGCTCCGGATCGCAGGGTCAGCCCGATGGGGACGGCGTGGGAAACGTGCTCCATGATTGTAGGAGCGCCCCGGGCAGGGGTCAACGCGCGCCCGCCAGGCCCGGGTCCCCAATCCGGCGCGGAGCCCTCTGCGCCCTCCTCGGCCTGGCGCTCCTGGCTGCCGGAGTCGCGTTCGCGGCCCCCGCCGCGTCGGCCGCCGCCGCCACGCCTTCGCCCGCGGACTGGCGGGACCTCGTCATCTACCAGGTCCTCACCGACCGCTTCTCGAACGGGAACCCGGCCAACGACGCGGTCGAGGGCAGCTACGCGCCTGCCGATGGCGCCAGGATCCACGGCGGCGACTTCGCCGGCCTCACCGCCCGGCTCGACTACCTCTCGAACCTGGGCGTGGACGCGGTGTGGATCTCGCCGATCGTGCTCAACGCCAACGCGGAGTACCACGGCTACGCGGCGCGCGACTTCTTCTCGCTGGCCCCACACTTCGGCACGCTGGCCGAATTGCGCCAGTTCGTGGACGCGGCTCACGCGCGCGGCATCCGGGTCATCATCGACATGGTGTGCAACCATATGGGCACGCTGATCAACAGCTCCGGCTCGGGCTGGCCCACCTACAAGTACCCGGCCGGCTATACGCTCAAGTGGGCGAACTCCGGCAAGCGCTTCGCCGGGGTCTTCGACGACCTGACCAAGTTCCACCCCTACGGCAACATCGGCAACTATTCGGACCCCGAGCAGATCCTCGGGCAACTCTCCGGCCTGAACGACCTCAAGACCGAGGACCCCGCCGTCCAGGCCGCGCTGCTGGCAGCGGCCAAGTTCCTTATCGACAGCACCGACTGCGACGGTTTCCGCGTGGACACCGTCAAGCACGTGGACATGGCCTTCTGGAATTCCTGGTGCAATAGCGTGCGGCTCCACGCCTTGACGGCGGGGAAGACCCATTTCCTCATGTTCGGCGAGGTCTGGGAAGGCGACGACGCCAAGGTGGGCTCCTATACGGGCAGCATGGGCGGGGGCAATTACAAGTTCGACTCCATGCTCCACTACCCGATGTACTTCACGGCCAACGGCGTGTTCGCCTTCGGCGACGCGCCGGCGAACCTCTCCTCCCGCTATGCCGCGCTCACCAACTACGACGTCTCCACCCGCGAGCGGCTCACGACCTTCCTCGACAACCACGACAACGCGCGCTTCCTCTCGTTCGGGATCGCCAACCAGGACGAGAGCCGCCTGCGCGCCGCGCTGGCCTGGCTGCTCACCTCGCGCGGCGTGCCCATCCTGTACTACGGGACGGAGCAGAACTTCGACGGCGGTGGCGACCCCTGGTGCCGCGAGGACATGTGGTCGGGACAGTGGAACTACGGTCCCTCGCTGGGCGACAACTTCGACGAGTCGCACGCCCTGTTCCGCCACACGCGCGAGATCCTCGAAGTCCGCCGGCGCCACGAGGCGCTGCGACGCGGCGCCACGACCGAGCTGTATGCCGAGGCCGCGGGGCCCGGGCTCTACGTCTTCCGCCGCGAGAGCGCGACGGACAGCGCGCTGGTGGCGATCAACACCTCGAACGGTCCGCTCACGCGCGCGGTGACCACGCTCTGGCCCGGGGGCACGGCGCTGGTGGACGCGCTCGAGCCCGGGCTGACCGAGACGGTGGGCGCGGGCGGCGCCCTCACGCTGCGCCTGCCGGCGCGGGGCGCGCGCATCTACGAGTCGGCCGTCTCGCGCACCGCCGGGCTCGCCGCGGAGGACAGGCTGCACGTGCAGAGCGTGGCCCCGGCGCACGACCGCGCCGTGAACGACCTGTGGTCCCCGCTGCGTCTCGCCTTCGACCGCGCCGTGGACGGGGCGTCGCTGGCCGGCGCCTTCAGCGTGACGCCGGCCATGGCGGGCACCTGGCAGGTGGTCGGACGCGAGGCGCAGTTCCATCCGGACGCGCCCTGGAGCGCCGGCCAGACCTGCGCCTGGGCGCTCGACACCACCCTGCGCGCGATGGACGGCGCCCGGCTCCCCGCGCGCTTCGAGTCCCGCTTTCGCACCGCCGCGTACTCGACCGGCGTCACCGTGCCGGCGGGCTACGTCGCCGACCGCATCGCGCGCCAGGATCTCGTGGCGCCCGAGGGGATCCTGCCCGCTCCCTGGCTCGGACCCGACGTGATGCTGGTCGCCGACGCGGGCCGAGACCGGCTCTTCACGCTCACCACCGGCGGTGACCTCGGGCACTACCTCGGCGACTCGCGCTGGGGCAGGCCCGAGGGCCTGGCGCTCGCCACCGACGGCAGCCTGGCCGTGACGGACCCGAACGGTCTCTTCCAGGCCGACGCGCACCGCATGACCACGCTCACGCTCGGCCCCTCGGGCGCCACGTCGAGCGGGGCCCTCGCCGCCGGCGGCGGAGCGTTCCTCGACCGGCTCTACCTCTGCGACCCGGCGAACGACCGCGTGGTGCGGACCACGGGCGGCGGCACGATCGAGACGTTCGCCACCGGCGTGAAGGGCGGCAAGGGCATTGCCTTCGGTCCCGGCGGCGCGTGGGGCACCGACCTGCTGGTCGCCGACTGCAACCTCACCGCGCTCGCCGCCACCGTCGACGGGCCCGGCCGCATCGCCCGCGTGAGCGCGGCCGGCGTGGTCAGCACGGTGGTGCAGAACTCGCTGCTGCTGGGCGCGTGCGCCATCGCCATCGACCCCGACGGGCGCTTCGGCGGTGACCTGTTCGCGGCCGACATCTTGAACGAGCGCATCCTGCGCGTGACCTCTGCGGGGGCGGTGAGTGTCTTCGCCACCGGCTTCGCGAACCTCGCCAGCTCCGCCTGCCTGGCTTTCGGCAGCGACGGCGCGCTCTACGTCGCCGATCCCGGCTCGGGCGAGCCGTTCTCGATCCCCGGCGGGTCCGTCGCGGACGGGCAGGTCATCCGCATCGCGCCCGCCGCGCTGACGGTGGACGTCCCGTCGGGAGCCGACGCGCCCGGGCTCGCGCTCGCGCCGCCCTCGCCCAACCCGGCGCGCGGGAACGTGACGCTGCGCTTCACGCTGCCGGTGGCAGGCCATGCGAGTCTCGCCATCTTCGACGTGACGGGACGGTGCGTGGCTACGCTGATCGACGGGTCGCGCCCGGCGGGTGCGCACGAGTCGGTCTGGCGGGGAACGGACGGGGCCGGCGGCCCGGTCGGCGCGGGACTCTATTTCGCGAGACTGAGCGTGGGAGGGCGCGCACTGACGCGCCGCGTGGTGGTGGTTCGCTGACATGGAACGACCCTGAGTCAAGGCGATAGTTGGTTCTCCTGGCGGCCACCCCATCGGGGTGGCCGTTGGGTTGTACGAGAACGTGAAAGCGAGGGTGACGGAGAAGGCCGGGTGACCTGCCCCCCGGAAGCTGATGCAGCGGGAGTCGCTATCCTCCGGTAGTCTGAGGCCGAAGGAGGAGCGATGGCGAAGACCGGCAAGCGGTACAGCGAAGAGCAGATCATCGGAATCCTGAAGGAAGCGTCCGCCGCCA
>JANXPZ010000142.1 GCA_025357055.1 Candidatus Eiseniibacteriota bacterium | reverse complement strand
TTCGAGATCGTCTTCGGGTTCCGGTCCGGCTCCCTCGCCCTGCTCTCGGACGCCGGCCACAATCTCGGCGACGTGCTCGGCCTGCTGCTCGCGTGGGGCGCGATCCTCCTCGCCCGGCGCAGTCCGACGGCGCGCCGCACCTACGGACTGCGCCGCTCCACCATCCTC
Organism: Candidatus Eiseniibacteriota bacterium; assembly: GCA_025357055.1. Taxonomy (GTDB): domain Bacteria; phylum Eisenbacteria; class RBG-16-71-46; order RBG-16-71-46; family RBG-16-71-46; genus JANXPZ01. The sequence continues at coordinate 9,690 of JANXPZ010000142.1, read as the reverse complement.
GCCGCACTCGCCAACGCCGTGGTGCTGCTGATCGCAGTGGGCGCCGTCGCGCTCGAAGCGGTGCAACGGCTTCGTCACCCCGGTCCCGTCGCCGCGCCCACGGTCATCGCCGTGGCCTCGCTCGGCATCGTCGTGAACGGCCTGAGCGCCTGGCTCCTGGGGCGGGGCCGGCGCGAAGATCTGAACGTGCGCGCCGCCGTTTCGCATCTCGCGGCGGATGCCGCCGTCTCCCTGGGCGTCGTGCTCACCGGCATCGCCCTGGTCTACACCCGCTGGTCGTGGCTCGACCCCGTCGTCAGCCTGCTGGTGAGCGCGCTCATCGTCGGCAGCACCTGGGGGATCCTGCGCGAGTCACTCGACCTGGCCATGGACGCCGTGCCCGGGCGGATCGACCCGGCCGCGGTCCGCTCCTATCTCGAGGCGGTGCCCGGCGTCGTGGAAGTGCACGACCTCCATATCTGGGCCATGAGCACCACCGAGATCGCCCTGACGGCGCACCTGGTCACCGATCGCGCGGCGCTGGACGACGATCTCACCTGCCACATCGCCCACGACCTCCTCGAGCGCTTCGGCATCGTGCACCCCACGCTCCAGTGGGAGAGCGCGAGCCGCACGCAGCCCTGCCGTCAGGGCCGGCGCGGTCCCGCCGGCCCGGAGCCGCGGTAGCGCTCCCTGAGCCTGCGGCTCTCGAAGAGTGCCGCGCCCAGCACGGCCAGCAGCGCCACCCCGCCGAGGATCGCGACCAGTCGCACCCACGGCTCGCCCGCGGCGCGACGCGCAGGAAGCAGCGCCGCCAGCGTGCGCAGCCACTCGAACGCGCCCGCCAACAGTACGAGCTGCACCAGGCGCGCGGCCCACGACCGGCGCACGAAGAGCAGCCCGAGCAGCGCGAGGCAGGCGACCACCAGGCCGAGGTCGCCCCGGCGCAGGAAGTGCGCAGCCAGCACGAGCGCGCTCAGGCCCGCGGGCAGGAGCAGCAGGAACGTGCGCACGCCGGGCGTCGTCCTCAGCGCGCCGGCGTCCCCGGCCGCGTCGTGCGCGACAGGTCCGTGTAGACCACGCGGAGGAACAGGTCCGGCTTCATGAAGCCGCCGCCCCACACCGGGTCCAGATCGGCGAGCGGCTTCGCCGCCATCACCTGGTCGAGCGACTTCCTCTCCTTCGCCAGCTTCGTCAGGCGATCGCGCACCGTCACGAGCATGCTGCGGAAGCGCAGCAGCGCCGCACGGTCGGCGAGCGGACCGTGCCCGGGGACGATCCTCGTGGCGGGCCCGACGAGCGGCAGCAACCGGTCAAGGGCGCGGATCATGCCCCCGATGGATCCACCCGCCGAGACGTCGATCACCGGGTAGGTGCCGTTGAAGAGCAGGTCGCCCGTGTGCAGCACGTTCGCGGCGGGCAGCCACACGACGGCGTCGCCGTCGGTGTGCGCTGGCGGCAGGTGGAAGACCCGGATCTCGCGACCGTTCAGGTGGAAGGTCAGCGAGTCTGCGAAGGTCAGCACGGGCAGCGCCGCGGCCGGCGCGGCCTTCGTGGTGGTCCCGAAGGTCTCGTTGAAGCGGTCCACGCTCATCCGCCGCCGCACGTTCTCGTGTGCCACGATCGCCGCCCCGGCGGCGGCCATGGCGGAGTCCCCGCCGACGTGGTCGCCGTGGTAATGGGTGTTGACGACGAAGCGCAGCGGGCGACCGCCGCCGAGCGAGCCGACCGCCGCGAGGATCCTCGGCGCCAGCGCCGCATACTGGGCGTCCACCATCAGGGCGCCGTCCGGGCCCGCGCAGAGCAGCAGGTTCCCGCCGCCCCCGGTGAGCATCCAGAGTCCGTCGGCCAGCTTCACGGGCGTGATCACCACCTTGTCGAAGTTCTGCTGGGCGCGGGCGGCGGGAACGGCGGCCACGGCCAGGAACGCCAGGACGAGGAGCAGGGCAGAGCGTCTCATCAGGGACCCCATGTCACGCCCCCGGCTTCGGGGCGGGCGGTTCGAGATCGAAGGCGGCGACCTGCGAGCGGAACCCGGAGGTCTTGTGCGACCCGTCGCAGAACGGCTTCTTCTGCGACTGGCCGCAGCGGCACAGCCCCGCGTGAGAGCGACCCGCGAGCCCGAACGAGCGACCTTCCGGGTCCACGATCTCAAAGTCGCCCTCGACCCGCAGGGAGCCGTCGTGCTTCACGGTGATACGGGTGGCTGCCATCCTCACCTCCAGGTTTCCAGCGGGCCTCCCCCGCGGCGGCCGCCCGGTCCACACACCTGTCCGGCCGGCGCGCGTACCCGCTTGGGATGCAGCCACTTTAGCAGCGGCGGGGCACCGCGCAACCCGGGGCGGCAGCGGGCCGTAGTAGGACTCAAGAAGGTCGCCCCGGAGGCGAGCACCCGGCCGCCAGGACCCGGACCCGCAGAAGGCGGGTGACCGGGAGGCAGCCGGGCCGATCCCCGGGACGCGAGCGGAGGGCAGGAAGGTGTTCGAGTTGCTGGCGCTGGGGTTCGCGGCGTTCGTGATCTTCGCCGTCGTCAGTGCGCTGCTCGGCGTCGCCGCGCTGGTGTTCTGGGTCGTGCTGCTGCCGTTCCGGCTGCTGGGCTTCGCGTTCAAGGCCCTCGGCGCGCTGCTCTTCCTGCCCGTCCTGCTCATCGGAGGGCTGGTGATCGCAGTGCTCGTGGGGATCCCGCTGCTGTTCGTGGCGCTCCTGCCCGCGCTCCCGATCGCGCTGCTGGTCGCAGCCATCTGGTGGCTCACCCGGCGCGGCTTCCACCCCGCGGCCCCCGTCCGGTAGGCGAGTCTCCGCCCACCCGAAGACGGGCCGAAGTCCGGCTTCAGGCGTGCGGCAGCAGCGCCCAGGCGGCGCCGAGGGTGCCCGCTCCCAGCACGATCCACACCGGGTTGACGCGCGTCCTCCAGAGCAGCAGGAACGCGGCCACCGCCACGACGACCCCGGGCGCATCCTGCACGCCGTGCCGCGCCAGGGTCGCCGTCGCGGCCGCCATGAGTCCCACGACGGCCGGCTGCAGGCCGCGCACGAAGGCCTGGATCCCGGGCGAGCTGCGGAAACGGTCGAGTGAGAGACTCACGAGCACGACGAGCACGAAGGCCGGCAGGAAGACCGCGACCGTGGAGACCAGCGCGCCGGCGAAGCCGGCCAGGGTGTAGCCCACGAAGGTCGCGGTGATCACGACCGGCCCCGGGGTGATCTGTCCGAGCGCCATCGCGTCCACGAACGCCTGCGCGGTGAGCCAGTGGCGCCCCTGCACCAGCTCGGCCTCGAGCACGGGGACGATGACGTAGCCCCCGCCGAAGGTGAGCGCCCCGGCGCGCAGGAACACGGTCGCCAGCTCGCCCAACCGGCGCAGCTCGTCCGGCGCGGCGAGGCGCAGCGGTTCCCGCGCGATCGTCGCCAGGCCGAGCCATCCGAGAGCCGCGGGAAGCAGCGCGACCGTCCCGCGCGCGTGGCGCACCAGGTGGCGCGCCACGCCGAGCAGCCCCGCCGCCAGCACCACCTCGGGCACGCCCAGACCCAGCACGGCGACGCCCAGCGCCGCACCCAGCGCGACGAGCAGCGCCGCGGGATCCCGCAGCAGACCGCGGAGGCCGGCGGGCTCCCCCCCGGGCGCGCGCACGAGCTGGGCCGCCAGTTTCACGGCCATCGCGCCGACCATCCCCGCCACGGCCGGGTTGAGCAGATGGAAGAACCCCTCGACCACGGCGAATCCGCGCAACTGAGCGTAGAGCAGGCTGAAGGCGACCATCATGAGGAACGAGGGCAGCACGAAGCCGCACTCGAGCGCGAGCGCGCCGCGCAGCCGGGCGATGCGCCAGCCGGCGAAGCCGAGCGTATTGGTCGAGATCGCCCCGGGGAGGCTCTGCCCCAGCGCGGCGGACTCGAGGAAGACCTCCGGCGTGATCCAGCGCTCGCGTCCGACCAGGCGGTGCTCGACCTGCGTGAGCACCGCGAGCCCGCCACCGAACCCGGTGAACCCGAGCACGAGGCCCGCGCGGAGCAGGTCGAGGGTCGTGGGCGCAGTCTCGGTCCCGCGGGCCCGCCGGCCGTGGGGCCAAAGGACGAGGAACAACGCGCCCGCCAGCGCGAGCCCCACGAACCCCCACGCGGCTCCTCCGCGGGTCGGAGCGTCAAGGGCTGCGCCGAGGATCGTGGCGATGACGAACAGGATGAGGATGGCTCGCGTCGCGTGCATGGCGCCTCCGGGAGGTCCTGGCGCCCGCAGCATACACGTGGCACCCCCGCCTTGCGCGCTCCCCCGCTATCCCGCATCCTGTCCCCCCGCGTTCTCCCAAGGATCTCCCGAGTCCCTCCACCCTGCGAGGCATGATGTCGCCCGATTTCATCTACACCATGAAGGATCTCCACAAGGTGGTCCCCCCCAAGCGCGAGATCCTGAAAGGGATCTGGCTCTCGTTCTTCGACGGCGCCAAGATCGGCGTGCTCGGACTGAACGGCGCGGGCAAGAGCTCGTTGCTGCGCATCATGGCGGGCGTGGACCCCGACTTCATCGGTGAGGCCTTCCTCGGCAAGGGCTACACGGTCGGCTTCCTCACGCAGGAGCCCACGCTCGATCCGGCGAAGACCGTGCTCGAGAACGTCCAGGAGGGCGTGGCCGAGAAGGTCGCCGTCGTGCGCCGCTGGAACGAGATCAGCGCGCGCTTCGCCGAGCCGATGGAAGACGACGAGATGACGAAGCTGCTGGACGAGCAGGCCAAGGTCCAGGACAAGATGGACGCCGGCAACCTGTGGGAGCTGGAGCGCCACCTCGAGATCGCCATGGATGCGCTGCGCTGTCCGCCACCCGAGCAGGACGTGACGACGCTCTCGGGCGGCGAGCGGCGACGCGTGGCGCTGTGCCGGCTGCTGCTGCAGGAGCCGGACCTGCTGCTGCTGGACGAGCCCACGAACCACCTCGACGCCGAGTCGGTAGCCTGGCTCGAGCGCTTCCTCAAGGAGTACGCCGGCACGGTGGTGGCCGTGACCCACGATCGCTACTTCCTCGACAACGTGGCGGGCTGGATCCTGGAGCTCGACCGCGGCGCGGGCATCCCCTGGGAGGGCAACTACACCTCCTGGCTCGACCAGAAGCGCAAGCGTCTCGCGGTCGAGGAGAAGCAGGAGAGCGCGCGGCAGCGCACGCTCCAGCGCGAGCTCGAGTGGGTGCACATGGCCGCGCGCGCCCGCCAGGCCAAGGGCAAGGCGCGACTCGCCGCCTACGAGAAACTGCTGGCCGAGGACGGCCGCGAGAAGCTCGAGAACATCGAGATCTACATCCCGCCGGGCCCGCGCCTGGGCAACGTGGTCATCGAGACCGACCACCTGCGCAAGGGGTTCGGCGACAACCTGCTCATCGAGGACCTCTCGTTCAAGCTCCCCCCCGCCGGCATCGTCGGCGTGATCGGCCCGAACGGCGCCGGCAAGACCACGCTCTTCCGCATGATCACCGGACAGGAGCAGCCCGACGCCGGCACGCTGCGCATCGGCGAGACCGTGAGCCTGGCCTACGTGGACCAGAGCCGTGACGTGCTGCCGCCCGACGCGAACGTCTGGGAGGCGATCTCGGACGGGAAGGATACGATCGAGCTGGGCAAGCGCTCGATGAACTCGCGTTCCTACGTGGCCTCGTTCAACTTCAAGGGCGCCGACCAGCAGAAGCGCGTGAAGGACCTCTCGGGCGGCGAGCGCAACCGCGTCCACCTGGCGCGCATCCTCAAGAGCGGCGCGAACGTCCTGCTGCTGGACGAACCCACCAACGATCTCGACGTGGACACGCTGCGCGCGCTCGAGGAGGCGCTCCTCGAGTTCGCCGGCTGCGTCGTGGTCATCTCCCACGATCGCTGGTTCCTGGACCGCATCGCCACCCACATGCTGGCCTTCGAGGGCGACAGCCAGGTGGTGTTCTTCGAGGGCAACTACGCCGACTACGAGAAGGTGCGCCACGAGCGGCTCGGCCGCGAGGCCGACCAGCCGCACCGCATCAAGTACCGGAAGCTGGCGCGGAGGTAGGACGCTCCGGGATCCGCCGCCGGAATCCCCTGCGTGCAGTGGGACATGGAGATAGGACGGTCCCGGATACGCCGTTGGAATCCCCCGTTCGCGGGGGTATGATGTAGTCGTTCCTGCTCTTCTTCCGGCCGACGGGGGTACCTTGCCCAGCATCGAAGGTCGAACCGCCATGCTCCGGTCCGCCCGTGTGGTTCTTGCGCTGTTGGCCGTGCTGTCGGTCGACGCGGGCGGCGCCTGCGCGGCGGGCGCGGGCGAGCCCGCGCAGGCAGTGCCCGGCTACGGCTCGGCGCTGCCCCGCTTCGCGCTCTTCGGCTGGCTGAGCCCACCGCGCGAATCCACGACCGTGGTGCGCTACCAGGAGCTGGCGGCCACGGGATTCAACGTGACCCTGCCGGTATTGGGGGAGACCGGGACGCTGGTGGACAACGCCCTGCGGCTCGACGTGACCCGCCCTCTGGGGATCGGGAACCTTCTCCTGGACAACGACCTCGACAGCGTCTGGGCGCACGTGCCGTCTTCGCTCGGGCTCGCGGACAGCATCGTCGCCCGTTACAAGGACGACCCGGCGTTCCTCGGCTACTACCTGGGCGATGAGCCCCCGGCCAGTGATTTCCCGCGGCTGGGAGAGTGGTTCGACATCCTGCGCGAGCGCGATCCGGCCCATCCGGCGTGGAACAGCCTGCAACCCCGCTGGGCCTTCCCCAGCCGCGACAGCTTCCAGACCTATCTGCAGGAGTACGTGGACGCGACGCATCCCGCGGTGCTCTGCAACAACCAGTACGATTTCACGGTCTGGGGCGACTGGCTGCTCCTCACCGAGAACATCGCGACGCTGGGTTCGGTCGCGCGGGCGAGCGGCGTGCCGTTCTGGGGCATCGTCCAGTTGACGGAGCACTGGCGGTACCGCCACGTCACCGTCGGGATGCTGCGCTGGCAGATCGCGCAGTGGCTCGCGTGGGGCGCCCGCGGCATCGGCTATTTCACGTACTGGACACCACCGTCCAGCGTCGATACCCAGTGGCACCCTGCGATGATCGAATGGGGAACGGGCGAGCGCACTCCCAACTACGAGATGGTGACCGCGCTGAACACGCGCCTGGCGCCGCTCGGCAACACGCTGGCGGGCATGCAGTGGGTCACGGCCAGGCACGCGGGCTCGGTGCCACCCGGCGGCATCCCCTTCACGCAGGACTCGGTGCTCACCGCGGTCGAGGGCCGGGCGACGCTGGGCTGGTTCGCGGATTCGACCTTCTCGGTGTTCCTCTTCGTCGCCAACTCGGACTCCCTCCTGCCCCAGGACCTGACCCTCACGTTCGCGAGCGCCTGCCTGCCATCGCAGATGCGGACGGACGGCTCGGGGTGGGACCCGCTCCCGGTGGACCCCGACGGCCGGGTGGTGCTCTCCCTCGACGCCGGCGACTTCACGCTGCTGCGGATCCCGGTCCCCGAGCGTCTGGCATCGGTCACGCCGCGGTCGGGTGGCGCGACGCTGAGCCTGCGGAACACGCCCAATCCGGCGAACGGTCTGGTCCGCTTCGACGTGGCTGGCGCGGACGGCCCCGCGCGGCTCGACGTGCTCGATCTCTCCGGCCGCGTCATCTGGTCACGCGCGCTCGCCCCGGGCGCCGGCGAGGTGACGTGGAGGGGCGAACGCGAGCACGCCAGCCGCGCCTCGAGCGGCATCTACTTCGCGCGACTGCGGGACGCCCGCGGGATCGTCGTGCGCCGCATCGCCTGGCTGGGTCCGCGCTGACGTCACCGCGACGCGGGCGACTCGTGCTTCCCCGCCCCCTCCCGCTGCGGGTAACCTGAGCGCGACGGACACGCCACCGACCCGTCACCGCGGCTTCGACCTTCTGGCTTCCGGATGCTCCCGAAGGGGATCCTCATGACCGAGATCACGCCCGACCCGACCTCCGCGACCGCGGCCACCGCGACCTGCGCGCGCTGCGACCGGACACTCAGCGGAGACGACCGCGTCGAGGCGGACGACCGTGTCTTCTGCCGCTCCTGCCACGAGACGCTGCGCCACCAGATCGAGTTGTCGCTGGGCGCGATGTCCAGCGACATCAACTACCCGATGGCGTTCGTCGGGGCGGTCCTCGGCGGCGCGGCCGGGGCGGCGCTGTGGTGGGGCTTCACGGTGCTCACGAAGATCTCCTTCGGACTGATCGCCGTGGCCATCGGATACGCCGTGGGGTGGGGCACGATACGCTTCGCCGGCGACAAGCGCTCGCGCGGGCTGCAGGTCCTGTCGGCCGCGGTCGCCCTGGCGAGCTACTTCGTCGCCACCTACCTGGTCAACGCCACCTTCATCAACAAGGCCCTCGCGGAGCGGGGCGACGGACAGCGCATCGCGATGCTCCCGACGGACCCGGCGCTGTTCGCGCGGGTGGTGGCCGTCGGCTTCGGCCTGATGGACTTCGTCTTCCTCGCCATCGTGCTCTGACAGGCCTGGACGATGCCCGCGCCCGTCCGGCTCCCCGACCGGACGGGCGCGTGAGCGACCCGACACCCGGGCAGCGCGAGCTCGAGAACCTGCGCGCGGTCTACCGCAGCCTGCAGCGCCCCACCCCACCGGCGCCCCCACCCGGCGACGGCAAGCCCCATGGCCACGCCGCGCGCAACACGGCGCTGGGCGGCGGCCTGACCGCACTCGTCTTCCTCGCGGGCAAGCTCAAGTTCCTCGGCTTCCTCGTCGGGCTGTTCAAGCTCAAGACGCTGGCGACCATGGCCCTCTCGATCGGCCTCTACGCCACGCAATGGGGGCTGCCTTTCGCCATCGGCTTCGTGCTGCTCATCTTCGTCCACGAGTCGGGGCACGCGCTGGTGCTCTGGAGGGAGCGCATCCCCGCCGGGGCGCCGGTGTTCATCCCCTTCCTGGGCGCCTTCATCACCATGAAGGGCCGCCCGCGCGACGCCTGGATCGAGGCCAAGGTCGCCTTCGGCGGACCGCTGATCGGATCGCTCGCCGCGTGGGCCGTGCTGCTCGCGGGCTGGCTGCGACACGACCCGTTCCTCGCGGGGCTGGGACACGTCGGGTTGCTGATCAACCTCTTCAACCTGATCCCGGTCTCCCCGCTCGACGGCGGGCGCATCGCCGGCGCCTTCACGCGCACCTTCTGGGTCGTGGGCTACGCGCTGGGCGTGGTGGCGCTGGTGCTGACGCGCTCGCCACTGCTGCTGCTGGTGCTGCTGGTGGGACTGATCACGCTGGTGCAGCGCTGGCGGCACCCGGTGCCCGGCTACGACAGCATCCCCCGCTCACAGCGCCTGCTGGCCGGCCTCGGGTACGCCGCGCTGGTGACGGCGCTCGCGGCCTCGCTGCCGCTGGGAGCGGGACTCGCCCAGCGCGCGGGGTGAGGCGCGGCGGGAGGCGCGGATCGCCGGCCGCCCGCCGGTGATCCGTCCCACGCACGGTTGACGCTCCCCACGCGCCTGCCTACTCTTCGCTTCATGCCTCCCGTTCGCATCGAGGGCGCGTTCCCGGGCCGCCATTCGACCGTCACCTGCCGCGTGGGCGGCGTGCTCCTGGGCTCGGCGCACCCGGTGGTCGTGCAGTCCATGACCAACACGGACACTGCCGACGTTGCCGCGACCACGCAGCAATCGCTCGAACTGGCGCAGGCCGGTTCGGAACTCGTGCGCGTCACCGTAAATGTCCCCGAAGCCGCGGCCGCCGTGCCGGAG
>JANXPZ010000118.1 GCA_025357055.1 Candidatus Eiseniibacteriota bacterium | reverse complement strand
CGCGTTAGGGGGACACTTTCACTGACTTGCGACACGTGCGGGCAAGCGGGAGAGGTGCCGCCCGCGGACGGTGGCGCTGCGTGCGCAGACCTCGCGCCTCGCATGAAGTGTCCGGCGTAGCCGCATGGCTTTCAAGTGGCTCCGCCGGGATCAGACTTCCGGATCCTCCGCCTCGTTCGACGGCGGGAGGCCGGCCAGCAGCTCACGGGCGGCCTCCACGTCCTGCGGACGGACGCGGAGCTTCCCCGGGCCCATCGGCAGATCGGCGCCCGCGATGCGCCCCGCCCCGAGCCCCTCGTAGACTCCCACGCCCTCGACGAAGGACGGCACCCCCTCGACGTCGAGCAGCGACTTCGTCACCAGCAGGAGCGAGGGATCCCCGGTCTCGAGCACCGTGACCAGCTCCACCCACTCCGGTTCGTCCCGCCCCGGCGGCGCAGCGCCCTCGGCCAGGTCGAGCTCGCAATCGGAGCACCGCGTGACGCCCGGCTCGTATTCGGTCCTGCAGCGTGGACAGTGCATGTCGTCCTCCGGTGAAGTGGTGGAGGGCCGGCGTCCTCCGCACGAGGGCGCGGGCCGCTCCCGGTCCGCCCGGATGGAACGCCCTGGCGGAACCCGTGTCAACCCCCGGGCCGAAGCCGCTGCCGCGGGTCGTGGGTGGGCGCGGCCGTCGGCCGGGTGCCGGCGCTGGTTGCCTTTTCCGGCTCGGCCCGGGGCCGCTTCTGCTAACGTGCCGCCGTCCACGCGTGGGAGACCGCGGGGCCGTCGTGGCCCCGCCCGGTCCGCCGCGCCGCTCCCGCAGGAGACCGCCGATGGATCGCAAGAACCCACCCGCCCGGCTGGCGACGACGCTGCTCCTCGCCGCAGTCACACTCCTCCCGCTCTGCGTTCCCCGCGCTGCGCACGCGCAGGCCGCAACGCCGTCCGTCCTCCAGGATCGGGCGGACCGTTTCCTGAACCTGGTCAACGCCAGCTACCAGGCGGTCTTCACCGTGGAGGCGCGCGCGCTGTGGGACGCCGCCACCGACGTGTCGCCCGTGCACGACGCCGCGGCCGAGGCGGCCGGCAAGGCGCGCGCCGCGTTCAACGGCAATCCCGCGGTGATCACCGAGGCGAAGGCCCTGCTCGAGCGCCGTTCCGAACTGGCCCCGCTCACGGTCCGGCAGCTGGAGCGCATCCTGCTCAACGCGGCCGAGGGGCCGATGACCAACCCGGAGCTGGTGCGGGCCCGGATCGAGGCCGAGACGAAGCAGGCCTCGACCCTGAACGGGTTCACGTTCATGCTCGACGGCAAGCCGATCACGCCGAACGAGATCGACGGGAAGCTCGAGAGCCTCACGGACCTGCCGCAGCGCCTCGCGGTCTGGGAAGCCTCCAAGCAGACGGGCCCGGTGCTCAAGCCCGGCCTGGTCCGGCTTCAGGAGCTGCGCAACGGCGTGGCGCGGGAGCTGGGCTACCACGACTACTTCGCCCTGCAGGTGGCGGGGCACGACATGACCACCGCGGAGATGCTGAAGCTGAACGAGGACTTCCTGCGTGAGCTCCGGCCGCTCTACCTGCAGCTGCACACCTGGGCGAAGTACGAACTGGCGAAGAAGTACGGCCAGCCCGTGCCGAAGCGGATCCCCGCCCACTGGATCCCCAACCGCTGGTCGCAGGAGTGGAACGCGATGGCGGCCTCCGCCAGCCTCGACGCGGCGCTCAAGAGCCACGAGCCCGAGTGGGTCGTCAAGACCGCGGAGGGCTTCTGGTCGGGCCTGGGGATGGGACCGCTGCCGGCCGACTTCTGGAAGAACTCGGACCTCTACCCGGTCCCTGCGGGGGACGCGCGCAAGAAGAACACGCACGCCTCGTGCTGGCACGTGGACCTCGATCAGGACATCCGCTCGCTGATGAGCGTCGAGGCGAACGAGCAGTGGTTCGGCACGGCGCACCACGAGCTGGGCCACGCCTACTACGACCTCAACTACGCGCGCCCCGAGGTCCCGGCGCTGCTGCGCACCGGCGCCAGCCCGTCGTTCCACGAGGGCATGGCGACGGTCGGCGAGATGGCGGCGCGGCAGACGCCCTACCTCCAGTCGCTCGGCCTGGCGGCGAAGGGGAAGCAGAAGGACGAGATCGCCCCGCTGCTCACGCTGGCGCTGGCGAACCTCCCCTTCATGTTCTGGGGCTCGGGCGTGATGACGCACTGGGAGGCCGACCTCTACGCGAACGAGCTGCCGCCCGACCAGTGGAACGCGCGCTGGTGGAAGTACGTGGCCGACTACCAGGGCATCGAGCCGCCGGCGGCGCGGGGCGAGGAGTATTGCGACGCGGCGACCAAGACCCACATCACCGATGCCCCGGCCTACTACTACTCCTACACCGTGGCGACGGTGCTCTCGTATCAGCTCAACGACCACATCGCGCGCCGGATCCTCAAGTCCGACCCGCGCGCCTGCAACTACGCGGGCAACCCGCAGGTCGGCGCGTTCTTCCAGGGCATGATGCGCCAGGGCGCGACGCGCGAGTGGCGCGCCGTGCTGCGCGACGCCACCGGCGAGGAGTTGTCCACCCGCGCCATGGTCGAGTACTTCAAGCCGCTCATGACCTGGCTCGAGAAGCAGAACCGGGGACGGCAGATCGGCTGGGAGTAGACGGCCGCCGGGCCACCGGCGACGGTGAGGACGCGCCTCAAGCGAAGGCCCCCGGGGTGGACTCCGGGGGCCTTCGTCGCGGACGCACGGCCCGCGCCCGGCAGAGATTATTGAACGAGCACGATCCGGCGCGACCGCACTTCGCCGCCGACCTTCAGGCGGGTGAAGTACACGCCACCCTGGACCCGCTGCCCGTCGGCGCCGATGCCGTCCCAGACGACGACGTGGGAGCCGGCGGGGAAGCGCTCGTGCAGGAGACTGCGGACCATCCGGCCGGAGATGTCGTAGACGTCCAGGTCCGTCTGGGCCTCCTGCGGCAGGTCGAAACGGATCGAGGTCGAGTGCGCGAACGGGTTGGGCGCGTTCGGTCCGAGCGCCGCGATCGCCGCGGGCGTGCGGACCGGCACGTCAGTCGTGCGCGGCAGCCAGCCGATGTCCTCGAACGCGTAGCGGGTGAGATCCACGCTCGAGGTCAGGTCGCTGTTGACGGCCGGCTCCATGAGCAGGTTGGGGGTGGTGGACACGTCCCAGTGCGAGACGGAGGAGCCCGACTGGAACGGGTTCGGCGTGTACATCATCACCCGGCCCTGCGAATCGGCCCCCGCCAGGAGCGCGGGGTCGGTCAGCAGCGTGACGTTCAGCCCGGAGCCGATCTGCGCCTTGAGCGTGACTCCGTCCGCCTGCGTCACGCGCACCGACGGGATGGTGATGGTGGCGTCCGCGCCCCCCAGGCCCGGGGGCGGGGCGCCGGCGGCGTTGTCCGCCACGATCACGCCGATCGCGCCGGCGTCCTGGCAGGCCTTGACCTTGACGGTGAAGTTGCAGACGCCGCGGTCCACGATGGCGATCTTGCCGGCGACCTGCGCGCCGTTGATGAGCGCGGTGCAGGCGTCGCTCGTCGGCGCAGCGCCGTCATCCGCCAGCACCACCGCGCCCGTCACTCCCGGGTTGTTGAGCGCGGGGCCGAAGCTGGCCGTCCCCACGGGGTAGTCCCCGGCGATCCCGGCAGGCGCGTTCACCCGCAGGACGGCCCGCCCGTACTGAAGGGTGTGGGGGGCCATGAACCTGGTCGCAGCGCCGTCCCAGAGCAGCTTGTAGGGCACGATCGCGGAGGCCGCGCGCTGGGTGTTGTTCTCCTCGTTCCAGTGCAGCCCGGTGGTCTGGTCGTAGAGGAACATCGAGAAGACGTCCGGGTAGCCGCTGAAGAGCGCGCCGGTGGTGCCGCTCGCATAGGTCGCGAACCCGAGACCGTGCCCCATCTCGTGGAGCAGGACGACCAGCAGGTCGACGTTCGTGCCGTGAACGTGATCGAGCCCGTAGTACCAGAAGCTGCCGTCCAGGCACCCGGTGCCGCCCAGGCTCGAGTTGAAGCGCGCGGTCATGTCCGCACCGAGCGAGTATTGGTCAAAGCCCGAGAGCTTGTCGGCGAGGGCCTTCGGGTACCAGGTCCCGGCATATTCGGCGCCGGGGAAGTCGCTGAAGATATAGGCCGCGCCGCAGCTGCCCAGCACCGCACTGGTCGACGTGCAGGCGAGCGGGTCGAAGGTGGCGTTGACGCGGATCTCCACGGCGCTCGGCAGGATGCCGCCCCAGATGGCCGCGGCCTGCTGGAAGACGATGAGCCGCTGCTGGCCGACGGTCGTGCCGCTGTTGCCGCCCACCGGCGCCGCCGCCGTCGGATCGTTGAAGCCTTCGCCCGCGGCGTCGTTGTTGACGATGGTGATGGTCGCCGCCTGCGCGGACGCCGCCAGGCAGAGGAGCGCGAGCGCCGCGAGGAACGGGCGCAACGGTCGAAGGATGCGCGTCGCCATGGCTACTTCTCCTCGCAGGCCGGGGTGGAGGCGGATGCGTAACGCGTCAGCAGCGCGAGCAGCACGGTCTCGTCGTTCACGCCGAAGAAGTGCGGACAGCCCTCCGGGTCGAGCTGCACGACGGTGTACTCCATGAAGCGCCCCTGCAGGTCCACCATCACCGCGCCGTTGGGGAGACGGACCTGGGTGAGGCCCTCGGACGTGCGCATCAGTCCGGTCCGCTCCGCGGCGGTGAGGGTCAGCACCTGCTCCGCCGTCGGGGGCACGAGCGCACCCGATTCCGGATCGATGGCGACGATCATCCCGGCGGCGCCGACGGGCGTCGCGGAGAGCGCAGCGGGCGGCGCGACCGGCTTCGTCGCGCGGGCGGCCGCTGCCCGGTGCTTGACGATCCGGAGCGCGGTGCTTGCGGCATGAGCCGGGGTGAAGAGCAGGAGCGCGAGGCAGGCCACGACCAGCGCGGATCCAGCGCGACGACGGAGGCGGAAAGCGGGGAGGTTCATCGGGCCCTTTCGCCGAGTTCAGGCAGGTTGGAGGTCCATGGTGCGAGTCGCGCGGGCACGTGCTATCCCATGCGTTATCGTCGACTTGCAGGCGCGGCTTCACCTGATTCTAGAGTGGCCGGAAGGCCGCGTCCAGCCCCTTGTCCGGGCATGCCCCGCCGGGTGGCCCGCCTTGCCACGCCGGCGCCTGCGGGGCTCGCCGGGAGTGGTCCCCGCCGCGCCCCTCGGTCTAAGATGCGGCGTTCGTTCATTGGATGGATGACTCCTGGTCTGGAGGTCCCCATGTTCCGTGCGCTCCTGTTCCTCTGGCTGCTCAGCGCCCCGCTGGCCGCACTCGCCGCTCCCGAGGTGGCGACTCATCCGTTCTCGGTCCACGACCTGCTCGCGATGGACCGCGTCTCCGACCCGCGGGTCTCGCCCGACGGGCGACAGATCGTCTTCGTGCTGAGTCGCACGGACCTCGAGCACAACCGCCGGCGCACCGACCTCTGGCTGGTCGGCTCCGATGGGAGCGGGCTCAGGCGCCTCACTTCGCACGAGGCTGGTGACTCCGACCCGCGCTGGGCGGCCGACGGCGGCTCGGTCTGGTTCCTCTCGAGCCGCTCGGGCTCTTCGCAGGTCTGGCGCATCCCGGTGAACGGGGGCGAAGCGGAGCAGGTGACGCGGCTGCCGCTCGACGTCAATGCCTTCCAGGTCACCGCGGACGATGCACGTCTCGTGGTGGCGATGGAGGTCTTCCCGGGCGCCGGCCTCGAGGAGACGCAGAAGCGGCTCGACGCGGTGGAGGCGACGGAGAAGACCGGCCCGAGCGGGCGGATCTACGAGAAGCTCTTCGTGCGGCATTGGGACACCTGGAACGATGGGCGGCGCTCGCACCTGTTCGTCGTGCCGGTCGCGGGCGGCGAGGCTGTGGACCTGATGAAGGCGATGGACGCCGACAGTCCGGGCAAGCCCTTCGGCGGCGCCGAGGAATTCGCGATCTGCCCCGACGGGAAGTCCCTGGTGTTCTCGGCGAAGGACGTCGGGCGCGAGGAGGCGTGGTCCACGAACTTCGACCTCTTCGCCGTGCCGCTCGACGGTTCCGCGGCCCCGCGCGCCATCACCGCCGCGAACCGCGCGTGGGACACGCAGCCCGCGTTCTCGCCCGACGGCAGGACGCTCGCCTACCTCGCCATGAAGGTCCCGGGCTTCGAGGCCGACCGGCTCCGCATCGTGCTCATGCCCTGGCCCGACGGGCCGGCCCGCGTGCTGAGCGAGGCCTGGGACCGCTCGCCGTCATCCATCGTCTGGGCGCCGGACGGCAGGACGATCTACGCCGTGGCCGACAACCTCGGGCAGGGCTCGCTCTTCGCGGTGGAAGTGGCCAGCGGCAAGGTCCGCACGGTGGTGGAGAAGGGGACCATCAAGTCCATCTCGATCGCCCCGGAGCGCGTCGTGTACGCCCTCGAGCACCTCCGCTCGCCGGCCGAACTCTACTCAGTCCGGCCGGACGGCGGCGACGTCACCACGCTCACGCGCATCAACGCCGCGAAGGTCGCGGCCACGCGCATGGGCGAGCCCGAGCAATTCACCTTCAAGGGCGCACGCGGCGACGTCGTCTACTGCACCGTGGTCAGGCCCGTGGACTTCGACCCGGCGAAGAAGTACCCGGTGGCCTTCCTCATCCACGGGGGCCCGCAGGGCTCCTTCGGGAACGACTTTCACTACCGCTGGAACCCGCAGACGTACGCCGGCGCCGGCTACGCCACGGTGGCCGTGGACTTCCACGGCTCGACCGGCTACGGACAGGCGTTCCAGGACGCGATCCGCGGCGACTGGGGCGGCAAGCCGCTCGAGGACCTGAAGAAGGGGCTCGATGCCGCGCTGCAGCGCTACCCATGGATGGACGGCACGCGCGTGGCGGCGCTCGGGGCCTCCTACGGCGCCTACATGACCAACTGGATCGCCGGCACCTGGCCCGACCGCTTCCGCTGCCTCGTGACCCACGACGGCAATCTCGACGAGCGGGCGGCCTACTTCGACACCGAGGAGCTGTGGTTCCCCGAGTACGAACACCTCGGCACCCCGTGGTCGAACCCGAAGGAATACGAGAAACAGAACCCGGTCCACTTCGTGAAGAACTGGAAGACGCCGACGCTGGTGGTGCACGGCGCGCGGGACTACCGCATCCCCTACGTCAACGGGATCAGCACCTTCACCGCGCTCCAGCGCCTCGGCGTCCCCAGCAAGTTCCTCTACTTCCCCGACGAGAACCACTGGGTGCTGAAGCCGAGGAACAGCATCCTCTGGCACGAGACGGTGATCGGCTGGCTCGACCAGTGGACGAAGAAGTAGTGGAGGAGACGCCCGACGCGCGGAGGCGCGCCGCTGACGCCGCCCGGCCGGTGCAGAGGCCGGGCGGCGCCGGTCTCACGACCAGCGGCGGAAGGAGAGCGCCTGCTTCGCCACCGGCGCCGTGCGCGCGGTCAGCGCGGCCATCTGCGCCGCGCTGAGCGGCGTGAACGCGCGCGCCAGGGCCACGTCCTCCTCGACCTGGGCCACCGTGTCGCAGCCCACGATGACGGTGCTCACCGGGAGCGACAGCACGTAGTAGAGCGCCTCGCGCATCTTGAGGGTCCCGGGTCTCGCCGGCCGCTCGATCTCGCGCTGCTGATCCAGTGGCGGCGGCGTCCACGACTCGAGGATGCGGCCCCGGGCGGGGACCTTCATGCCGATGATGCCCATCTGCTTCTCGACCGCCATCGGCAGGAGCTTCTCGGCGAAGCTCAGGTGGTGCGGGTCCGCCGCGTTGAGCGCGAGCAGCAGCGTGTCGAAGTCGAAGCGGCGGATCGCCTCCATCAGGACGTCCGGGTCGGCGTGGCCCGTGACCCCGATGAAGCGCACCATCTTCTGCTCGCGCGCCTGCTTCAGCGCCTCCATGGCGCCGCCCGGCGCGAAGATCTCGTCCACCTGTTCCATGCGTGCGAGGTTGTGGATCTGCCAGAGGTCCAGGTGGTCGGTGTTCAGCAGGCGCAGCGATTCCTCGAGCAGGCGCAGCGAGCCGTCGCGCGTCCGGTCGCCGGTCTTCGAGGTGAGGAAGGCCTCCTTGCGCCGGCGCTTCATCACCTTCCCGATGTAGCGCTGGCTCCAGCGCTGCGGGCCGCCGTAGGCCGCGGCCGTGTCCACGTAGTTCACCCCGAGGTCGAGCGCGCGCTCCACGATCGGCACGGCGATCGCCTCGTTGTCCGGCTGCTCGACCGCCGCCTGCCCGCCGAGGCTGAAGATGCCCACGCGGTAGCCGGTGCGGCCCAGGTTGCGCGTCGGCATGGCATCGGGCGTGCGGGGGTTGACGGGCAGCGGCGGCAGCGCGGCACCGGCGGGCGTGGCCAGGGCGCCCGTCAGGAGACCCGCGCCGGCCGTGGTGCCCAGGCGGATGAAGTCGCGTCGGTCGAGGTTCTGCGGGTCACGGGGCTGCTCATCGTCCATGGGGCACCTCCTGCGCGGAAGGCTACGACTCCCGTGGGGCGCGCGCAATGGGATCCTGGTCGTGGGGCCC
>JANXPZ010000041.1 GCA_025357055.1 Candidatus Eiseniibacteriota bacterium | reverse complement strand
TGTCCGACGTCGAGTCCTACTTCGGCGAGAAGCGCCCGTTCTTCACCGAGAACTCGAGCATCTTCAGCAACTTCGGGCAGGAGGGCAGCACGCCGGCGGCGTTGACGCTGAAGTAGTAGCCGCTGCGGTGGTCATGGTACGGGTCCAGCAGCAGCAGGAAGCGATCCGAGGCGACCAGGCCGTCCCGGCGCACCAGGTTGGCGATGATGGAGTCCGGGTGCGAGTCCCACATGCGCGCGGCGACGTAGAGCGCGTTGTCGTCGTAGGCCAGCCACACCCAGGTGCTCTCGCTCGGGGCGAGGCCCTCGACCGGGTCGCCCTGCACCAGCCGCGTCGACGAGGGCGCGCCCTGCCAGGCCGCCTCCGTGAGCGCGCCGTCGATCGCGACCGGCGAGGCGAGCTGCACGGCCCGGATGGGCGGCAGCGAGTCACCGGTGTTGGGCTGGATCGCGGCCAGCGCGGTTGCGGACACGACAAGGAGGCACAGGGACATCAAGGTCAGGACGCGGCGCATGACAGGACCCTCGGAAACGTGGGGTGGATTCGGCTCACGTCGGATTGGACAACGCAGCGGGCCGCGGTGTTGTGATGATCAGGTCACGGGCCAGCCGGATTCGCACGAACGCGGACGAACGGGGGCGCCAGCGCAGTCAGCGCGAGGCCCGTCCCGGGATCGCGAGCATGACCAGCGCGACCAGCGCGCTCACCGCCAGCGCGAAGAACATCGCCGCGTAGCCGACCACCTGCCATCGCACGAGCCAGGCCACGCCGGTCCCCAGCACGTCGCCCAGCCACAGCGTCGCCAGGTTCGCGATCAGGACGAGGAACACCAGCGTGCCGAAGCCCGCGAGCGCGCCTTTGAGGTCGGCGCTGCTCAGGGAGATCGAGCCGCCGACCGCGATGGTCAGGTAGAGGAAGACCCACGTCCGCCAGGCGAGCAGCCGCTGCGGGTCCCCGAGCGCGGCCAGCGCAGCGCCGGCGCCCGCGACGACGTGGCGAGCAAGCGCCAGCCAGTCGCCCGGCGTGCGCACGGCTCCGCCCGGAGGCAGCGGCTCCGTCATCCGCCCGAACGCCTCCGCCCCCAGCAGCCAGCGCGCGGCCAGGACGATGACCAGTGTTCCGAAGAGGATCGGCGCGATGCCGATGAAGAAGTTGCCCACCTGCTGCCACGGGTTCGCCGGGTCGAAGGTGTGACGCACGTGGCCGCGGGTGCCGTCGCGCGGGGCGAAGTCGAACAGCTTGATGCCCGTGATGCGGTGGCCGAAGAGCAGGCAGAAGAGCGCGTGCCCGGTCTCGTGCACCGCGGTCCCGAGCCAGCCGAAGAGCAGGTACGCGGCTCCGCCCAGAACGCGGCTCGTCCTGCGCTCCACGAAACCCGAGAGCGAGTGCATCAGCGCGGCGAGCACCAGTCCCGGGCCGAGCAGCAGGGCGAGCTGGGCCGCCGTCGCGGCCGCGGCCGAACCCACGTAGCGGAGCGCCGCAGCCAGCGCGGGCGCGACCTCCACCTCAGCGACCGCCGCGGGCTCGCCCGCTCACGCCACCCTCAGGCTTCCCGCGCCAGCGCCCGCGCCAGCTCCGCGGCCACGCCTGCGTTGTTCCGCAGCAACGCGAGATTGGCCTTCACTGTGGCGCCACCGGTCAACTCGCGCAGGCGGTCGAGCAGGAACGGCGTCACCTCGCGCCCGCGCAGGCCGCGCTCCGCGGCCTCGGCCAGAGCGCCCTCGAGCGCCCGCTCGTACGCGGCGAGCGGCAGCTCGTCCGCCTCGGGGATCGGATTGGCGACCAGCACGCCCGTGCGCGAGCCCAGCTCCCAGTGGGCGCGCACCACGCGGGCCAGTTCGTCCGCCGATTCGCACCTGCGGTCCACGCGCTGGCCGCTCGAGCGCCGGTAGAAGGACGGGAACTCCTCCGTGCCGAGACCGAGCACCGGCACACCCAGCGTCTCCAGCATCTCGACCGTCCGCGGCAGGTCGAGGATCGCCTTGGCACCGGCGCACACCACCGCCACCGGGAAGCGCCCGAGCGCGGTCAGGTCGGCCGAGACGTCGCCGCTCTGCGCCGCGTCGCGGTGCACGCCGCCGATGCCGCCGGTCGCGAAGACGCGGATGCCAGCCTCGGCCGCGACGAACATGGTCGCCGCCACGGTGGTCGAGCCCGGGGTGTTCGAGGCCACCACCGCCGCGAGGTTGCCGAGGTTCACCTTGGCGACATCGCGCTCGCCCGCGAGACGCTCCAGCTCCGCGCGCGCGATCCCCACCCGCACGGCACCGTCGAGGATGCCGACCGTGGCCGGCGTGGCACCGGCTGCGCGCACGACCGCCTCCAGCTCCAGCGCGGCCTCGAGTCCCTGCGGGTGCGGCAGGCCGTGGGTGACCAGCGTGGTCTCGAGCGCCACCACCGGCTTGCGGCGACGCAGCGCCTGCGCGACCTCATCGGACAGCACCAACCGTTCGTTCATGGGTCCATCCTCGTGCCGAACCACTCCGCGCGGCGCTGCCGGGCGACCGCCGGCGTGGCCGCGATCAATCCCGCCGCTCCCCAGGTCTCGAGCGCGAACGACGCCGACACCACGCCCCGCTCGAGTGCGCCGGAGACCGCCTCACCCGCGAGCAGACCCGCGAGGAACCCGCCCGCGAACGCGTCGCCGGCGCCCGTGGGATCCACCACCTGTGTCGCGCGCGCTTCCCATGAGCACATCTCCCGGGTGCGAGCATCGTACAGCAACCCGCCGGCCGCGCCGCGCTTCAGCAGCGCGTAACGCAGACGCCCGCCGGCGAGCCGCGCCAGCGCGCCCCGCGGATCGGCGGCGACGCCGTCCAGCTGCAGCTCCTCCTCGCTCACGAAGAAGACGTCCAGGAGCGCCAGCGCCTCGCGCCAGCGCCCGAGGTTGTCCTCGCGCACGGGGTCGTGCGGATCGAGCGAGAGCAGCGCCCCTGCGCGCGGCGCGAGCGCTTCGAGCAGCGGCCGCTGGCAGACCAGCGGCGCGGGCGACAGGTGGAACGCGCGCGCGCCGGCGAAACGGCCGGTGACATCGCCCTGCGCGGGCGAGGCCTCCACGTGGTTCGCCGAGCCCAGCCGGTGCACGATGCGCCGCGCCCCCGCTTCGTAGAGCAGCCAGGCGCGCAACCCCGGACGCCCCAGCGGGCGCAGGCCGGCGAGATCCACGCCGCGATGCCCGAGCGCGTGGAGCGCGCGCGCCGGGTAGTCGTCACCCAGCGGCGCCACCACCGCCACCCCCGTCTCCCACAGGACCGCACCGAGCGCGGCATAGAGCATCGCCCCGCCCGGCTCGCCCATGCGCGTCGTGCCGTCGAGGAACACCACGTCGTCCACGACGAGGTTGCCGAGGCAGACGAGGTCGGTGCTCACCGGAGGGCGTGGAACGCCGCGGCCACGGCCTGGGCACGCTCACCGTCGAGCGGGTTGGACCAGAGCCCGTCCCGCTTCACGAAGGAGCCCACGATCAGGCCGTCCGCCAGCGGGTAAGCGGCGAGGTTCGCGGGCGTCAGCCCGGAGCCCACGAAGGTCGGGATGCCCACGCCGGCGGCCACCGCCTCGACCTCGGCCGTGTCGGCCGCGCGCGCGGTGACCGGCCCCGTCACCACCACGCCGTCCGCGAGGAAGAACTCCGCCGCGCGCGCCGTCTCGACGATGTCCACGTCGGCGGTGAGCGCGTGCGCCGAGTGCTTCTTCTTGATGTCCGCGAAGACGCGCACCTGCTCCGCGCCGATGGCGCGCCGGTAGCGCATCAATTCGCCCGCGGAGGCCTCGATCAGGCCCTCGTCGGCGACGTGCGCGAAGACGAACCCCTCGGCCCGGACGAACGTGCCGCCGCAGGCCAGCGCCACCGCGATGGCCGCGCGATTGGCACCCGCCAGCACCTGCACACCCAGCGGCAGGGCCACCTCGCGGCGGACCTCGCGGCCCACCACCGTCATCGCCGCCACGACCTCGGGGCCGACCGCGCCCTTCAGGTACGGCCGGTCGTGCATGTTCTCGATCATCAGCGCCGTGTAGCCGCAGTCACGATAGGCGCGGGCCTCGGCGACCGCCGTCTCGACCACGCGCTCGAGCGGGGCGCCCGCCACCGGAGTGCCCGGCAGCGCGCCCACGTGGATCATGCCGATCAGCGCGCGGCGCGCGCCGAAGAGGTGGGTCATGGTTGCGTTGCGCTCCATCGTCCCTCCCATCCACAGGTCTCGTGTCACCGGGCGGCGGTTCCGGCCGCGCCGGGCGGATCACGCTCACGCCGCCTCGGGCTTCGCCCTCAGGTTCATCACCAGCCCACCGCCGCCCAGCGCCAGGAAGATGACGGACTGCACCGCGGTCCGGTACTGCGGCGGCTGCGTGCTGAAAGCGAACACCAGGAACGCTACGCCGAGCAGCAGGATGCCCGCGTAGACGCCGGTCATCACCCGGGTCGCGCCACGGCGCGTCTCGGGCGTGTCCTTGCCGAAGGCGCGGTTGAACATGATGAGGCCGAAGACCGCGACCACGTCGAGAGCCGCGAAGATCAGCCAGAACAGGCGGGCGCGCTCGCCGGCTTCCGGCGTGCCGATGGCCGGCTTGAGGATGCGCTCGTAGAGGAAGGCGCCGATGTTGGAGCCGAGCAGCGAGCCGAGGATGCCGTAGAGGAACGAGTAGCCCATGTAGACGGCCTTGCGATCCTGCGGGGCGATGAGCCCGACGAACGAGTAGTACTTGGGATGGGCCGTCATCTCGCCGATCGAGAAGATCGCGATGCCGAGGATCAGGATCCAGGGGCTCTGCGAGATCGCGAGGCAGACGAACCCCAGCCCGCCCAGCACCATGCCCGCCACCATCGTGGGCAGCGCCGGCCGGGTCCGCACGATGCGGCTCACGACCACCTGGAGCAGGATGATCATGCCCGCGTTGATGACGGTGATGTGCTCGGCGTCGAAGACGAACTTCACCGGCAGACCGACCGCGGCGAACCACGACGTGACCGCCGCGCTCACCGGCCCGCGGTCCACGAAGTCGCGCAGGTACCAGAGCACCGAGCCGAAGTTCTGGAAGTACAGCACCCAGAAGCCGGAGTAGACGACGATCATCAGCACGAAGCGCGCATCGCTCAGCACCTCGGCCGCGCCGCCCATGATCTCCTTGAAGGTCTTGCGGTTCTCGGGGAGCGGCGGGTCGCGGAAGAAGAAGATGGCCGGCACCAGCATGGCGGCCGTGTACGCCGCCGAGGCGGTGAAGACCGCCTGCCAGGAGAAGCCCTTCAGGATGCTCACCACCAGCGGCGCCAGGAACGCGCCCAGGTTGATCATCCAGTAGTAGATGCCGAAGCCGATGGCCGACGTGCGCTCGTCGGTCGTGCGGGCGATGGTCCCGGAGATGATCGGCTTGAAGAGCCCGGCGCCCGTGGCCATCAGCAGCAGCGCCATGTCACCGCGGCGTAGGACGACATGTGGCCCGCGGCGAAGTACCCCGTGGCGAGCAGCGAGAAGGCGAAGAGCAGCATGCGCCGGTAGCCGTAGCGGTCGGCCAGCGCGCCGCCCAGGATCGGGATGATGTAGGTGGCGGCGTAGACGATGCTCTGCAGGAAGCCGACCGCCGACTCGGTGAAGCCCAGCCCGCCGCTCGCCTTGCTGCCCGTCAGGTAGATCGCCAGCACCGACATGAGCCCGTAGTACGCCGCGCGCTCGAACAGCTCCATCACGTTCGCGGTCCAGAACGTGCGGGGGAAATCCCGCGTGATGCTGATCTTCATCTGACCTCCCTGACTCTCCGGTGGCCGGTCCGGGCCGCCCGCGCAGCGCGCCCGTGACGCTCGCGGCCGCCACCCCGCACATCATGCCGGGGAGCGGCCGGAACGCGGCCGCCGCGACCGAATGAGGCACCTTATCCGGTCCGGATGCCGTCGTCCACGCGTCCGCACCGCGGATCATGCGGATATTCCTTGGCGGCGGCAGGCCCTCGTGGCAACCTGAGCGACCGGGGCGCCCACCTGCAGGAGGACGGGCGGACGGGCCCGGGGGCGGACCGCACACCAATCACGAACATGAGGACGGATGGCACGAACGCGCCGGTCGCGAGTCTCCGATACCCCGCCGCAGGACCAGGGCCCGCCGCGCGAGCTCCTCCCGCAGCGCCACGCGCCGCGCGCCTGGCTCGCCTCCGCGCTGGCGCTGCTGTTCGCCTGGGCGCTGACCTTCTTCCCCCAGCTCTTCCTGGGCGAGCGGTTCGCGCAGGGGGACGCGGCGTTCTTCCGGCCGTTCGCGGAGTTCTCCCGCGCCCGCTGGCACGAGTCTCATCAGCGCACCTACTGGAACCCGTACGTCTTCATGGGCATCGAGTCGGTGGCGAGCCTCGCCGACCCGCGGCCGCAGTACCTGCCCGACCGCCTGCTCGACTTGACCGAGCGCCTGAGCGAGCCGAAACGCTCGCCCCAGCTCTGGCTGCTGCTCGCCCTGCTCGCCGGGACGCTCGCAGTGCCCGCGCTGGCCTGGGCGCTGTGGCGGGCGGACCCGTGGAGCGCGACTGCAGGAGGCCTGGTCTGGCTGCTCGCCGCGCCGGTGCTCTTCCCGCTGACGCTCGGCTTCGACGCCCAGGTCTTGACGAACGGGCTGCTGCCGGTGGTGGTGCTCGCGACCTGGGCGGTCATCGCGGGCAATGGCCCGGGCGTCGTGCTCGCGGGGGTCCTGGGCCTCGCGCTCGCGCTCGGCATCCAGACCCTGCACGGTCACCCGCAGGTCCTGGTCTACTCCTCCGCGCTGATCCTCGCGTTCGCGCTGCAGCAGGCCTGGGCGCTCCGGCGCTGGCTGCGACTCCTGCCCTGGACCGCGGCCGTCGCCCTGGGCGCCACCGTCGGCGCCGCGGTGTGGTGGCCCGCCCTGCTCTACAGCGGGCTCTCCTCGCGCGGCGCCGGCGCGGGTTCCGGCGTCGCGATGGAGGTGGTCGCGCGCTACAGCCTGGCGTGGCGCGACCTGCTCTCGCTCGTGTGGCCCCACGCCGTGGGCTTCGGCGGGGCGACCTACTGGGGCGGTGTGCAGGTCGCGGCGTACTCGCCCTATCTCGGGATCGTCGCCGTGCTGTTCGCGCTGCTCGGCGTGCGGCGGACCCCGGACCGGAGCGGGGCGCTCCCGCTCTTCTGGTGGACCGTGTTGCTCGGGGCCGTGGCCTGCTCGCTGGGCGCCACGCTCGGGCCGGTGTTCCGCTTCCTGCACGAGCACGTGCCGTTCTGGAGCAAGTTCCGCTCGCCGTCCTACGTGCTGGTCGCCGCGGTGCTGGCGCTCGCACTGCTCGTCGCGCGAGGCCTCGCCCGCGCGACCGCCGAACTCCCCGCGGGCTCCGGCCGGGCGCGGCGCGTGGCGTTCATCGTGCTCGGAGCCCTCGGGCTCGCGGGGCTCGCGCTCGCGTTCCCGCTGGCGGGCCACTATGCGGAATCGGCGCGCGCACTGCGGCCGGCCCTCGAGCCGGTGGCCGCGCGGGTGGCGGCGCAGTGGGCGGGGCTCGACCTGCTGCTGCGCAGCGCGCTGGTCGCGCTGGCCCTGGCGCTGCTCTCACCGACGCACGCCGGGCGCCGCTGGACGCGACCGGCGCTGCTGGCGCTCCTCGCCCTCGACCTGGTCTCGGTCGGCGTGCCCGGGCTGCATCGCGCCACGGGGCCCGCGGCCGCGGTGGAGCCGCCCGGGCCGCCGGCCCTCGCCCGCATCGCGGGCCCGACCGGGGCGCGCGTCTATGTCGGGGCGTCCCGCCCGGTGGTGGACCCCCGGTTCGTGGCGCGCAACTACGCCGGGGCTTACACCAATTTCTGGGTGAGCTGGCGGACGCGCTGCCTGACCGGCAACCACGGGGCGTTCCCGGCAGCGTGGGGGCAGGTCATGGAGAACCAGCTCACGCGCTATCAGTCCGTGCTGCGGGCCTGGGGCGTGAGCTGGTTCGATCTCGACCGCTCCGTGCCCGCACCCGGGCTCACCCGGATCGCGGGCGACGAGCACGCGGACGTCTACGCGCTCCCGGGCGCACTCGGGCGCGCCTACGCGGTGCCCCTGGTGGTGACGCTGCCGGACGAAGGCGCGGTCGCGCGGGCGATGGCGCATCCCGGCTTCGATCCTGCCATGGTCGCGGTGACGACGGACCGCAGCGTCGCCGGCTCGTACCCGGGCGGCTCGGAGTGCGCGATCCGCTGGGTCCGGGACGATCCCGAGCGGCTCGTGCTGGAGACCACCGCCCCGGACCGGGCGTTCCTGGTCGTGGCCGACAGCGACTTCCCCGGCTGGAGCGCGTGGGTGGACGGGAGCCGCGCGCAGATCGCCACGACCAACCTGCTCGTCCGCGGGCTCCCGCTGCCGGGTGGAAGGCATCGGGTGGAGATGCGCTACGAGACCCGGGGCATGCGCGAAGCCGTGAAGGCGACGCGCGCGGGGCTCGGGGTGTGGGCGCTGCTCGCACTCGTCGGCGCCGGCTGGGCGGGCTGGATCCTGCAGCAGCGACTGCGGCGCGCGCGCGCCGGGTAGCGTGGCGGGGGCTCTACCCCGCAGCGCCCTTCCCCCACCACCCGTCCACCTTCGCCACCAGCTGCGGCGTGTTCGCCACGGGCTCGGGGTAGCCGGGCTTCCAGGTCGCGTCGATCCCCAGCGGGCCGCGGCAGGTGAGCCACGCTCCGCGCGTCTCGGTCTGCGCGGGCACGATGTCCCGGGCGCAGTCGAAGCGGGTGAAGATGCCCCAGAGCAGCGCCTCGTCGTCATCGAGCGGCACGTCCGCGCTCACCGCGACGACGAGCTTCACCGCCGCGTACTCGGGGCGGTGCACGAGCCTCTCGACCACCGCGCGGCCGTCGGCGCCGTCCTTCGACTGCGCCACCAGCAGACCGCCCCAGGCCAGCCGCCAGGTCGCGATGCGCTCGTCGAAGGCTCGCGGGTCCGCGACGGTCGCAAGCGGTGCGTCCGGCACGCGCCCCGGCTTCGACTGCGCATCGAGCACCAGCTTGCTGCCCAGGTTCATGGTGGTGGAGGTGAAGTCGAGCGTGTCGAGCGGCACGCCGGGCACCAGGATCAGGTCCTCGGCCGGGTCGAAGTTGCGCGCGATCGCTTCGAACACCGCGGCGCGGTCGCGGGGGTCCACCCCGGCGTCCACCAGCACGATGACCTTGGAGAGCGAGAGCTGCCCGGTGCCCATCAGCGCGAGCGCGGTCTTCTTCGCCTCCTTCGCGAAGCGGTTCTCCACCGCGACCACGAGCAGGTTGTGGAAGCCGGCCTCGAAGTACGCCCACAGGTCGCGGATCTCGGGATGGATCACCTTGAGCACGCCGGTGAACATCTCCTGCACCGCCTCGCCCATGAACTTGTCCTCCTGCGGAGGCTTGCCCACCACGCTCGCCTGGAAGACCGGCCGCGCGCGGTGCGTGACGTTGCGCACGTGGAAGACCGGGAAGTCGGCGGCATGCGAGTAGTGCCCGAAGTGGTCGCCGAAGGGCCCTTCGAGACGCCGCTCGCCGGCCTCGACGACTCCCTCAATGACGAACTCGGCGTCCGCCGGCACCGCCATGCGCAGCTTCGTCGCGGGCGCGAGCCGCGTGGGCGCCCCGCGCAGGAAGCCCGCGAAGGCCAATTCGTCCACGCCCTCGGGCAGCGGTGCGACGCTGGCCAGCAACGTGGCCGGATCGGCGCCCACCGCGACCACGACCTCGAGCCCCACGCCGCGCTTCCCGGCGGCGTGGTAGTGGAAGCCGCCGCCCTTGCCGATCTGCCAGTGCATGCCGGTGGTCTGCGGGTCGAAGACGTGCATGCGGTAGACGCCGAGGTTGCGCACCTTCGTATCGGGGTGTTCGGTGAGCACCAGCGGGAACGTGAGAAAGCGTCCGCCGTCCTTCGGCCAGAGCTTGAGGATCGGCAGCGCCGAGAGGTCGGCGCCGAGCGCGTGCGCCTGCACGGCGCCGCGCGCGAGCATCTTCGGCCGCATGGCCAGCACGCGTCCGGCGCTGCCGCGCAGGCGCCAGAGGTCCGTGAGGCGGCGGGGCGGCAGCGCGTGGAGGATCTCCTCGAGCTCCGCGCCCACGGCCGCGGGCGTGCGGCCCAGCGCCCACTCGACGCGGCGGGCGGCGGCCAGCACGTTCACGGCCAGCGGGAAGCGCGCCCCGCGCACGTTCTCGAACAGCAGCGCCGGGCCCCCGGCCTTCGCCTCGCGGCAGGCGATCTCGGTGACCTCGCATTCCCAGTCCACTTCGCGCGCGACGCGCCGCAGATCGCCGCGGCGCTCGAGATCGGCGAGGAACCCGCCCAGCGTGCGGAAGCCGCTCATGCGTCCGTCCCGCGCGCCGGCCCGCCGGCGGACCGGGGGAGCGGACTCACTCCAGTTCCTCTTCGTGCCAGGCCGGACCGGCCGCTTCGCCGAGCAGCGCGAGGAGCTTGTCCGTGAAGCCGGTCACGAGGTCGTCCAGCTTCTGCGGCCTGCCGTACCACGGCGGCGAGACGGGCATCACGATGACGCCCTCGCGGGAGAGCTTGTGCATGTTCTCGAGCGCGATCGTCGAGAGCGGCGTCTCGCGCACGCAGACGATCATGCGCATGCGCTCCTTGAGCGCGACGGCGGCCGCGCGCGTGATGAGCGAGTCGGCGATGCCGACCGCGATCTTGGCGAGCGTCGAGACCGTGCAGGGCAGGATGACGAAGGCGTCGTGGCGGTTGCTGCCCGAGGAGAACGGCGCGGCGAGGTCCGTGTCGGCGAAGATCCGCTTCACGTGCGGCTCGAGGTCGGAGGGCGTCAGCCCGGTCTCCGAGTGCAGCACCTGCCGCGCCCAGTCGGAGAGCACGAGGTACTTCTCGCCGGGACAGCGCCGGATGAAGTCCACGCCATGGATGCTGCCCGAGGCGCCGGTCATGCCGATCAGGTAGCGCGCCATCTCAGAAGCCCCCTCCCGTCGCGCGGGACACCAGCACCAGGGCGAGCACCACCGCACCCACCCAGACGTTCACCTGGAAGAAGGCGAGGTTCACGTCCTCCGCCCACTTCTGCTCGAGGTACAGCAGGACGCCGACGCCCGCCCAGACGAAGAACGCCGGGAACGCCGCGAACGACGATAACGGTTGTCCGGCGGCGATCATCACCTGCGCGATCATCGGCACCAGGCAGAGCTGGGCGGCGCGGTGCAGCCACGCCGAGACCTCGAGCGCCCGCGCGCGACCGAGCCACACCACCATCGAGCGCACGCCGTTCGCGCGGTCCGACTCCTCGTCGAGCGTCGAGTAGATGATGTCGAAGCCGCTCCCCCACGCGAGCGTGAAGGCGCCCAGCCAGAGCGCGGCGAGCGGGTGCGCCAGGTCCGGGTGCGCCGCGACGTAGCCCGCGACTGGGGCCAGTCCCATGCCGAGGCCGACGCCGAGGTGGCAGAAGGGCGTGAAGCGTTTCGCGTAGGGGTAGAGCGTGAAGACCACGATGGGGATCGCCGCCAGCTTCAGGTAGAGGAACCCGGCCGGGTCGAGCGCCCAGCAGGCCGCGGCGTACGCAGCCAGCGCCGCGGCCAGCAGTCCCCAGGCCTCGGCCGGCTTCATCTTCCCGCTCGGCAACTCGCGCACCCGGGTGCGCGGGTTGAGCGCGTCCAGCCGCCGGTCGATGAGCCGGTTGAGCGACATCGCCGTGGTGCGCGCGCCGACCGCGGCGAGCGCGATCAGCAGCCAGCGCCCCGGACCCATCGCGGGCCGTGGCGCGCTGAAGATGCCGGCCAGGATGAGCGGCAGCGTGAAGAGCGTGTGCTCGAAGCGCACGAACGAGGCGTACGTGCGCAGGCGGGTCACGGGGCGGAGGAGAGCGGTGGCGGTGCTCATGGCGGACGCAGGAGAGTAGCCGAGCCCGGCCCCGGCCGCTACCGCGGCCAGCACGATGTGGCTGCGACATGATTCTGTCCGGCCTAACTGCAACGTGAAAGTGTCCTCCCCATGGGATACCTCACGATGAGCCAGAAGGAAGCACCCCGGCCCGGCCTGGTCCGGGCGGCCGAGCAGGGCAGGATCACCAACGCG
>JANXPZ010000112.1 GCA_025357055.1 Candidatus Eiseniibacteriota bacterium | reverse complement strand
TGACGCCCTTCAAGGAGGGCGCCCTCGACCACGAGGCGACCGCGCGGCTGGTGGACTTCCTGATCGAGGGCGGCACCGAGTGCCTGGTGCTGTCGGGCTCGACCGGGGAGGCGGCGACCTGCACGGTGGAGGAGCGCCGCGAGCTGTGGCGCTTCGCGAAGGAGCGCGTGCGCGGGCGGATCCCGATCGTGGCGGGCACCGGCACGAACTCGACCAGCGACACCATCGCGCTCACCCGGATCGCCGGGGAGTGCGGGATGGACGGGGCGATGATCGTGACCCCGTATTACAACAAGCCTACGCCCAGCGGCCAGGTGGCGCACTTCACGGCGGTGGCGCAGAGCACGCAGCTCCCGCTCATCCTCTACAACGTGCCCGGCCGGACCGGGACGAACACCCTGCCCGAGACGCTCGAACGGGTGCAGGCCCTGCCCAACGTGGTGGCCGTCAAGGAGGCCTCGGGTTCGCTCGACCAGGCCAGTGCCGTGCGCGCGCGGACGAGCCTGACCCTGCTGTGCGGCGAGGATTCGCTCACCCTGCCGATGATCGCGGTCGGGGCGGCCGGCGTGGTCTCGGTGGTCGGGAACGCGGCGCCGCGCGAGATGCGCGCGCTCTGCGACCATGCGCGGGCCGGCCGGATGCAGGAGGCCGAGGCGATCCACCGCCGGCTGCTGCCGCTCTTCAAGGCGCTCTTCATCGAGTCGAATCCCGGACCGGTCAAGTTCCTGCTCGCGGCCATGGGGTTGATCGAGAACGAACTGCGGTTGCCGCTCGTCCCGGTCGAGCCCGCCAGCGAAGCGGCGATCCTGGCGGCCGCGGCTTCCGCTGGTGTGCGGCTCGCGGCGTCGCCTGCCCCGGCGAAGGGGCGAAGGCCATGATCCCGATCGTGCTGGTCGGCGCCGCCGGGCGCATGGGACGCGCGGTCGAACAGGCCGTGGAGGGCAGTCCCGGATTCGTCATCCGGGCGCGTGTGGACCGCGCGGCGAGCCATCCCGCGGGTGCCTCGGGCTGGAGCGCGGACGTAGCCGGGGTGCTCGAGGCCGGGGACGTGGCGGTCGAGTTCAGCGACCCGGAGGCTTGCGCGGCGCTGGCCACGCTGTGCGCGCAGCGCGGGGCGGGCCTGGTCTCGGGCACGACCGGACTCGACCCTGCGCAGGACGAGGTGGTGCGCTCGGCCGCGCGTCGCGTGGCCATGGTGCGCGGGGCCAACTTCAGTCTCGGCGTGGCCGTGTTGCGCCGGGCGCTGCGGACCGCGCTGGCGGCACTGCCACCCGGCTGGGACGTCGAGATCGTCGAGCGACACCATCGCCTGAAGGCGGACAGTCCCTCGGGCACGGCGCTGGCGCTCGCCGGGGACGCGGCCGCCGCTCGCGGCGGGGAAGGTGGCGAGCCGCGCTTCGGCCGCGGAAAGGGGCGCACGGGCCCGCGTGCCGCGGGGGAGATCGGCGTGCACTCCGTGCGCGGCGGGACGTGGGTGGGCGACCACACGGTCCTGCTCGCCGGCGAGGGCGAGTGGCTGGAGCTGAGGCACGTCGCCCAGGACCGCCTGGCCTTCGCGCACGGGGCGCTGGCCGCCGCGCGCTTCGTGGCCGGCGCCGCGCCGGGGCTCTACACGCTCGAGGACGTCCTGGCGACTGGGAGCGGGCCACAGTAGTCCGCTCGCCGTTCAGAGTCCTTCGAACGCGCTTCGGGCTTCGGCCGCCCGGGCCGGTCCTGGCCGTACTCCCTCGTGTTCCCGCCCCGGCCGCCTGGGCGCTTCCGGCTCGAACCGCGCACCCGTGGCCAACGGCACGCGTTCGAACGGCCCGGCCGCCTGGCGGGTGGCACAGGCGGCCGGAGGGGAAGCTCGAAGGGGAGGCTGGCCGCCGCCGATGCGGCCACGGCGTGCTTCAGCGGATCGGCGTCAGGCCGGCAGCTTGGCCGCGAACAGGGCCAGGCGTGACTTCTGCCGGCTGGCGGTCTCCTTCTTGATGACGCCCTTCGCGGCGGTGCGGTCGAGGATCGAGATGGCCGCCTTCAGCGCGGTCTCGGCCTCGGCCCTCTTGGTGGCGGAGCGCACGGCCTTGACGGCGGACCGCATGCGGCTCTTGACCGCGATGTTGCTCACGCGGGCCTTCTCGTTCGTGATGACACGCTTGGCCGCGGACTTGTGATGCGGCATTCGTTCCTCCTTGGGGACGGCTTGCAACGGAAATGAGGCGTGTACGTTACGGCCCGCGCTCGGGGGGTGTCAAGCGGGGCGGGCCGGCAGGGCCGGCGGGAGCGAAGAAGGCGCTTTGAGCGTGACGCGGGCAGGTGTAGCGTGTTTCCTTCGAGCGACCCTCCATGGTCCCTGCGGAGGCCTTTCTGAGCGCTCTGGGCGAAAAAGTCCTCAATCTGCCGGCCCTGCCGGGGGTTTACCTGTTCAAGGACCCCCGTGGCGGGGTGCTGTACGTCGGCAAGGCCAAGAGCCTGTCTGCCCGGGTCCGCTCCTACCTGAGCGGGGAGAACTCGCACCCCCGGCTGCGCGAGTTGATGGCCGAGGCGGTGGATCTCGACAGCATCCTCACCGACACCGAGGCCGAGGCCCTGCTGCTCGAGGCGACGCTGGTCCGACAGCACCGGCCGCACTACAACGTGCTCCTGAAGGACGACAAGTCCTTCCCCTACGTCCGGCTGAGCGTGCAGGAGGACTACCCGCGGCTGTCGGTCACCCGCCAGGTGCGCAGCGACGGGGCGCGCTACCTCGGGCCGTACACGGACGTGAAGCACCTGCGGCGCACGCTGCGCGAGGTCCGGCGCATCTTCCCGGTGCGGACCTGCCGCAACTTCGCGGAGTACCGCCGCGCGAACCGGCCCTGCCTCTACTATCACATCCGGCGCTGCGCGGGACCGTGCACGACGCGCGCGGGACTGACCCCGGAGTCCTATCGCGCCATCGTCGACGGGCTGCTGCTCTTCCTCACGGGCCGCGACGTCGAACTGCTGCACACCCTGCGCGAGCGCATGGGACAGGCCTCCGGCGGCCGCCGCTACGAGGAGGCCGCCCGGCTGCGCGACCAGATCGCCATGCTCGAGCAGGCGCGCGTGCCGCAGCGGGTCGTGAGCCCCGCGGGCCGCGACACCGACGTGCTGGGGCTCGCGCGCCACGGCCGGCGCGCCGCCGTGGCGGCACTGCTGCTGCGGGGCGGCCGCGTCGTGGCGAAGGAGACGCGCCTGCTCGACCGGGCGGACATCCTCGGGGACGAGGCGTTGTTGCAGCAGTTCCTGGCACAGCACTATCTCGCCGGCGCGCCCGTGCCGGAGCAGATCGTCGTGGCCGCCCCGCCGGCCGATGCCGGAGTGACGCTCGAAGCGCTCTGCGCGCGCGCCGGCCACCGCGTCGAGTTGCGGGTGCCGCGCCGTGGGCGCGCACGCGCGCTGCTCCTCTCGGCCGAGCGCAACGCGGCGCACGCGCTCGAGGACCTGGCCGCGCGCTCCGCCGGCCGGCGCTCCCGCTTCTCGCCCGAGACGCTGGAGCTGCAGAAGGCGCTGGCGCTCGCCGAACCGCCCTGGCGGATCGTGTGCTTCGACATCTCGAACCTGGGCGACGAGGGTGCGGTGGCCGCGGTCGTGGCTTCGGAGAACGGCCGGGCGCGCACCGGGCTCTACCGGCGCATGAGGGTGCTCCGGCCGGGGCCCGACGACTTCGCGATGATCGAGGAGGCGGTGGAGCGCTACTGGACGCGGGTCGAGTCGGGGGAGGAGCCGCGGCCCGACCTGGTGGTGGTGGACGGCGGCGCTGGCCAGGTCCGTGCCGCGCGCGCCGCGCTCGACCGCGTGGCGACACGGCCGGTGCCGCTGATCGGGCTGGCCAAGCGTGAGGAGACGGTGGTGCGCGAGTCGGGGGATCCGCTCACGCTGCCACGGCGCAGCCCCGCGTTGCGTGCGCTCCAGCGGCTGCGCGACGAGGCCCACCGCTTCGGCCTCACCTATCATCGCAAGCTGCGCGGGCGCGCCCGCCTCACCAGCGTGCTGGACGGCGTGCAGGGCGTGGGACCGGCCCGGCGAGCGGCGCTGCTCAAGGCCTTCGGCTCGGTCGCAGCGCTGAGCGAGGCGGCTCCGGAGGAGATCGCGCGGCGGGCGAACGTGACGCCGGCGCTGGCCGGGCGCGTGGCCGCCCGGCTGCGCGGCGGGGCGGCGATGCGGCTCGCGGGCCCGGCAGGCGGGACGGCCTCCGCCGCGGCGGACGAGTCCCGGCGGAGGCCGGCATGAGCCCGGGGGGCGCGATCGCCACGGCCGCCCGGAAGCCCGGGAAGCTCCAGCGGCCCGCGGTGCTGCCCGCGCTGGACGGGCCGCTCGAGGGTTTCCTGGACGAGCTGCGCGGCGGGCGCCGGCTCAGCGACAACACGGTGAACGCCTACGCCCGCGATCTCGCCGACTACCGGGCCTTCGCGTCGGGTCACGGACTGCGGGGCTGGCCCGAAGTGACCACGACGTTCGTGGACGCCTACTTCGCGCTGCTCCTGAAGCGCGGTCTCTCGGGGGCGACCGTGGCACGCCGCCGCTCGGCGCTGCGCGGGTTCCACGCCTGGCTCGCGCGGGGCGCCGGGGACGCGAGCGGCCCGCTGGACGAGCTGCCGCCGGTCCGGCGCGAACGCCGCCTGCCGCGCGCATTGTCCGTCGAGGAGGTGGCGACGCTGCTCGCGCAGCCCGCGGGGGAGGAGCCCCTCCGAGCGCGCGACCGCGCCATGCTCGAGCTCGCCTACGGCAGCGGGCTGCGGGTCTCGGAGGTCTGCGGCCTGAAGCGCGCGGACCTCGACCTGGCGAACCGCCTCGTCACGGTGATCGGCAAGCGCGACAAGCAGCGCGCGGTGCCCTTCGGCCGGGCGGCCGAGCGCGCGTTGCGCGAGTACCTCGACCGCGCCCGCCCGCTCATCGTGCGGCGCGAGCGCCACGACTTCGTCTTCGCCAACGCGCGTGGCCGGGCGCTCTCGCGCATGGGGTTCTGGAAGATCCTGCGGGGCCATGCGCGCGCGGCGGGGATCGCCGGACGCGTGCACCCGCACCTGTTGCGGCACTCGTTCGCGACCCACCTGCTGATCGGTGGCGCGGACCTGCGCGTGGTACAGGAGCTGCTGGGCCACGCTTCGGTGGCGACGACCGCGATCTACACTCACTTGGACCGGGCCTATCTCCGGGAGGTGCATCGCACCTTCCACCCTCGTGCCTGAGGGGAATCGTTTCAGGAAGGAGTCTCGAATGCGTCGGATCCATGGCTTCTGCTTCGTGATGGCGGTGCTGCTCGCCCTGGGAGTCGCGCTGGGCGGCCTCGCGGCCGGCACGGCGCAGGCGAAGACGATCGTCGTGCTGCCGCGGCCCGGACAGGTGGGCGTGAGTCTCAGCG
The DNA here is from genome assembly GCA_025357055.1 of Candidatus Eiseniibacteriota bacterium. Taxonomy (GTDB): domain Bacteria; phylum Eisenbacteria; class RBG-16-71-46; order RBG-16-71-46; family RBG-16-71-46; genus JANXPZ01. The sequence goes on along the minus strand of JANXPZ010000112.1, from coordinate 9,468 downwards.
GTCTCTACGGCACGCTGCTCGACAACGGCAACGTGGGCGACCAGTTCGGCAGCGGCCCCGGCCTGGCGGTGCGCGTGCGTTACCGCATGCGCTACGAGCGCGGCTTCGGGCTGTCGTTCGAGAGCCACGGCCTCGACGTGCGCCCGGTGACGCCGCAGGTGAACTACTGGGACGGCTCATCGATGCCCGCGAATGCCGATGGCGCCTACAAGCGCCTCAATCTGTTCCTCTACGGCGCGGACTTCTACCAGATGTTCGGCACCCGCACGAAGATGACCAGGATGCTGAGCGTCGGCGCGGGGCTCGCGCATCCGGTCTTCGCGCTGAACGGCGGCGAGCAGCAGTTCCCGTTCAACGACGGCGCCTACCTCAGCGCCGGGGCCGGGGTCGAGCGTTTCTTCTGGCAGAGCATGGCCTTCGACCTCGGGGCGCGCTACCACGCGATCTTCCTCGACGGCAAGGTGAACCACGACGTCCAGCTCTCCGCCGGTCTCATCATGTACGCGAGCCTCTGATGACGCTGCCGCTCGGCATCTCCTTCCAGGGCGCGGCCCGCACGGTGACTGGCTCGCGCCACCTGGTGCGCTTCGGCCCGCGTTCCTGGCTCTTCGATTGCGGCATCTACCAGGGCCATCGCGAGGAGGCGGACCGCGTGAACCGCGCGTTCGCCTTCGCGCCCGCGGAGCTCGAGGCGGTGGTGCTCTCCCACGCCCACCTCGACCACTCCGGCAACCTGCCGACGCTCGTCCGCCAGGGCTTCCCCGGCGCGATCCACCTCACCCCGGCCACTGCCGACCTGGCGCGCCCGTTGCTGGCCGACAGCGCGTTCCTGATGGAGCGCGATCTCGAGCACGTGAACCGGCGCGGGCAGGCGAAGAAGCAGCCGCCCCGCAAGCCGCTCTACCGCCCGGCCGACGTGCTGCCCACGCTCGAGCGCTTCGAGACGCACGGCTACCGGGAGCCCTGGCCGCTGGCCGAGGGGGTCGAGGTCGAGTTCTGGGACGCCGGCCACATCCTGGGCTCGGCGGTCACGACCTTCGAGTTCCGCAGCGGCGGGCGCACCCTGCGGCTGGGGATGACCGGGGACCTCGGGCGCTACCGGCGGCCCATCCTGCGCGACCCGGACGTCCCGGCGGGCGTGGACGTGCTGGTGCTGGAGAGCACCTACGGTGACCGGCTGCACCCGCCCGAGGAGGAGACGGTGCGCGAGTTGCAGGAGACGGTGACGCGCACGCTCGGGCGCGGCGGCCGGCTCATCGTGCCCTCCTTCGCGGTGGGCAGGACGCAGGAGCTGGTGGCGACCCTGCACGACCTGATCGAGCGTCGCGCGATCCCCGACGTCCCCATCTTCGTGGACAGCCCGCTGGCACGCGTCGCCACGGGGGTCTACCGGCAGCACCCCGAGTGCTTCGACGCCGAGACGCACGACGCCTTCGTGAACCACGGCGGCGCGCCCTTCGGCTTCGCGCGCCTGCGCTACGTGAGCAGCGCGGAGGAATCCAAGGCGCTCAACGAGCGCGAAGAGCCGTGCATCATCATCGCCGGCTCGGGGATGTGCGAAGGCGGTCGCGTCCTGCACCATCTGCGCTACGGGCTGGGCGAGCCGAGGAACACCGTGCTGTTCGTGGGCTACCAGGCCGAGGGCACGCTGGGCCGCCGCCTGCGGGACGGCGCCGAGGTCGTGAACATCTTCGGCGAGCCCGCCCGGCGGCTCTGCGAGGTGGCGGCGCTGGACGGCTTCAGCGCCCACGCGGACCAGGCCGAGATCCTGGACTGGGTCGGCCGGCTGGATCCCGCGCCGCGGCGCATCTTCCTGGTGCACGGCGAGGTCGGGCCCGCGGAGACCCTGGCCGGACTGCTGCGCGAGCGGGTGGGGGCCGAGGTGACGATCCCGGCGCCGGGGGAGGAGGCCGCGTTGTGGAGTTGACGGGCCCCCCGGCCTACCAGGTCGGCCAGCGGCTTCGCCATCCGCAGTTCGGCGAGGGGCTCGTGGTCGAGGTCCACACCGATCGCGGCCGCGAGGTGCTGGAGGTGGTCTTCGACGGCCAGCTCCGCCGCCTCTCGGCGCAGCGCGAGTGGAACGTCGTGGAGGCGGGCGCGTCCACGACGGCGGCGGGGGAGGCCATGTCGCCCTCGCGGGCCTGGCACGCCCAGGGCGACCGGCTGATGGAGTCCTGGCAACGTGGCCGGTCGGTGCCGGCCCCGCGCTTCGAGCTGCACTCGCAGGCCGAGCGCTGGTCCGGATGGGCGGGCACGGACCGGCTCATCTCGCTCGATTCCCTGCGCGGCGTCGAGCGCTTCCCCCACCAGATCGCGGCCTGCGTGAAGGTCATGCGCGACCTGAACGGGCGCGCCATCCTGGCCGACGAGGTGGGGCTGGGCAAGACCATCGAGGCCGGGATCGTCATCAAGGAGTACCTGCTGCGGGGCGCGACGCGGACGGTGCTGGTGCTGGTGCCGGCCTCGCTGTGCGAGCAGTGGCGGGCCGAGCTGTGGGAGAAGTTCGAGCTCGATTTCGTGGTCTCCCGCGGCCCGGCGGGGCAGTGGGGCCGCCACCCGCTGGTCATCTCGTCGCTCGAGACCGCGCGGCACGAGCGTCATCGCCGCCGCGTGCGCGGCGCCAATTACGACATGGTGGTGGTGGACGAGGCGCACCGGCTGCGCAACCACCTCACGCTGGGCTGGCGGTTCGTGAACGACCTGAACCCGCGCTACCTGCTGCTCTGCACCGCCACGCCGGTGCAGAACGACATGCGCGAGCTCTACAACCTGGTGACGCTGACGCGGCCCGGGACGGTGGGAACCTTCTCGCAGTTCCGCCGCGACTTCCTCTCGGGGCACGACAAGCGCTCGCCGCGCAACACGCCCCGGCTGCGCAACCTGCTCAAAGTGGTCATGATCCGCACGCGGCGCGGCGACACCGACCTGGTCTTCGCCCCGCGCAAGGTGGAGACCCGCTGGGTGACCCAGACCGCGGCCGAGCGCGGCCTCTACCGGCAGGTGAGCGAGTTCGTGGCCGACGCCGTCCACGGTGAGCACGGCGGGCCCGGGCGCCCGCACTACTTCACGCTCATGGTGCTGCAGAAGGAGATGGGCTCCTCGTGGGCCGCGGCGCAGGCCACGCTCGTGCGCCTGACCCAGCGTCCGGACGGACTCGACTCGAAGCGCCTCAAGGTCCTGGCCGCGCGCGCGGAGGTGGTCTCGGCGAGCCCCTCGAAGTTGCGCACGCTGCAGCGCGTGCTGGACGGGCTCGCGGGGGAGAAGGCCATCATCTTCACGCAGTTCCGCGCCACCCAGGACGCCATCGTGTCCGCGCTGGCGGCCACGGGCGTGGAGCCGTCGATCTTCCACGGGGAACTGGGCTGGCGGGAGAAGGAGGAGGCGCTCGAGCACTTCCGCACCGTCTCGCCGGTGCTGGTGAGCACCGAGGCCGGCGGCGAGGGGCGGAACCTCCAGTTCGCGCGCATCGTCATCAACTACGACCTGCCCTGGAACCCGATGCGCGTGGAGCAGCGCATCGGGCGCGTGCACCGCCTGGGGCAGCGCCACCCGGTGCACGTCATCAACCTGGTCGCGCGCGGCACCATCGAGGCCTACGTGCTCGAGATCCTCGAGCGCAAGATCCGCATGTTCGAGCTGGTGGTGGGCGAGATGGAGGAGATCCTCGGGGCCTGGCAGACCTCGGGCTCGTTCGAGGACGAGGTCTTCCGGCGCTGGACCGAGTCCAGCAACCCGAGGATGCGCAAGCGCAAGTTCGCCGAACTGGCCCAGCACCTGGTGGTGGCGCACCGGCTCTACCAGCAGCAGAAAGACTCCGAGGACTGGCTGTTCCCCTCGGTGACCGAGAAGGACGAGGCATGAGCCCCGGCGCGCGGGCCACGAAGAGCGCGGCGACCCGGCGCGCCGATGCGCGGCGCGGGCCGGGGTCGAAGAGCGGGACGGGCATGTCGCCCGCGCCGCCCCCCAGCCTGCCGCCCGAGTGGCGCGAGTTCGTGGGCCGCTGGCTCGAAGCCGAGGGCTGCACGGTCAAGCCGGCCGCGCGCGGTGACTGGGAGGTGGACCTCGCGGCGGGCCTGCGCCGCCGCTGGCGCCGCCAGCGCGTGCGCCTCGTCTTCGATCCGCTGCGCGCGACCCTGCCGCGCGGGGCGTGGTTCACCGCCCCGGGCAGCAGCGCAGGGCGGCGCATCCTCGAGGCCTCGATGGAGGAGCCGGTGCTCACGCGCCGCACGGCCCTGGCGCACGTGCCCGGGGTGAGCGAGGAGGGCCTTGCGACGGTCTGCAAGGTGCGTGGCCTGTCGTGGGGGCCGGCGCGACTGGGGCCCGTGCGCTACGAGCGTCGGGTCTCGTTCCACGCGGTGGCGACGCGCTGGGGTGGTCTGCCCTGGCAGGAGCCCTGGGTGGTGCTGATCGGGCCGACCGGCGAACTGCTGGAATGGCACAGCGCCCCCGAGGTGCCGGACGTGCGTTCGCGCGACGGGCTCTACCAGATGGAGGAGGAGCTGGAGCCCGAGCAGCGCGCGCGCTGGATGGAGGTCACGCGCGCCCACTTCGAGCGGCTGCTCGATGAACGTGAGCAGGAGTGGGAGCGGCAGATGGGCCGGTTGCGCGACGGCGAGCTCGAGCGGCTGGGCGCCTTCTTCACGGCGCGGCTCGAGGAGGAGCAGGAGCGGCTGCGGCGCCGCACTTCGAACGGCGACGAGGTGGAGCTCGAGCAGGGCGACAGCACCTCGATCAAGCTGGAGTGGGACCGGCGCGCCGCGGAGGTGCGCGGGCGCTGGGCGATCCGGACCGAGATGCGGGTCTGGGGGCTCTCGGAGTGGGCCTGGCCGGTCGCGGACATGGAGCAGGAGCTGCGCTCGGGCGCCGTGCACGTGCGGCTGAAGAGCCTGGTGGACGTGGCGCGCGGGCGCCCCGACCTGCCGAAGTGCCCTTCGTGCGGGACGCCGGCGGAGATGCTGGTGCGCGCCCACGGAACGGTGGCGTGCGTGCGCTGCGCGCCCTGACCGGGGGGTGGCCCAGGGGGCTGCCGCGCGGCTTGACGGTCGCCCGGCCACGGGATAAGGTTCTCCGTCTGTCGGTGTTCACTCGACCTCGGTCCGGGGTTGAGCGTGTCCTTCGAACCGGAGGAGTGTCTTGACGTTAGAGCGAGAGTCGGCTCGACTGGAGGATCCGGGTGCACAGCTCCTGGATTCGATTTCTTCCCGCTGGGCGCGCTACGGACGGATGCTGCTGATCGGTCTGGGCGTGATCGCCGTGATCGTGGTCGGCGCGTTCTTCACCCTGCGCGCCCGAGCGGCTGACGAGGAGCAGGCAGCCGGGAAGCTCGCCGAGGCGAACCTCTACTTCTGGCAGGGCGCCTACGATCGCTCGCTCCCGATCGCACGGCAGGTCATCGAGCAGTGGCCCAACAGCCCGAGCGGCATCGATGCGCATCGGCTGGCGGGAGACGACCAGTTCTGGCTCGGGAAGTTCAAGGAGTCGGCGGCGGAGTACCGGCTCTACCTCGCCAAGAAGAAGTCCGGGCTGCTCGCGGATGCCGCGCGCCGCAGCCTTGCCTATGCGCTCGAGAGCGACCTGCAGTTCAAGGAGGCCGCCCCGGTCTACGAAAGCCTGGTGGGCAAGTTCGACCGCGAATCGTCGGCCGAGTTCCTCTACGCAGCCGCGCGCTGCTACCGGCAGCTGAATCAGCCGAAGGAAGCCGATCTGACGCTGAAGCGCCTGGTCGACGAGTATGGGGAGACCTCGAACGCGAATCGCGCCCGCATGCTGCGGGCAGAGCTGGCTGCTGCGCCGCGCTGAGGCGGCCGGCCGCTCGGGAAGGACGCCTTGAGCGAGCAGTCCCCGGTCGATCTGCTTTTTCTCTGGCATCACCATCAGCCGGATTACCGCAGTCCCCGCGAGGGCCGGGCCCTGCTGCCCTGGGTGCGCCTGCACGCCACCAAGGACTACCTGGACATGGCCCTGCACCTCGAGGCCCACCCGGGTGTGCACGCCACCTTCAACTTCGTCCCCTCGCTGCTGGATCAACTCGCCGAGGCTGCGGCCGGTGGCCGCGAGAGTCTGTTCGACCTGCTCGCCCGGCCGGTCGAGAGCCTGACGGAGAGCGAGCGCGCGGTGGTCCTGTCGCGCTGTTCCGCCGCCCCGCGGCACGCGCTGGAGCGCTGGCCGCGCTACCGTGCCCTGGGCCTGCGGGTCGCCCGTGCGCGCGGCTCCGGTGTCAGCGAGCCCACCTTCGCGGAGATCCTGGCGCTCGAGTGCTGGTTCCTGCTCGCCTGGCTCGACCCGCTGCTGCTCGGGGAGCCCGAGGCGGCCGCGGCCGCGGCCACCAGCGGGGATTTCCTCGAGGAGCATCGCGACGGCCTGCTGGCGCTCTACGGCCGCATCGTCGCCCGGGTGATCCCGGCCTACCGGGCGCTGGCCGAGCGCGGGCAGATCGAGCTGTCCGAGTCGGCCTACTACCATCCGATCCTGCCGCTGCTGGTGGACTCCCGCGCCGCGCGCCGCGCACGCCCCGAGATCGCACTGCCGGGTGAGTTGTTCTCCGCGCCCGAGGACGCCGAACGCCAGATCCAGCGCGCCTTCGACCGGCATGCGCTCGCCTTCGGCACACGTCCGGCGGGGATGTGGCCGCCGGAGGGCAGCGTGAGCCCGGAGGCCGTGGAGCTGGCGGCGCGCGTGGGGGTGCGCTGGCTGGCCACCGACGAGGGGGTGCTGTGGCAGTCGCTGCCGATGGGGGAGCGTCACCACTCCCTGCTCTACCAGCCGTGGCGCTACCGGACCGCGGCCGGGCCGGTCGACTTCTTCTTCCGCGACCGCGAGCTCTCGGACCGCATCGGATTCGTCTACTACCACTGGGAGACTGCGGAGGCGGTCGCCGATTTCATCGGGCGGCTGCGCCGCATCGCCCGCGAGCAGGCCATCCCGGGGCGGCGCCCGCTGGTCTCCGTCATCCTCGATGGCGAGAACTGCTGGGAGAACTACCCGGCCGACGGCGGGCCGTTCCTGGAGGCGCTCTACACCGCGCTCGAGGCCGCGCCCGACATCCGCACGGTGACGCCCTCGGAAGTGCTGGCGCAGACGCCGGCCTCGGCCGAACTGCGCGACCTCCATTCCGGCTCCTGGATCGATGCCGACTTCCACATCTGGATCGGGCACCCCGAGAAGAACCGGGCCTGGGAGCTGCTGGCGCGGGCGCGCCGCGCGCTGGTCGAAGCGCGCAAGACCCCCGAGGACTGCCCGACCGCGTGGGAATCCCTCTACGCGGCCGAGGGCTCGGACTGGTTCTGGTGGTTCGGCGAGGACCACTTCACCGAGGACAAGGGGCTCTTCGACCGCATCTTCCGCGAGCACCTGCAGGCCGTCTACGAGCGGGCGGGGTTGTCCGCCCCCAGCTGGTTGCAGGTCGCGGTGTCGCGCTTCACCCATCGCCCCGACCTGGCCACGCAGCCGCTGGGCTTCGTGCACCCGACGATCGACGGCCGGCCGACCCACTTCTACGAGTGGTACGCGGCCGGGCGTCACCTGCTGGGTGCGGGTGGCGGCTCGATGCACCGCGATGCCGGGATCGGCCGCGACCTGTACTTCGGCTACGACGACGCCCGTTTCTACGTGCGGCTCGACTTCATCGCGAACGCCCCGCCGGGCGCGGAGTACGACCTGCTGCTCGACTTCCTGGCGCCGCACCCGGTGCGCGTCATGATCCAGGGGCTCGAGCCGGGCGCGCGCCCGGTCGTGTCCCGCGCGGAGGGCGCGGTGGTCGCACCCATCCCGGGCGGCGAATGCCACGTCGGGACCGTGCTCGAACTGGGGCTGCCCTTCGCGAGCCTGGGCCTGAAGGCTGGCGACAACGTGGACCTGCTGGTGCAGCTCATGCAGGGTGGCGTGCCGGTCGAGAGCCTGCCCGCGGCGGACCTGGTGCGTTTCTCCGTGCCCGACGCCTCGTACGGGGCGTTCATGTGGAGCGCCTGAGAGCGCTCCCCGGCCGCGTTCCCACACGCCCCCTGGCCGCCTGCCCGGGGGCGTGCGATCTCACCCCACCCAGACCGTCTTGACGTTGACGAACTCGCGCAGTCCGAAGGCCGCCAGCTCGCGGCCGTAGCCCGAGCCCTTCACCCCGCCGAAGGGCACGCGCGGGTCGGACTTCACGGTCTCGTTCACGAACACGGCGCCCGCCTCGAAGCGCGCTGCGAGCGCGCGGCCGCGTTCGACGTCCGCGGTCCAGAGGCTGGCGCCCAGCCCGTAGCGCGAGCGGTTCGCCAGTTCCAGCGCGTGCCCGGCGTCCCGGGCGCGCGTCACCGGGGCCAGCGGGCCGAAGGTCTCCTCGTCGAAGGCGGCCATGCCGGGCTCGACCCCGGTGATCACGGTGGGAGGGAAGAAACAGCCCGGGCCCTCCTGCCGCCGCCCTCCCAGCCGCAGTGCGGCGCCGGCGGCGAGCGTGCGTCTCACCTGGTCCTCCAGCTCATCCACCAGGTCCATGCGGGCCAGCGGGCCGATCTGCATCGCGCGGTCGCGCGGGTCGCCCACGCGCAGGGCGGCCATGCCCGCGATGAACGCCGCCTCGAAGCGCGCGGCGACCGGTTCCTCGACGATGAAGCGCTTGGCGGCGATGCAGCTCTGACCGTTGTTGAGGGTGCGGGCCAGGGTCGCCTGGCGGGCGGCGTGCTCGATGTCGGCATCCGCCAGCACGACGAAGGCGTCCGAGCCGCCCAGTTCGAGCACCGTCTTCTTGAGCGAGGCTCCCGCGAGTGCGGCCACCTGCCGCCCCGCTGATTCGCTCCCGGTGAGCGAGATGGCGCGCACTGCCGGGTGCGCGATCAGCCCGCCGACGCCGCGCGCAGGGATCAGCAGCGTCGTGAAGGCGCCCCCGGGGAAGCCGGCCTTGCGGAAGAGGTCCTCGAGCGCGAGCGCACAGCCCGGGACGTTCGAGGCGTGCTTGAGGGCGACCGTGTTCCCCGCGGCCAGCGCGGGCACGGCGCAGCGGATCACCTGCCAGAACGGGAAGTTCCAGGGCATGACCGCGAGCACCACGCCCAGCGGGTCGAATCGCACGAAGCTCGCGGTCGCCTCGGTGGCCGCGAACTCCGGCTCGAGCATGGCTGCCGCGTGGTCGGCGAACCAGTCGCAGGTCGTCGCGCACTTCGCGACCTCCGCCTCCGCCTGGAGGATGGGCTTGCCCATCTCGGCGGTCATGAGCTCGGCGTGGGAGGCGAGGTCCGCGCGCAGGACGCCCGCCAGGGAGCGCAGCAGGGCCGCGCGCTCGCTCACCGGGCGCAGGCTCCAGGCCCGGAACGCGGCGTCGGCGCGCTCGAGTCGAAGGGCGATCTCGTCCTCGTCGTGCTCCGGGTACTCGCGGATCAGTTCCCCGTTCGTGGGATCGACGGCTCTCATGAGTGGGTGACCTCCTGCGGCGGTCGGGGCCGCGCGAGAGCATTACCACGCATCGCCGTCGCGCGCAGCCCGGGCCGCGCG